>NZ_CP007441.1:315423-630847 GCF_000590475.1 Stutzerimonas stutzeri | reverse complement strand
AATTGATGGTCCAAAGACTCAGTATGCAATACGTTGTTTTCAACGAGCTTGTCAATTAGCTGACAAGGATCACTTAACCGCATCTGAGCAGAACCTTTTAATTAAGCAACACAATGTGTAGGAAAGCAGCAGTATGAAATATGGAAATTTCGATCTTCGTCGAGGGGACCACGATGGGAAATCTCAGCAGAATACGCCTCCACGTTGGGGGGGTATAGACAATCCCGCTATACAGCAGGAGACTGCAGAAACAGGGTGGGCCGGCACCTCCGGCAGTACCGTATCACTCACGATTCCAGAGCACGTAAGGCAACTGCAAGAAGACTTGCAAACACTCGGTTTCGCTATTGTTGGCACCCCCGATGGGAGCTTTGGTAAATCGAGTGAGTGGGCAGTCAGGGAATTTCAGATCTACGCCAGAATGGCTCATGTGGCACGAGTTAAAGAAACAAAAATTGGTCAATTGTTATTGACCTCAACTGGCGCCTCGAAAATAGTAAATAACAGCGAGATCTACTATGATAGCTCTGCTCACGTTGTTGTTCAGGCCGGGCAGGCGCCTAATACTCCTGGGCCAAATGATGAGCTGAAATCATATTATGTGGATTCTCTAGAGCAAGTAGCCAATGACTATTTCTATACTGGCCCAGTAAGTGGAGTGGTTGATTCAGTTACTAGGGCGACTATTGAGTGCTGGCTAGAGAATCATTACAGATGTCCAGTTGTGATTGAGGCTTGGTCGGTCAACCAGTCAGGCGCGCGGACTGCTTTGTCCGACGGTGGTTCAAATTTATGGAAGCATGATAGTTTTACAAGTAGTGCTCCGCGAATTTTTGCTCGGGATTTTACCCAATATTATACCTACCCTGCCACGAGGCCCACATTCCAGTATCACGCTATAGGTTACTATGATACTCAAGGTGGCCCCAATGCGACCCAAAAACATAGTTGGGCTCCAGAAGCGGAAATGACGGTCGAGAATATGCTCGGCGCTCCAGCAGATCCGCAGCAGGTGAATACGGCGCCACTCTCGACATATCGCGTAGTAAGAGTCGTTGCCGAGGCTGAATGCTATGGAAGGTTTGATGTAATCAATGCCTGGGACAATTCCTTAGTTTCTGCTGGCCCATGCCATTGGACAATGGGGGCTTCTAACGGAAACGAATACGATAAGGCGGAGTTTCCAGCATTCATCGCATACTTGGCCGATCGTAGCGAGGCTGGTTTTAGCCAGGCATTCAAGCATTTTGGTCTTTACCCTGAGTATGAATGGGGTCACGAGGATATTCATTCGTCCAGCACGAGGACATATAACTCCTGGCTCAAGTTGACTAACGAAACTCATGTATCCTCGCAACCAACTCACGCCGAAACTGAATTCAATCCCGTTTTGAAGGCAAAGACAGAGGCCGCCTATTTAAAGGGTTGGCACTGGATTTACAGAATTAGCATGGCTGGTAGGACTATTCCCGAATATCGACAGGCGATGTGGGAAATGGCCAAACAGAGAATTCGGGATATTCGCAGCAGAAGTGTTAGCTTTCAAGTTGATATAGATACGATAAATAGCACTTTGGGAGAGATTTTTACTTCTGAGAAGGCTGTAGCTATACTTCTTCGCTGGCATGTGTTTAGGCCGTCCCATGTCGTGAACCCGGCCTATGATCGGGTTACTGCAGCAATTCAAGATGCGATAAATAGCAATCCCTCGATTGATTGGCAATTGCAAATTTCGAACTGGGCGGATGCTCATGAGTCTGCGTTGACGGAGCGTCTGCTTACTGCAGCGTCAGCTGTGAACAATACCGTGTCGACAAGTATTCTGTTTGGTGCTGGCCAGCCGCAAGGATCGGTACGTACCGGCAGAGGCACATTCTTAATGGATACCTGATAATGAAACTACCGATAGTCCTATTGATGCTCGCTAGCTTCAATTCGGTGGCTGGGGAAGCTGAAGTTTGCAAGGGAAACAAAGGGGTCAGAAGTTTCCTTTCCGAGTGGAGGGAGGGTGGCAGCGTTACTGATGTTTTGACTACCATCCAGGGTTCTGAGATGTTACGGGAGCGAGGACGTGTTGCCTATCAAGCGGACCTTAATGGTGATGGTAATCAGGACTACATATTTGAGTCATTTGATAGTCAGGGGTCTGCCAAAGATAGAACTTTTGGGATTTTCATTCAATGCTGGGGCTTTCTTCAATTTATTGGGGGGGATTATTTCGCGGGCGTGGAGGAAATCGGCTCGAAAAACAATGGTTACAATGATGTGATATTTCTCTCTTATCAGCGAGATGAGTGGGATGAGGTCATATATGCAGAAGGTCAGACACTTACCAGATCACACGTTTGGAGTTTTAATCCGGGCTCTGGTAGGTATGAAAGTGGTATGGACTAGCCGCTGTCAGGCAATTCGAATGCTGTGAATAAGTCATTAGCTGGGCGGTGATCGCTACGGCGCCATCACCATCCCGCGCATCGGTATTGAAGTACTGGTCGCCTTCCTCGAAGACGACCCCGACCAGCCATTGGTGAGCGGTTGCCTCTACCACGCGGAACACCAAGTGCCCTATGACCTGCCTGCGGACCTGACCCGCAGCGTCTTCAAGACGCTGAGCACCCGCGGCGGTGGTGGCTATAACGAACTGCGCATCGAAGACCGCAAAGGCGCCGAACAGATCTACATCCACGCCCAGCGCGACTGGGACGAGAATATCGAGCACGACCAGAAGGTCCGCGTCGGCCATGAACGCCACGACACCGTCGAGGCCAACAGCTTCACCGAGTTCAAGGCCGAAGAACACCAGACCGTCGTAGGCCACCGCAAAGTGCAAGTCAAACCCGACGACCACCTCACCATCGGCCAGACCCAACACATCAAGCTCGGTACCGCCCAACTGACTAAGGCCGGCCGGGAGATCCACCCCAGAGCGCCGCCAGACTGGGGTGTCAATCATACCGAATATGAGATTTCGATTTTGTATGATTATGGAAACGCAAGAAGAATGGCAATAGTTAACGGCAAAAGCGTTGCGCCAGGCAGATACCAGCACCTTAAGGATCAGTTGTGAAAACGATGAAAGCGAAAACTCTGTTAGCATTATTGATTTATTTTACGGCAGCCCAATCTATAGCCTGGGCTGGAGCTCAATCGATCCACCTCAAGGCGCACGGTGGTAAAGTATTCTTTGCAGACCCCGAACAAGGTAATTGGCGCAGCGTATATTATTCGAAAGGTAACAGCCACCATGAACTATTCCCAAAACAGCGCGCCTATTTTGATGAAAGCCTTCCTTCTGATTTCTCCAAGAGCAGCAGATATCTGAAAATTCACAAGATTATTCGCGTGAGCATTGAGGGAGACGCTATGGGGAACGACTGTGAGCGCGCTTATTGCGCATTCGTTGAAATGGCAAGCGGGTGCATCGTACGGCAGGAAACAGGATCGTTCTGTGGCGGACAGTGGGCGGACACTGATGATCAGTGGCTGTGGGCTGGCGAAGAGATAGTCGTTGATCAGCGCGATCCAAACAATATGTCAAACAGTTCTATCGTGGAAGAACTGGTAGAAATCAATGGAGATGTGAATCTGCCCCTTTGCCGCCCGACAAACCCATGAAGTGAGGTCAACGAACACGCATATTCCTATCATCCTCAGACCCTACCATCAACCCGCATTCGCCATTACCGCTACAAGAATTTGCCGATGCGATTGCTGCAACGCGCCCTGCTGGTTTTTTTGTTTTTGGCTGCGCTGGTAGCCGGGGCTGGGTTGTATTTAGTGGCCTATCCCAACCTGCCGGCCTATGAGGCGCCTTAAGGTGCTTCGCTACCTCGACCAATGGAGCGAGGCAGACTGGCAAACCTATTACTACACGCCACAAGGCACCCAGATTAAAGGCCTGGAATACGACTGGTTCGGAGCGCTGGAACTACCGCTCAGTAGAGCCAAATTCGCGGCGCCCAACTACCTGGCCCGCTTCGGATTTCTGATCGATCCCGCACAGAAGGCCACTGCACGGAACCCTGGCAATCTCCCGGTCGGATTTGCCCGGCATGAGGATGACGAGACCGGAAAAGCCTACCTGGACGTCAGCTGTGCGGCGTGACACACCGGCGAGCTGCGCTATAACGGTCAGGCCATACGCATCGATGGCGGCGCAGCGATGCACTCGCTGGCATCGACCGTACCGACCTTGTGCGGCGGCTCCTTTGGCCAGGCGCTCGGCATGAGCATGGCCTTTACCTACTACAACCCGCTGAAGTTCCGCCGTTTCGCCCGTGAGGTGCTCGCCGAGAACTACGAGCGTGACCGTGGCCAGCTGCGCCTGGACTTCAAGCAGATGCTTGATCGACTGCTCAGCATGGCCTACAACGACTGGCACCGTGGGCTCTACTCGACCTGCCTTCGGACGCATCGCCAACACGACCTTCGGTGACGCCATTGACCCGGTCAACTACCGCGTCGCCAACGCCCCGGTTAGCTATCCACAGCTCTGGGATATCTGGAACTTCGACTGGGTTCAGTGGAACGGTTCGGCCATGCAGCCGATGTCGCGCAACATTGGAGAGACACTGAGGGTTGGTGCGCGGCTGCAATTGCTGCAATAAGATGGCCGGCCGGTTCCCGAGGCCGAGCGTTATGCGTCCGGCGTGCGTGTGCGAGACCTGCATGGAGTTGAAACCACCATGATGCAGCTGAGCCCGCCACGCTGGCCGTAAGTAGGGTTGGGCCAGGTCAATCTCCAGCAGGCGAGCCAGGGATGCGCGCTGTACCGGAAAAACTGCGCGCACTGTCACGACGCCAAGCCCAAACCGGTCGACAAGCGCTTCGCTCAAAGCCGTGATCCATACTGGCGCATGCCAGTCTTTGCGAGGTCTTTCGTCAGTACCGATCCGACCACGGCCGACAATATTGCCGACCATCGCTCCGATCTCACCCGCCTGGGCTGGAGGCTGGAAGAGCTGAATCGGCTGGACGTCCGTCTGTTCGGCAAATCAGCTGGTGCTTTAGGCCTGAGGAAGGTTCTGGCGCAAAGGGACTGGCCTATATCACCGATGTCGGCGACCGGGCATACCGCGACGCGGGCATCACGCCGGAGGAGCGGGCCGAGTTCGACGGCTTCGGACTGCCGATCGGGGTGCAGGAGGTCCGCGGTTATAAGGTGCGCCCGCTAGACGGCATCCGCCGCCTCCTTTCCTGCATAACGGCTCGGTGCCAACCCTGTTCCAGCTGTTGTCGCCCGTCGCCGAGCGGCAAAGACCAGCAAGCTCTCATCGAAACCAGCCTGCAACTCGGCTTCGTGCCGATTCTAGCCTCGGTGAAGCCGCAGGCGCACATGTGGCTATCGACCTGGAAGGCGGTAGCGGGTCGGCCGGCCGGACTATTCGATGAGGCGGATTGGAGGTTCATTAAGCGCCGTGAGCAGGCCGAGGCATCGATCGTCGCAGCTGACCCAAAAGCTTTGAAAGAGGTCGAACCGGTTAGCTAAACATAGTGGTCGAGAGCTGACCCAGTCTGCTGCCGATGGCGCTGACTCGTTCCAGCCGAAACGGCTTTCTCTATCGCCGCTAGCCCAAGCTATCTCATACGTAACTGTGCGGTTTAACCGTAGCCATGAGTCTCCTCCCAACGGCGTGACGATCCGCATTGATTGTCGCTCCGCCACGCATCGATGGTCTTCGAGGGCGTCTATCTTTCTTCTAGCCTGCCAGTTCCTCGGCATTGGTCATTTGGAGAGCCAGATAGGTCGATGCATGAGCGTTTTGCTGTATCGCAGCCAGCCTGACCGAATCCAAAGCCGGAACTCTTCTCGCTAGGCTAATACTACCGGAGCCCCAGAGCCCAGCGAGATTTTTCGGCTGCCCAAAGACAAACCCCCGGCCATCTTACGATGATCGGGGGTTTGGTGTAGAAGCTTGACGATGACCTACTCTCACATGGGGAGACCCCACACTACCATCGGCGATGCGTCGTTTCACTTCTGAGTTCGGGATGGGATCAGGTGGTTCCAACGCTCTATGGTCGTCAAGCAATTCGGTTGGGGAGTCGGTGTTGAGTCGCTTCCCCTAATTGGGTATGTGATGGTGCTTCGATGTGGCTTTCGCTTTGCGAGCGATGCGTCTTTTCGGTTTGTTTGTCGACTTCAACCGTCTGACACGCAAACATCAAATTGTTTGGGTGTTATATGGTCAAGCCTCACGGGCAATTAGTATGGGTTAGCTCAACGCCTCACAGCGCTTACACACCCCACCTATCAACGTCGTAGTCTTCGACGGCCCTTCAGGGAGCTCAAGGCTCCAGTGAGATCTCATCTTGAGGCAAGTTTCCCGCTTAGATGCTTTCAGCGGTTATCTCTTCCGAACATAGCTACCCGGCAATGCCACTGGCGTGACAACCGGAACACCAGAGGTTCGTCCACTCCGGTCCTCTCGTACTAGGAGCAGCCCCTCTCAAATCTCAAACGTCCACGGCAGATAGGGACCGAACTGTCTCACGACGTTCTAAACCCAGCTCGCGTACCACTTTAAATGGCGAACAGCCATACCCTTGGGACCGGCTTCAGCCCCAGGATGTGATGAGCCGACATCGAGGTGCCAAACACCGCCGTCGATATGAACTCTTGGGCGGTATCAGCCTGTTATCCCCGGAGTACCTTTTATCCGTTGAGCGATGGCCCTTCCATACAGAACCACCGGATCACTAAGACCTACTTTCGTACCTGCTCGACGTGTCTGTCTCGCAGTCAAGCGCGCTTTTGCCTTTATACTCTACGACCGATTTCCGACCGGTCTGAGCGCACCTTCGTACTCCTCCGTTACTCTTTAGGAGGAGACCGCCCCAGTCAAACTACCCACCATACACTGTCCTCGATCCGGATAACGGACCAGAGTTAGAACCTCAAAGTTGCCAGGGTGGTATTTCAAGGTTGGCTCCACGCGAACTGGCGTCCACGCTTCAAAGCCTCCCACCTATCCTACACAAGCAAATTCAAAGTCCAGTGCAAAGCTATAGTAAAGGTTCACGGGGTCTTTCCGTCTAGCCGCGGATACACTGCATCTTCACAGCGATTTCAATTTCACTGAGTCTCGGGTGGAGACAGCGCCGCCATCGTTACGCCATTCGTGCAGGTCGGAACTTACCCGACAAGGAATTTCGCTACCTTAGGACCGTTATAGTTACGGCCGCCGTTTACCGGGGCTTCGATCAAGAGCTTCGCTTGCGCTAACCCCATCAATTAACCTTCCGGCACCGGGCAGGCGTCACACCCTATACGTCCACTTTCGTGTTTGCAGAGTGCTGTGTTTTTAATAAACAGTCGCAGCGGCCTGGTATCTTCGACCGGCATGAGCTTACGGGGTAAACCCTTCACCCTCACCGGCGCACCTTCTCCCGAAGTTACGGTGCCATTTTGCCTAGTTCCTTCACCCGAGTTCTCTCAAGCGCCTTGGTATTCTCTACCCAACCACCTGTGTCGGTTTGGGGTACGGTTCCTAGTTACCTGAAGCTTAGAGGCTTTTCCTGGAAGCATGGCATCAACCACTTCTCCTTCTAAAAGAAGGATCGTCATCAGTTCTCGGCATTAAGATCCCGGATTTACCTAAGATCTCTGCCTACCACCTTAAACTTGGACAACCAACGCCAAGCTGGCCTAGCCTTCTCCGTCCCCCCATCGCAGTAACTAGAAGTACGGGAATATTAACCCGTTTCCCATCGACTACGCTCTTCAGCCTCGCCTTAGGGACCGACTCACCCTGCGTCGATTAACGTTGCGCAGGAACCCTTGGTCTTTCGGCGTGCGAGTTTTTCACTCGCATTGTCGTTACTCATGTCAGCATTCGCACTTCTGATACCTCCAGCAAGCTTCTCAACTCACCTTCACAGGCTTACAGAACGCTCCTCTACCGCTCAACTTACGTTGAACCCGTAGCTTCGGTACCTGGTTTGAGCCCCGTTACATCTTCCGCGCAGGCCGACTCGACTAGTGAGCTATTACGCTTTCTTTAAAGGGTGGCTGCTTCTAAGCCAACCTCCTAGCTGTCTGAGCCTTCCCACATCGTTTCCCACTTAACCAGGATTTTGGGACCTTAGCTGACGGTCTGGGTTGTTTCCCTTTTCACGACGGACGTTAGCACCCGCCGTGTGTCTCCCGTGCTGACACTTGCTGGTATTCGGAGTTTGCATCGGTTTGGTAAGTCGGGATGACCCCCTAGCCGAAACAGTGCTCTACCCCCAGCAGTGATACACGAGGCGCTACCTAAATAGCTTTCGAGGAGAACCAGCTATCTCCGAGCTTGATTAGCCTTTCACTCCGATCCACAGGTCATCCGCTAACTTTTCAACGGTAGTCGGTTCGGTCCTCCAGTTAGTGTTACCCAACCTTCAACCTGCCCATGGATAGATCGCCCGGTTTCGGGTCTATTCCCAGCGACTAGACGCCCTATTAAGACTCGCTTTCGCTACGCCTCCCCTATTCGGTTAAGCTCGCCACTGAAAATAAGTCGCTGACCCATTATACAAAAGGTACGCAGTCACCTAACAAAGTAGGCTCCCACTGCTTGTACGCATACGGTTTCAGGATCTATTTCACTCCCCTCTCCGGGGTTCTTTTCGCCTTTCCCTCACGGTACTAGTTCACTATCGGTCAGTCAGTAGTATTTAGCCTTGGAGGATGGTCCCCCCATATTCAGACAAAGTTTCTCGTGCTCCGTCCTACTCGATTTCACTTCTAAGACCTTTTCGCGTACAGGGCTATCACCCACTATGGCCGCACTTTCCAGAGCGTTCCGCTAAAATCAAAGAAGCTTAAGGGCTAGTCCCCGTTCGCTCGCCACTACTAAGGGAATCTCGGTTGATTTCTTTTCCTCAGGGTACTTAGATGTTTCAGTTCCCCTGGTTCGCCTCACACACCTATGTATTCAGTGTGTGATAACCATCTTATGATGGCTGGGTTCCCCCATTCAGACATCTCCGGATCACAGTCTGTTTGCCGACTCCCCGAAGCTTTTCGCAGGCTACCACGTCTTTCATCGCCTCTGACTGCCAAGGCATCCACCGTATGCGCTTCTTCACTTGACCATATAACCCCAAGCAATCTGGTTACTGTCTAATAACGTGAAGACGACATTCGCCGAAAATCCGCATTTCACTCTTTCGAGCAACTCGCAAATTTTACCTTGACTTGAATAACTACCAGTGAAAGTAATTACCCAAATCTACTTCTATCACATACCCAAATTTTTAAAGAACAGTTACTGGCGCAAAGACCAGAAATCAATACGCTCCATCCGGAACGGATTCATTTCTGTGCTTTCAGCGATTATCGAGTTAATGGTGGAGCCAAGCGGGATCGAACCGCTGACCTCCTGCGTGCAAAGCAGGCGCTCTCCCAGCTGAGCTATGGCCCCATCTACAGATCGGCCACATCCCATGACAATTGGTGGGTCTGGGCAGATTCGAACTGCCGACCTCACCCTTATCAGGGGTGCGCTCTAACCAACTGAGCTACAGACCCAATCGTCTCTCTCGGGTCGAAACCCAATCGCTTTTCGCTAGTGAATCAAGCAATTCGTGTGGGAACTTATGAAGAAGCTGAAGTCTTCGATTAAGGAGGTGATCCAGCCGCAGGTTCCCCTACGGCTACCTTGTTACGACTTCACCCCAGTCATGAATCACTCCGTGGTAACCGTCCTCCCGAAGGTTAGACTAGCTACTTCTGGAGCAACCCACTCCCATGGTGTGACGGGCGGTGTGTACAAGGCCCGGGAACGTATTCACCGTGACATTCTGATTCACGATTACTAGCGATTCCGACTTCACGCAGTCGAGTTGCAGACTGCGATCCGGACTACGATCGGTTTTATGGGATTAGCTCCACCTCGCGGCTTGGCAACCCTTTGTACCGACCATTGTAGCACGTGTGTAGCCCAGGCCGTAAGGGCCATGATGACTTGACGTCATCCCCACCTTCCTCCGGTTTGTCACCGGCAGTCTCCTTAGAGTGCCCACCATAACGTGCTGGTAACTAAGGACAAGGGTTGCGCTCGTTACGGGACTTAACCCAACATCTCACGACACGAGCTGACGACAGCCATGCAGCACCTGTGTCAGAGTTCCCGAAGGCACCCATCCATCTCTGGAAAGTTCTCTGCATGTCAAGGCCTGGTAAGGTTCTTCGCGTTGCTTCGAATTAAACCACATGCTCCACCGCTTGTGCGGGCCCCCGTCAATTCATTTGAGTTTTAACCTTGCGGCCGTACTCCCCAGGCGGTCGACTTAATGCGTTAGCTGCGCCACTAAGATCTCAAGGATCCCAACGGCTAGTCGACATCGTTTACGGCGTGGACTACCAGGGTATCTAATCCTGTTTGCTCCCCACGCTTTCGCACCTCAGTGTCAGTATTAGCCCAGGTGGTCGCCTTCGCCACTGGTGTTCCTTCCTATATCTACGCATTTCACCGCTACACAGGAAATTCCACCACCCTCTGCCATACTCTAGCTTGCCAGTTTTGGATGCAGTTCCCAGGTTGAGCCCGGGGCTTTCACATCCAACTTAACAAACCACCTACGCGCGCTTTACGCCCAGTAATTCCGATTAACGCTTGCACCCTTCGTATTACCGCGGCTGCTGGCACGAAGTTAGCCGGTGCTTATTCTGTCGGTAACGTCAAAACACTAACGTATTAGGTTAATGCCCTTCCTCCCAACTTAAAGTGCTTTACAATCCGAAGACCTTCTTCACACACGCGGCATGGCTGGATCAGGCTTTCGCCCATTGTCCAATATTCCCCACTGCTGCCTCCCGTAGGAGTCTGGACCGTGTCTCAGTTCCAGTGTGACTGATCATCCTCTCAGACCAGTTACGGATCGTCGCCTTGGTGAGCCATTACCTCACCAACTAGCTAATCCGACCTAGGCTCATCTGATAGCGCAAGGCCCGAAGGTCCCCTGCTTTCTCCCGTAGGACGTATGCGGTATTAGCGTTCCTTTCGAAACGTTGTCCCCCACTACCAGGCAGATTCCTAGGCATTACTCACCCGTCCGCCGCTGAATCAGGGAGCAAGCTCCCTTCATCCGCTCGACTTGCATGTGTTAGGCCTGCCGCCAGCGTTCAATCTGAGCCATGATCAAACTCTTCAGTTCAATACTGCTTGGGTTTTGAGAAAACCCTAAACTTGGCTCAGCAATCGCAATCTCTTCTCCTAAAAGAAGAGCACTCAATGATTTCTCGTTGAGTATTTGTGATGCTGATAATCTTGCTGACCACCAGTCTTACCTCACAAGCACCCACACGAATTGCTTGATTCAGTTGTTAAAGAGCGTTTCGATCAAGCCTTTCGTCTCAACCGAGGCCGCGCATTCTACAGCAGCCTTGTGTCTCGTCAAGCTGTTTTTGAAGAAGTTTTTCTTTCTTCTCAACCGCTTGCGCTTCCGATCAACCTAGCGTCTCTCGTCAGCGGGAGGCGAATCATACAGCGTCCAACACCGCTGTCAACCACCCCTTTCACCGCTTCCGATCAACCCGATCGAAGCTGCCAACAGGCCTCAACCACCACCCTGTCAGCCCGGCGCATTCTACTCGAATTTGCCGTCCGTGCAAGCCTTTTATTTAGCTAACTTCTTGATTTACAAGAGATTTTGCCAACAGCCTGCGCCGGAGAAGGTGCGCATTATAGGCACTCAGAATCTCACGTCAACGGTTGTTTTCAGTTTTGTTCAGCCTTCAGCGAAACCCGCCCAAAGGACTTCTTGCCCGCCTGGTAAACATGGGTACTACCAAGCCTGACGATAAAGGCTCGATCAACGACATCGCCATCCACCCGAATCCCGCCCGAGGCCAGCAGATCACGCGCAACTGCTGCATTCTTCACCAGACCCGCCCGATTCAACACCGCGGAGATAGGCATATCTTCGGGAGATTGCAGCTCGATCTCAGGAATATCCTCAGGAAGCTCGCCCTCTTTCATTCTATTACCCGCCGATCGGTGAGCTGTTGCGGCGGCCTCCTCGCCATGGAAGCGAGCCACGATCTCCTCGGCGAGCTTGATCTTGATGTCGCGCGGATTCGCGCCACGTGCCACGTCCGCCTGAAATTCTTCGATTTCAGCCAAATCGCGGAAACTCAACAACTCGAAGTAACGCCACATAAGCATATCCGGGATTGATACCAGCTTGCTGTACATGACGCCCGGCGCCTCTTGTATCCCAACATAATTGCCAAGCGACTTGGACATCTTCTTCACACCGTCCAACCCTTCGAGAAGAGGCATGGTGACAATGCATTGAGACTCTTGCCCATAAGAACGCTGCAGATCACGCCCCATCAGTAGGTTGAATTTCTGGTCCGTCCCCCCAAGCTCCACGTCCGCCCGCAGCGCAACGGAGTCATACCCTTGAACCAGTGGATAGAGGAATTCGTGAATCGCTATAGGTTGATTGGCCGAGTAACGCTTACTGAAATCATCTCGCTCCAGCATACGCGCTACGGTGTACTGCGAGGCGAGACGAATGAAGTCCGACGGGGTCAGCTGATCCATCCAGGACGAGTTGAACACGACTTCAGTCTTGGCCGGATCAAGGATTTTGAATACTTGGTTCTTATAGGTTTCTGCGTTCTCCAATACCTGCTCACGCGTCAAAGGAGGGCGTGTTGCGCTCTTTCCGCTCGGGTCACCGATCATCCCGGTGAAGTCTCCTATAAGGAAGACCACCTGATGCCCTAGATCCTGGAACTGACGCAGCTTATTAATAAGCACCGTGTGCCCAAGATGAAGATCCGGAGCCGTTGGGTCGAAACCTGCCTTGATTCGAAGCGGAAGGCCACGATTAAGCTTGTTAACAAACTCTGACTCGACGAGCACTTCGTCAGCGCCCCGCCTGATCACTGACAGCTGCTCTTGAACCGACTTCATTGGAGGCCCCACACCAGGAAACAAAGGGGTCAACCTTACAAGAATGTCGGGAAAATTCAACGGCGGCGAATGTGAACCAACAGGTGGAGACAGGAATTCAGGGTTGCCTCAACAGCACTTTGATTATATTTTAGACAGATATTTTCCCTGTACAAAATATCGCCAGACATTCTCTAGATATCTAATGACCTATTCAAAATCGAAAGCCCCTCTCTACCCGAAGAGCCATCTCCTGGCTGCAAGCGGTGTAGCTGCGCTTCTGAGCCTGGCACTCCTTGTATTTCCATCCCGAGAAGTCGAAGCGAAGAAGACCTTTCTGGATCTTCGCCTCGACACCGCCGCAGAGCTTGCGACCGTAAGCGAAGAGCCTCTCGTAAGCGATGTTTCGGAAACGCCGTTTTCTTCGAGCGAAAACGCTGGCGATCCTGAGTCTCAGGTTTCCCTTCCCACACTGGAACAGGGCGAAGAAGATGCCGTCAAAGCAAAGCCTCTCTCGAAAGAAGTGGTCGTTGCCAATGGAGATACGCTATCGACCGTATTCGCAAAAGTAGGCCTGCCGCAATCTACCGTTCATGAGGTATTGACCAGCAGCAAGGAAGCGAAGCAGCTTGCACGCCTCAAGGTTGGCCAGCGGCTTGAGATCGAGCTCGATGAGCAAGGCAACCTGGCACAGCTTCGCAGCCCACTGAATAAACTGGAGAGCGTGCATCTAGAGAGGTCTGACACAGGCTATGTGTTCAAGAAAGAACAGCTCAAGCCGGACGTCAGCACCGCCTATGCCTTTGGCCAGATAGAAAGCAGCCTTTTTCTGGCCGCCAAACGCGCGGGGCTTAGCCATAACCTCACGATGGATTTGGCCAACGTGTTCGGTTACGACATCGACTTCGCCATGGATATCCGCAAAGGCGACTCGTTCGAAGTCATCTACGAACAGAAAACCGTTGCCGGTGAGAAAGTCGGAACAGGGAACATCCTCGCGGCCCGTTTTATCAACCGGGGCAAAAGCTATACCGCTGTTCGCTATACCAGCAAGCAAGGCAATAGCAGCTACTACACCGCCGACGGCAAAAGCATGCGCAAGGCGTTCATTCGCACGCCAGTGGATTTCGCCCGCATCAGCTCCCGCTTTTCAAACGGTCGCAAGCACCCAATCCTGAACAAGATCCGCGCTCATAAGGGTGTGGACTATGCCGCGCCACGGGGCACGCCTATCAAGGCCGCCGGTGACGGTAAAGTTCTCCTAGCGGGCCGCAAGGGTGGATACGGGAACACTGTGGTGCTTCAGCACGGTAACCGCTACCGTACCCTCTATGCTCATATGCAGGGCTTCGCCAAAGGCGTGCGCAACGGCTCATCGGTCAAGCAAGGTCAGATTATCGGCTATATCGGTACGACAGGCCTGTCGACCGGCCCGCACCTGCACTACGAATTTCAGGTCGACGGCGTGCACGTCGACCCACTGGGGCTGAAACTTCCCATGGCGGACCCCATTGCGAAAAACGAACAACAGCGTTTCATGCAGTTAAGCAAGCCCCTGATGGCGCGCATGGACGAAGAACACGCGACCATGCTGGCCATGAAGGGCGAGTAATGCCGCTCTATATCGGGGTCATGTCAGGTACCAGTCTGGATGGCCTGGATTTCGCCCTGATCGAGCAGAACTCGCGGACGACCCTGCTCAGCACCCATTACGAGCCGATGCCTTCGCAGTTAAAGCAAGACTTGCTTGACCTGTGCTCTACCGGCCCGGACGAACTAGCCCGCGCGGCGATGGCAGAACACGCCTGGGCTGAGCTGGCAAGCGATGGGATACACGCATTGCTTGGCAAGACGCAGACCGATGCAACAGCCATTCGCGCCATAGGCAGCCACGGGCAGACGGTACGACATGAACCACAACGCAGCTTCACAATCCAGATCGGGCACCCTTCGCTACTGGCAGAGTTGACCAACATCAGCGTAGTGACTGATTTTCGGCGGCGCGACATGGCCGCTGGCGGTCAAGGAGCGCCCCTAGTACCGGCGTTCCATGAGGCGATGTTCAGCGATGCAGCTCGCGCCAGAGCGGTGCTCAATATCGGCGGATTCAGCAACCTCAGCCTGATTTACCCCGGTAAAGCGACGCGTGGTTTCGATTGTGGCCCGGGCAATGTGCTGCTCGACGCCTGGACTCAGCGCCATCAGAATCGTGCATACGATCGAAACGGAGATTGGGCCTCAAGCGGCCACTTCAACTCCCAGCTGCTCACAGCGCTGCTCAGCGACAACTTCTTTGCCACCCTGGGGCCGAAGAGTACGGGGCGAGAACTATTCAACCTATCCTGGCTGGACGCCCATCTCGCCTCGTTTCCCAATATAAACCCGGAAAACGTACAGGCTACCTTGCTGGAGCTGACAGCCCGCAGCATCTGCGATTCGCTGCTTGCTACTCAGCCGGAAACCCAAGACGTGCTGGTTTGCGGAGGCGGCGCGCACAACTCTGCCCTGATGTACAGACTGCAAGCTCTGATGCCGGCTTGCCGAGTGACCAGCACCGCGAATTTCGGAGTAGAGCCAGACTGGATAGAAGCCATGGCGTTTGCCTGGCTAGCGCATTGTTGCATCGAAGGTGTCGCCGCCAATCGACCTAGCGTGACAGGGGCTCGAGGCCCTCGCGTGCTGGGCGCGATCTACCCCGCCTGAGTTCCCACCGCTGCGCGCTTGATGACAGACAAAACACCGTGCCTGGGAACGGTGTTTTTCTACAACGAAAGCCTTAGATCGAGAAGGACTGGCCGCAACCACAAGTCGTCGTGGCATTCGGATTCTTAATGACGAATCGAGATCCTTCCAGCCCCTCCTGATAGTCGACTTCAGCTCCAGCCAAGTACTGGTAGCTCATCGGGTCCACCACAAGACTCACACCCTCGCGCTCAATGATGGTGTCATCTTCGGCCAGATCCTCATCGAAGGTGAAACCGTACTGAAAACCAGAGCAACCGCCACCCGTGACGAAGACGCGCAGCTTCAGCCGCGGGTTTCCCTCTTCATCGACCAGACTCTTCACCTTGCTCGCGGCACCCTGACTGAACTGAATCGCGGTGGGCGTGAAGGACTCGACACTCATTTGGTTCTCCTGGCGCGGGAGCGCACATAACGCGTTGACGCCGCATTATCGGCTTCTCCTACGAAATTGGTCAACTATTCATCAGGTACGGACCGCATCGAAACGGTGCCGCTCCCGAGCGGCGAGCCTGCGTTTCTCACTCAGGGCAGCAACGCCGCGTTCCCCAGGCCTAGCCGCTCATCCAGGCCGAAGGCAATGTTCATGTTCTGCAGCGCTTGACCGGACGCACCTTTGACGAGGTTATCAATGACCGACAGCACCACAACCAGATCGCCGCCTTGCGGACGATGAACTGCGATGCGACACATATTGGCGCCACGCACGCTACGCGTCTCTGGGTGACTACCTGCCGGCATGACATCGACGAACGGCTCGTTGGCGTAACGCTGCTCGTAAAGCGACTGCAGGTCTACAGCCGTATCGGTCACCGTCGCATACAGCGTGGCGTGAATGCCGCGAATCATCGGCGTCAGGTGCGGAACGAAAGTCAGCCCGACGTTTCCTCCGGCTGCACGGCGCAGCCCCTGGCTGATCTCAGGGAGGTGGCGATGCCCTTTGACGGCATAGGCCATCATGCTTTCACCCGCCTCGGTGAACAACGATCCTATCTTCGCCGCACGACCGGCGCCGCTGACGCCTGACTTGCAGTCGGCGATCAGTCGCGACGTATCGGCCAAGCCGTTTTCCAGCAGCGGCAGGTAGCCAAGCTGGGTTGCGGTTGGATAACACCCAGGCACGGCAATCAGCCGGGCGGCCTTGATCTGCTCGCGGTTGACCTCCGGCAGGCCATAGACGGCTTCTGGCAGAAGCGCTGGGGCGCCATGCGGCTGCCCGTACCACTTAGCCCACTCATCAGCATCCTGCAGACGGAAGTCCGCGGACAGATCAATGACCCGAGTCCCCGCTTCCAGCAGCTCTGCCGCCAATGCATGAGCAACGCCATGGGGGGTCGCAAAGAAGACCACATCGCAGGCGCCTAGCGTCGCGCTGTCCGGCACGCTGAAGGCAAGCTCGTCATAGTGGCCGCGCAGGTTCGGGAACATATCCGTCACCTTGACCCCATTCTCGGAACGAGAGGTGATCACCGCGACTTCGGCCTGGGGGTGTTGTGCCAACAGACGCAGCAATTCAACTCCGGTGTAGCCTGTCCCGCCAACGATTCCGACCTTGACCATGAGCTGCCTCGCGCATTGAAACGATAAAGAGCGCCGATGATAAAGGTGCCTGCCTCCAGGGCCAACCACCTAGATGACGCGCGGGGGCCCAAGCCTCTACTATCAGTCGGATTCTGAAAACCAAGGAAGCCACGAATGCTCTATCTTTGGCTGAAAGCCCTGCACATCGTTGCGATCGTCTGCTGGTTCGCCGGGCTGTTCTATTTGCCGCGGTTGTTCGTGTATCACGCCATGAGCGACGACGCGACCAGTCGCGAGCGATTCCGGGTCATGGAGCGCAAGCTCTATCGTGGAATCATGATGCCCTCGATGATCGCCACGCTGCTTTTCGGGATAGGCATGATCGCATTGAACCCCGCACTGTTCAGCAGCGGTGGTTGGCTGCACGCCAAACTGGCGCTGGTCGTCCTGCTGATCGGTTATCACCACGTTTGCGGCGCGCAACTGAAGCGCTTCGCGCGCGATGAAAACACCCGCAGCCACGTGTTCTATCGCTGGTTCAACGAATTTCCGGTGTTGCTGCTGCTGGCCATCGTCATTCTGGTGGTCGTCAAACCGTTCTGAACACATTGAAGGAACCTGCCATGTCACTGCCTGCCCTGCTCGAACAACGCCTGCGCCTGCCTTTGGTCGCCGCCCCGATGTTTCTGGTGTCAAACCCGACGCTGGTCACCGCATGTTGCCGCAGCGGCATCGTGGGCAGCTTCCCCGCTCTGAATCAGCGGGAAAGTAGTGGATTTCGAGATTGGCTGCTGGAGATAGGCCAGCAGCTGTCGGGGGTGCACGAAGCCGCGCCATATGCTGTCAATCTGATCGTGCACCACAGCAATCCTCGCCTGCAGGCAGATCTTGCAATCTGCGTTGAGCAGCAGGTCCCGATCGTGATCACCAGTCTCGGCGCCGTGAAGGAAGTGGTAGACGCGGTCCATAGCTATGGTGGCCTGGTATTTCACGATGTCACCACCCGCCGGCACGCAGAAAAGGCTGCCGAAGCCGGAGTCGACGGTCTGATTGCGGTGGCGGCAGGCGCGGGTGGCCATGCCGGTACCTGGAGTCCGTTTGCCCTGATTGCCGAGATCCGTCAGTTCTTCGACAAGACACTGATCCTGTCGGGCTGCCTCAACCATGGCCATGAAATACTCGCGGCGCAGCTGTTGGGCGCGGATCTGGCCTATATGGGCACCCGCTTCATCGCCACCCGCGAGAGCCAGGCTTCGGATGACTACAAGCAAATGCTACTGCAGGCCCGTGCCGCGGATATCGTACACACCGCCGCCGTTTCGGGCGTCCCGGCGAGCTTTCTGCGGCAAAGCCTGCAACAGGCCGGCTACGACGAAGCGCGCCTGAACGGCACGGGAGAAATGAACTATGCCGAAAAGCTCAAACCTATCAGTGATGAGGCAAAGGCATGGAAAACCGTCTGGTCCGCTGGACAGGGCGTAGGCGAGATACGCGATCTACCGAGCGCCGAAGAGCTGATCGCCCGCCTGGATCGCGAATACCGGGCAGCCCTTGGTCAAGCGGCACAGCTCTCGCAACGCTGGCTACGGCAACCGTGACGAGCATCTCATTTCGCATCACAGCCAAGCCCTGCTCTCGGCTGCAACTTGTTGGCGGCACGGCAGCGCTTTAGGCTTTAGCGAATCCCCTGGGAACAAGGATGTTGCATGAGCGCCGAGCATTACAGAATCGTCTTCGACGGCGAGCTCGTACCAGGAATGTCAGCCGACACCGTCAGGAACAATCTGGCCAGGCTGTTCAAGAGCGATGCCGACAAGGTCGAACGCCTCTTCAGTCACGGCCCGGTCAATATTAAGCGAGACCTGAGCGCGCTCGAAGCCGATCGATACCTGCAGGCGTTACTACGTGCCGGAGCGCGGGCCCGCAAGGAGCCGGAGGCAAGCAGAGGTTTAACGCTGAGCCTCATTGACTACGCCTCGACATCGCCAAGCCAGGCCTCAGCGACTGCCGATCAGATGGAATGCCCCAAATGCGGGCATTCGCAGCCGACCGCCATCCAATGCGAAAGCTGCGGCATCGTTATTCAGAAGTATCTGGCGCGTCAGGCGCAGCAGGCCGAAGCGTCCAAACAGAGCGAAATACAGGCGGCTGCACAGCCCTACGCTCCGCCCCTTGCACAGATCGGCGAGCCAGCACCGCAATACGGCGAGCTCAAGGTCTTTACCATACAGGGCAGGATTGGTCGCTTACGCTATCTAGCCTGGTCCATGTCATTGATGTCTGCCGCGCTTGGATTGCTCCTTGTTGCAAGTATGGCCTTTGCTGTCTCCGCAGTACTCGGATCCATTCTCTCGGGAATTCTCTGCCTGGGACTGCTGTTTGTCAGCATGCAGATCTGCGTACAGCGTCTGCACGATATCGGGTGGTCCGGCTGGCTCATGCTGCTCAATCTGGTACCGATAGCCGGCAATCTCTTTTCGCTGGCAATGCTGCTGATGCCAGGCAATGACGGCATGAACCGCTTCGGCCCGCCGCAACCGCCAAACAGTCGGGCCGTGAAAATTCTAGCGTCGCTCTGGCTGCTCGTACCTGTCATCGGCATCGTGGCTGCCATTGCCCTGCCGGCGTATTTGCAAAGGGGATAGAAGCAAGCGCATATGAGCCACCTTTAATCAGGCCAGCACTGCGCGGCCCGAAGCCCAGCTTCGCAAATCATCCAATTTTTCAGCCATCACTACCGAAAGCGGCGAAGTCGCTCTGATGCACTCCAACAGCATCGTTTGGTCCGGTTCACGCAGCTGAGCTTGTCCGGCATAGACTGCCGCCACCACCACCTGTTCGATCTCCGCGCCGGAGAAGCCATCGCATGCGCCAGCCAACTGTGGCAGATCGAAGCGATCGGCTTTCAACTCACGCCGAGCCAAGTGGATGCGGAAGATTTCGGCCCGGGTCGATCCGTCGGGCAAGTCGACAAAGAACAGCTCGTCGAAACGGCCCTTGCGCACCAGCTCCGGCGGGAGACGATCGACCGCGTTGGCGGTTGCCACCATGAATACCGGCGCATCACGCTCGGCCATCCAGGTGAGCAAAGTTCCCAATACACGCTGACTGACACCACCATCCATTTCGCCCGTCGCGAGCCCCTTTTCCAGCTCGTCCATCCACAGCACACACGGCGCCATCTGTTCGGCCAGCTTCAGGGCTTCGCGCAGGTTACGCTCGGTCTCTCCGAAGAACTTGTTGTACAGGCAGGCAAAATCCAGACGTAGCAATGGCAAACCCCACAGCCCGGCCACCGCCTTGGCAGCCATGCTCTTGCCGCCGCCCTGCACGCCGACGAGCATCACTCCGCGTGGCATATCCGACTGGCTGCCGGCAAGAAAGGCGCTCTGCCGCTCGCCCAGCCATCGCTTGAAATTCGATAAGCCCCCCACGTCGGCGAAGCGCGCTGTGTCGTACTCGAATCCAAGCACGCCCTCCATATCCAACAGCTCGAACTTCTTGCGGTTGAGCTCCGGTAAATCGTCCTGAGTGATCGCTCCGTCGTCGCAGATCAGACTATGCGCCAGGCTGCGGGCTTCGGCATGGCTGAGGCCGCGTAAATTCTTCACGACCTGTTGTAGCGTTCGATTGTCAGTACGCACCCGGGCGCCGCGATTGCGCTCACTCCAACGGGTCGCTTCATCGCGCACGATGCCCAGCAATTCTTCCTCGGACGGCAGCGTCAGGCTGAACCGTGCCGCATACCGCTGGACTTCTGCCGGCAGCTTGAGCGCATGCGATACCAGGACTAGCGTCGGTGCCGATGGCCCTTGCGCCATCGCGATCTCCTTCAACAGCCGCACCAGACGTGGCTCATCGAGAAACGGATGCAGGTCACAGAAAACATAGAGATTGCCAAGTGGGTCATGCTTCACCTTCTTCAGCGCAACCTCAGCCACGCAGCTCTCGCCCGCATCCAGCGCTTCGCCGCCAAACGCCAGGTGCCTGAGTCCTTCGGTCGTGGACCAGACGTGCATCACCAGGCCACGACTGACGGCCAATCCGGTCAAGGTTTCCAGTACCCGCCGTTCGTCCCAGGACTCGATCACTATCAATCTGAGCCTTGATTCAAGTACCAACACCAGATCACGGATATCGTTCTTCATTCGCTACCTCCCTGTGCAGGCTGACCAGGCCCAAAATGGCCTGATACACTGCTTAATCTTTCCCCTTGCTGGAGAAACGCCATGGATTGTCTGTTCTGCAAGATCGTGGCCGGGGACATCCCTGCGCAAAAGATATATGAAGACGATCAAGTCATCGCATTCAACGACATCGCGCCCCAGGCGCCGGTGCACTTTCTAGTCATTCCGAAGAAGCATATCGCGACGCTCCACGACCTGAGCGAAGAGGATGACAAGGCGCTTGCGGGCCACATCCTCTTCACCGCTCAGCGCCTCGCCGAACAGCAGGGCTGCCAAGAAGGCTTCCGGGTCGTCATGAATTGCAACGACCTGGGTGGCCAGACGGTCTATCACATCCACATGCATGTGCTCGGCCAGCGCCAAATGCACTGGCCACCGGGCTGACCGGCAGCCTTCCCGAGAACCACCCAGCGCAGCCCCAAAGCTACTCCGAAACACTGGAGGCGACATGCCCAACCGACGCGAATACACCCCTGCCGATCGCCTGCTGATGCAGGCCGATTCCGCCTTAAGGACCCTGCTGCCGTTCAGCGGCCAACCCCAACGACCAACACCCGCGGTATTGAAGAACGAGACCGAGCTGAGCGACAGCGAAGCGCGTCGCGTAGCGGGCCTGATGCGCATCAATCATACCGGGGAGGTCTGCGCGCAGGCGCTTTATCAGGGGCAGGCACTGACGGCACGCTTGCCTAAGGTTCGCGAGGCGATGGAGCGAGCCGCCGACGAGGAGATCGACCATCTGGCTTGGTGCGAACAACGCATCCACCAACTGGGCAGCCATACCAGCGTACTCAACCCGCTCTTCTACGGATTGTCGTTTGGCATCGGTGCTTCTGCCGGCCTGATCAGCGACCGGATCAGCCTAGGCTTCGTTGCCGCGACCGAGGACCAGGTCTGCAAACATCTGGATGAGCACCTGCAGCAGATTCCGCCGAGCGACGAGAAGTCCCGGGCCATTCTCGAGCAGATGCGCACCGACGAGGCTCAGCATTCGACCGCAGCCCTCGACGCCGGCGGCGTGCGCTTCCCGGCACCAATTAAATTTGGCATGAGCCTGATGGCCAAGGTGATGACGAAAACTACCTATCGGATTTAACGAGCAGAACGAAAAAGGGCGCCAGATAGGCGCCCTTTTTTTCATTTACTACGCTTTAACCCGGCATGTTGCGGGCGTAGAAGATCTCCAGCATTTCGTGACGCAAACGATCTTCCACCTGCTCGCGCTGTTCCGGAGAGAGATTGCTGGTGGCGTCACCAAACAGATAATTCTCCAATTCGAAGTCCTTCAATAGCATCTTGGTGTGAAAGAGGTTCTCCTGATAAACGTTTACATCGGTCATCTGGTAGGCCGACCGGGTGTCATCGGAGAGATAGTTCTGAATGGAATTGATTTCGTGATCGATGAAATGCTTCTTGCCTTCCACATCACGGGTGAAACCGCGAACGCGATAATCGACGGTGACAATATCCGAATCGAACTGATGAATCAGATAATTGAGCGCCTTCAGCGGTGAAATAACGCCGCAAGTCGATACGTCAATATCTACGCGGAAGGTTGCGATGCCTTCAACGGGATGAATTTCGGGATAGGTGTGAACCGTGATATGGCTCTTGTCCAAGTGCGCCAAGATAGTATCGGGCAGTGGGCCAGGAGACTCTTCGATCTGGCTATCGGTCGGCGTAACAGGCTGCTCCGAAATGAGGATGGTGACGCTTGCACCCTGCGGTTCGTAATCCTGCCGCGCAATATTGAGAATATTCGCACCAATGATATCCACAACATCGGTCAGAATCTGCGTCAGCCGCTCCGCGTCATACTGTTCGTCGATGTACTCTACGTACGCCTGCTGGTCTTCCTGAGTTTCGGCATAGCAGATGTCATAGATATTGAAGCTCAAGGACTTCGTCAGGTTGTTGAACCCGTGGAGCTTGAGTTTGCTTTTCACCATTGGAGACTCTCTTTGATGCGGCTCACCGCGTGATTGAGCATGCCCGTCAGATACCTGTACCTGCGTAGGACCGTATACACCTCTTCGCATTTGCGACTGTGGCTGTGCTGTTCTAAAGAAACGCCCCGTTAAAAACGGGGCGCGCATTATGCAGATTGATGGCGCCAGGTTCCAGTGTTGCGCGCGTTGATCAGCGGCTTGGGTGCCTGCATCATTTCGCGGCGTGCCCACCCAGAGCGCTCGCAGTTACACACACGCGAGTCAGCCCAGCTCGACAATCTCATAGTCATGGGTGATTTCCACGCCTGCACGTCCAAGCATGATCGAGGCGGAGCAGTACTTCTCGGCTGAAAGCTCCACGGCCCGCTTGACCTGAGCGTCCTTCAAGGCGCGTCCCTTGACGACAAAGTGCAGATGGATCTTGGTGAAGACCTTTGGATCCTCATCGGCACGCTCCGCCTCAAGGAAGGCTTCGCAGCTTTCCACCGCCTGACGGGACTTCTTCAGGATGCTTACCACATCGAAGTTGCTGCAGCCACCGAGCCCCAGCAATAGCATTTCCATTGGACGAACACCGAGATTGCGCCCGCCGTTTTCCGGCGGACCGTCCATCACTACGACATGACCGCTGCCAGACTCGCCAAGAAACATCGCTTCGCCGGCCCACTGAATGCGCGCTTTCATCGATAGACTCCGGTAAAAAGGAGCGAAGCTTAGCATGACCATCGCGCGCGACTGGAGGGAGCAATCCGACGAAATGAATGCTTTGAAGTTGATATTCGTGTCGCAGTTTTGTTGTCGACACGAACCGGTCTGTTAAGCTCCCTTGGCCTGATAACAGAACTCAGTCATACATAATAAGAACTGCCTTCTATTGGACACATCTTCCGGGACTACAGCATGGTCGCTATTACACTCACGCCCAAGATTAAGAACATCGACAAACTCCTCGCGCATTGCCATCGCCGGCGCTATACAGCCAAGAGCACGATCATCTATGCAGGCGATCGCTGCGAAACGCTCTTCTTTATCGTCAAAGGATCGGTCACGATTCTGATCGAAGATGATGACGGCAGGGAAATGATCATTGCCTATCTCAACTCCGGAGACTTCTTCGGTGAGATGGGATTGTTCGAAAAGGAAGGCTCAGAGAAGGAGCGTAGTGCCTGGGTCCGCGCCAAGACCGAATGCGAAGTCGCCGAACTGAGCTACGCCAAGTTCCGCGAGCTGACACAGCAGGATCCCGACATTCTCTATGCCCTCGGCAGTCAGATGGCCGAGCGTCTGCGCAATACCACGCGCAAGGTTGGTGACCTGGCATTCCTCGATGTGACCGGTCGGGTGGCCCGCACCCTGCTCGACCTTTGTAAGCAACCGGATGCGATGACCCATCCCGATGGCATGCAGATCAAGATCACCCGCCAGGAGATCGGTCGCATCGTCGGGTGCTCGAGAGAGATGGTCGGCCGCGTGCTCAAGAGCCTGGAGGCCCAGGGCCTGGTGCATGTAAAAGGCAAAACGATGGTGGTGTTCGGTACTCGCTGAAATATCGAATCAGCACCATTGAAAAAGCCGGCAAATTGCCGGCTTTTTCAATTTCGACTCAGTCCGGATCGCCAGCCAGCCGCGGACGGGCGCGCGCCGGGAAAAACAAGCGCTGCAGCTCGACCCCGGGTTGCTCGGCACGCATAAAGGCTTCACCTACCAGAAACGCGTAGACCTGGTTGATCTCCATCAACTCCACATCGGCGCGATGGAGGATTCCGCTCTCGGTCACCACCAGGCGATCGCGGGGAATGCGTGGCAGCAGATCCAGGGTAGTTTCCAGGCTGAGTTCGAAGGTGTGCAGGTTACGGTTGTTGATTCCGAGCAAGGGCGTCTCCAGCCGCAAGGCCCGCTCCAGCTCCGCGCCGTCATGCACTTCTACCAGCACATCAAGCCCCTGGGCCTTGGCCACGTCGGCCAACTCGGCCATTTGCGCATCCTCCAGCGCAGCGACGATCAGCAAAATGCAATCGGCGCCCAGCGCCCTCGCTTCGATAACCTGGTAGGGATCGATCATGAAATCCTTACGGATCACCGGCAGCTTGCAGGCAGCGCGGGCCTGCTGCAGGTACTCATCAGCGCCCTGGAAGAAATCGATGTCGGTCAGTACCGACAGACAGGTCGCGCCGCCCGCCTCGTAGCTTCTGGCGATGTCCGAGGGCACGAAGTCTTCGCACAGCACGCCCTTGCTTGGCGAGGCTTTTTTCACCTCGGCGATGACCGCCGGCTGCTTGTTGCTTACCTGCTCCTGCAAGCTGCGGGCGAAACCACGGACCGGATCCGCCGCAGCCGCCCTCTGTTCCAGCTCGGCCAGGCCGATACGGCCACGGCGCTCGCTGACTTCCTCGCGCTTACGCGTGATGATCTTTTCCAGAACCGTCGGCACGCTCATTGCGCCTTCTCCTGCTTGAACACCACGGTAAAGGAGACCAGCTCCTCGAACTTGTCTCGTGCCAAGCCGGTGTGCAACGCGTCATGGGCAATCTCGACACCCTGCTTCAGGCTGCTGGCGATATCGGCGGCGTAAAGCGCGGCGCCCGCATTCAGTACGATCATGTCTGCAGCTTTCTGGCCATTTTCCGACTTGCGGCGCCCCAACGCATCACGAATCAATGCCAGCGAGCCCTGCGCATCTTCAACGTCGAGGCCGATCAGGCTCTGGCTCTTGATGCCAAAGTCCTCCGGCTGGACGCGGTACTCGCTGATCTCGCCCTTGTTCAGCTCGGCGACAAAGGTCGGTGCCGCCAGGCTGATTTCGTCGAGGCCGTCCTGCGCATGCACCACCAATACATGCTGGCTACCCAGGCGCGCTAAGACTTCGGCCATGGGCCGGCAAAGCTCCTTGCTGAACACGCCGAGCACCTGATGCTTGACGCCCGCTGGATTGGACATCGGCCCGAGGATATTGAACAGCGTGCGCAAACCCAGCTCGCGGCGGGGGGCTGCGGCATACTTCATCGCACCGTGATGGGCGGGGGCGAACATAAAGCCAACGCCGACCGCATCCACGCTGCGCGCCACCTGCTCGGGAGTGAGATCCAGATAAACCCCCGCAGCCTCGAGCAGATCGGCGCTACCGCTCTTGCCCGATACAGCGCGATTGCCATGCTTGGCGACCTTGCCACCGGCAGCAGCCACTACGAAGGCCGCAGCGGTGGACACGTTGAAGATATTCATCCCGTCGCCGCCGGTGCCGCAGGTGTCTACTAGGCGATGGGTATCGAACTGCACAGGGGCTGCCAGTTCGCGCATAACCTGCACGGCACCGACGATCTCGTCGATGGTTTCGCTCTTCATACGCATTCCCATAAGGAACGCGCCGATCTGCGCATCAGTACATTGGCCGGTCATGATCTGGCGCATGACTGCCTTCATTTCCTCGGTGCTCAGATCCAGCTGGCCGACGATGCGGTTGAGGGCTTCCTTGATATCCATCAGCGCACGCCTCCGGTCTGCTTCAAAAAGTTGGCGAACAGCTCATGGCCCTGTTCAGTGAGGATCGACTCGGGGTGGAACTGCACGCCTTCGACGTTCAGGGTTTTGTGTCGCAGCCCCATGATTTCGTCGACGCTGCCGTCATCCTTGATCGTCCACGCCGTGGCCTCGAGGCACTCGGGTAGGGTTTCACATTTGACCACCAGAGAGTGATAGCGGGTGACCGTGAGCGGATTGTTCAGACCGGCAAACACGCCGTCATTCTCATGAACCACCGGGCTGGTCTTGCCATGCATGACCTGGCGGGCACGCACCACATCGCCACCGAACGCCTGACCGATACTCTGATGACCCAGGCAGACGCCAAGAATCGGGAGCTTGCCGGCGAAATGGCGAATCAGCTCCAGCGAGACGCCCGCCTCGTTCGGCGTGCACGGGCCGGGCGAGACGACAATGCGTTCGGGATGGAGGGCTTCGATTTCGACCACGCTCAGTTCATCGTTGCGCACCACTTTGACGTCCGCGCCCAGCTCGCCAAGATACTGCACGACGTTGTAGGTGAAAGAGTCGTAGTTATCGAGCATCAACAGCATGATCAGTTCTCCTGCTGGTCGCATTCGGCCAGGGCGACCGCGCGGAACATGGCGCGGCGTTTGTTGAGCGTTTCTTCCCACTCCAGTGCCGGCTGCGAGTCGGCAACGATACCGGCGCCTGCTTGAACATGAAGCTCGCCGTCCTTGATGACTGCGGTGCGGATGGCGATCGCAGTGTCCATGTTGCCGTTCCAGGCCAGGTAGCCGACCGCGCCGCCATACACGCCGCGTTTTACCGGCTCCAGCTCGTCGATGATTTCCATGGCGCGAATCTTCGGCGCACCGGACAGCGTGCCGGCCGGCAGGATCGCGCGCAGTGCATCCATCGCCGTCAGCGGCGCCTTGAGCTGGCCGATAACATTGGACACGATGTGCATGACGTTGGAGTAGCGCTCGATGACCATCTTTTCAGTCAGCCGTACCGAGCCAGTTTCGGCCACCCGCCCGACGTCGTTGCGCCCCAGGTCGATGAGCATCAGGTGTTCGGCCAGCTCCTTGGCGTCACTGAGCAGGTCCTTCTCCAGCGCCAGATCGGCTTCTTCATTCGCACCGCGCGGGCGGGTGCCGGCGATGGGCCGCACCGTAACAAGGCCTTCCTCAACGCGCACCAATACTTCCGGTGACGAACCCACCACGTGGAAATCGCCGAAATTGAAGAAGTACATGTAGGGAGTCGGGTTGAAGCAGCGCAAGGCGCGGTAAAGATCGATCGGCGCGGCCTTGAAGGGAATCGACATGCGCTGGGAAATCACCACCTGCATGCAATCCCCGGCGAGGATGTACTCCTTGATGCGGTTGACCGCCTGCTCGTAATCCTCGCGACTGAAGCTGGAGCGGAACGTCGGCTCGTGGCCGCCGCCTTTTTCGAAATCCAGCCCGAGCCGAGGTGTGATCGACTGGCGTAGCTTTTCGCGAAGCGCTTGCAGCTTCGCCTGCCCCGCCTCGTAAGCATCGGGCTGCGCCGGATCGACCAGCACGATGCAGTGCAACTTGCCGGCCAGGTTGTCGAACACCACCACGGCGTCGGAAACCATCAGCAGGATATCCGGCGTACCCAGCGGATCGGGATTGGGGCAGTTCGCCAGCTTGCGTTCGACATAGCGCACGCTGTCGTATCCGAAATAGCCCACCAAACCACCGTTGAACCGCGGCAGCCCTTGGACCGGCGCGACGCGGTAGCGCTGCAGGAACGCCTCGACGAAGGCCAGCGGATCCTCGACCTCGCAGGCCTCGGTCTCGGCGCCATCGGTGGTGACGCTGATGCGGTGGTCATGCACGCGCAGCACGGTGCGGCACGGCAGGCCGATGATCGAATAACGGCCCCACTTCTCTCCGCCCTGCACGGATTCGAGCAGGTAGGAATTGGGTGCGTCCGCAAGCTTGAGATAGAGCGTCAGGGGCGTATCGAAATCGGCGAGCGTTTCGAACGACAGGGGAATGCGGTTGTAGCCTTCGGCGGCCAAACGCAGGAATTCTTCGCGGGTCATGTCAGCCTCGTGGTCGGAGGGAGCTACTTAAGTCATGTACAGCAAACGTACCGGACGAGCCGGCAGAAAATGTCAGGCGCGCCAGCGCCAACGGGCCAGGGCCTTGATGACATTCATCCATTGTTTGCGGGTGACCACCACGATCTGATCTCGTTTGCGGGGTTCAGGGGACAGAGGCCACACTAGCGCAGCCCCGGAGCCGAAGCAACCAGCTCGCGCAGGTCGTCGAGCACCAGCGCTGGCTGTTCATTGGCGATTGGTTCGCCGTGGTTGTAGCCATAGCTGAGCGCGACACAGGGAACGGCCGCCGCTTTCGCCGCCCGCACATCGTTGCGCGAGTCACCGACAAACAACGAAGCGCCCGGTTCGACCTCGGCCTGATCCATGACCCACAAAAGCGCAGCCGGGTCGGGCTTCTGCTGAGGCAGGGTGTCACCACCAACCAGCCACTGGAAGTAGCCAGCGAGGCCCTTCTCCTGCAGCAGCGGCTCGATGAACTGCGCCGGCTTGTTAGTGACGATTGCCAGCTTTACATCACGCTCACGCAACCAGTCCAGGCACTCACGAACGCCAGAGTAGACGGTTGTCAGCTCGTGGTTGCCAGAATAGGCCTGCATGAAAAGCGCCAGTGCTTCATCGGCTAGCTCGTCGGCCACGCCGTCATGTTGCAACTGGCCGGCCAGGGCGCGGCGCACCAGCACCCGAGAGCCATTGCCGACCCAGTCGCGCACCTGCGCCACGCCGGCAGGCTGACGACCCAGCAGCATCAGCATCTTGTCCACCGCGGCGGCCAGGTCCGGCACCGAGTCCATCAAGGTGCCGTCCAGATCGAACATTGCCAAACGCGGTAGTTTGCCGTCGAACAGCTGTTCCAGGCGAGTCATGAGCGGACCATCGCCAGCTCGGCGCGCATCTGGTCGATGACTACCTTGTAGTCAGGCTGGTTGAAGATGGCCGAGCCTGCTACGAAGGTGTCGGCACCGGCTGCAGCGATCTCGCGGATATTTTTAGGATTGACGCCGCCGTCGATCTCCAGCCGAATCTCACGGCCGCTGGCATCGATCAGTGCACGTGCTTCGCGCAACTTGTCCAGCGTGTTGGGGATGAACTTCTGCCCGCCGAAACCTGGGTTGACGCTCATCAGCAGGACCATATCGACTTTGTCCATCACGTACTTGAGCACCTCCAGCGGCGTGGCCGGATTGAACACCAGACCGGCTTTGGCGCCACCATCCTTGATCAGCTGCAGCGATCGATCGATGTGATCCGAAGCCTCGGGGTGGAAGGTGATGTAGCTCGCTCCGGCCTCGAGAAAGTCACCGATCATGCGGTCCACCGGGCGGACCATCAGGTGCACGTCGATGGGCGCGGTCACGCCGTGCTTGCGCAGCGCCGAGCAGACCATCGGGCCAATCGTGAGGTTGGGTACGTAATGGTTGTCCATCACATCGAAGTGAACGATGTCCGCGCCCGCGGCGAGCACGTTGTCCACTTCCTCACCCAGGCGGGCGAAATTGGCGGAGAGGATGGAGGGGGCGATGGCGAACGGCTGCATGACGACCTCGGGTAGCACGGCGGAATGCCGCGCATTGTACCCGAGGGCCGGGGTGGCGGCGCGCCTGACATCCGTTGTGGATGCCGACGCGCCGCGGGCGGGATCAGGTCAGCTCGTCGAAGCACTCGCCGATGATTGCCAAGCCGCGATCAAGCACCTCGTCCTCGACCGTCAAGGGCACCAGCACGCGCAGCACGTTGTAGTAGGTGCCGCAGGAAAGAAGAATCAGACCCTTCTCCCTCGCCTTGGCTACGATCTGCGAGGTGAGCGCTGCTGCTGGTCGCGCATGGTCGCCGTTCTCGAACAGCTCGATGGCGATCATTGCGCCAAGCCCGCGGACTTCGCCAACTTCCTTGTGTTTCGCCCGAATGGCCTCCAGGCCAGCAGTGAGCTTTTCGGCTACGGCCTTGCAGCGATCAAGCAGTTTCTCTTCTTCGAATATCTCGAGGACTGCCAGCGCAGCTGCGCAGGAAAGCGGGTTACCCGCATAAGTACCGCCAAGCCCACCCGGCGCGATGGCGTCCATGATTTCCGCTTTGCCGCACACTCCGGCAATCGGAAAACCGCCACCGACGGACTTGGCGAAAGTCGTGAGATCCGCCGCGACGCCCATCTGCTCCATGGCGAAAAAGGTGCCAGTACGGCCAGCACCGGTTTGCACCTCGTCGGCAATCAAGAGGATGCCGTTCTCGTCGCACAGCGCGCGCAGGCGGGTCATGAATTCTTTCGGCGCGACGTTGAAGCCACCCTCGCCTTGCACCGGCTCGATGATGATCGCAGCGATATCGCGCGGCTCGGCGTCATTCTTGAAGATGCGTTCGATACTTGCCAGCGACTCATCGATGCTGACGCCATGGATCGCGCAGGGATACAGCGCACGGAAGATGCCGCCAGGCATCAGGCCCATACCTGACGAATAAGGCGCGACCTTGCCGGTCAGGCCAAGGGTCATCATGGTGCGGCCGTGATAGGCGCCTGTGAAGGCAATGACCCCGGCGCGACCGGTGGCGGCGCGGGCGATCTTCACCGCGTTTTCCACCGCCTCGGAGCCCGTAGTGACCAACAGCGTCTTCTTGGCGAAATCGCCCGGCACCCGCGCGTTGATCTTCTCGCAAAGCTCGACATAGGGCTCGTACGCCAGCACCTGAAAGCAGGTGTGGGTCAGCTTGTGCAGCTGCTGCTCGACCGCCTTGATAATTTTAGGGTGCAGGTGACCGGTATTCAGCACAGCGATGCCGCCGGCGAAATCAATGAACTCGCGGCCCTCTACGTCGACCACGCTGCTGTTCTTGGCATGGTCAGCAAAGATGGGATGGATCTGCCCGACACCCCGGGGAACAGCGGCGACACGGCGTTGCATCAGGGATTCGTTGGTATTGCTCATAAGCTCCTCGGTAGCCGCTCATCATCGGCACGGATCGGAATGAACGTCAGGAACCAAGCGCCGCAGCATACGATGATCGACTGCGCACCCTCCAGGCGTTCGGATTACAGTAAATGGCTGTTCGTTATTTTGCACGCTCAATTTGAACCGCTGGTCAATCCCTGCGTTGACGCAAAGAACGGTCAGGCAGGCTGGTGGGTGCGCATCTTCTCGGCGCGGCCGCGCAGCCATTCCAGGGTCAGCAGCAGGGCGATGGAAAAACCGATCAACAAGGTTGCAGCAGCAGCGATGGTCGGGCTCAGATTCTCGCGGATGCCACTGAACATCTGTCGCGGCAAGGTGATTTGCTCCGGCCCCGCGAGAAACAGCGTCACCACGACCTCGTCGAAGGAGGTGGCGAAGGCGAACAGCGCACCGGAAATCACCCCCGGCGCGATCAACGGCAGGGTCACCCGGAAAAAGGCGGTCAGCGGCGAGGCACCCAGGCTGGCGGCGGCGCGCACCAGGTTGTAGTTGAAGCCTTGCAGCGTGGCCGAGACGGTGATGATCACGAAGGGCACGCCCAGCACGGCATGCACCAGGATCAGCGACAGGTAGCTGTTGCCCATGCCCAGCGGCGCGAAGAACAGGTAACTGGCCACGCCGACGATTACTACCGGCACCACCATCGGCGAGATCAGCAAGGTCATCACCAGTGCCTTGCCGCGGAATTCACCGCGGGTCAGGCCGATCGCAGCCAGGGTGCCGAAGACCATCGCCAGCACCGTGGCGGCGGGCGCGATGAGCAACGAGTTTTTCAGCGAACGCATCCAGTCGGCAGACGTAAACAACGCCTCGTACCACCGCAGCGAGACGCCCTGCAGCGGATACACCAGAAACGAGCCGGAGTTGAACGACAACGGCACGATCACCAGCACCGGCACGATCAGAAACAGCAGCACCAGGGCGCAGAGGATGCGCAAGGTGTAGAACCAGACGCGCTCGATGGGCGACATGTAGGGGCTCAGCATGTAGAGGTCTCCTGCCCGGATAAACGAAGGGTTGGCCGTGTTTGCCGTCGCTGCGCCGTCATCTCAACCCAACCGCAGCCGACTAGCGCCGACCAGCCAGCTGTAGACGATGTAGAGCAGCATGGTGGCGAGCAGCAGCAGGCCGCCCAATGCCGTGGCCATGCCCCAGTTGATGGTGGTGTTGGTATAGAAGGCCACGAAGTAGCTGACCATCTGGTCGTTCGGGCTGCCGAGCAGCGCCGGGGTGATGTAGTAGCCGATGGAAATGATGAATACCAGCAGGCAGCCCGCACCGACGCCGGCAAGGGTCTGTGGGAAGTACACCCGCCAGAAGCTGGCGAAGGGATGGCAGCCCAGCGAGATCGCTGCGCGCATATAGCTCGGCGAGATGTTCTTCATCACGCTGTAGATCGGCAGAATCATGAACGGCAGCAGGATATGCACCATGGCGATGTAGACACCGGCGCGGTTGAACACCAGCTGCAGCGGCTCGTCGATCAGCCCCATCTTCAACAGCGCACCGTTGATCAGTCCGCTCGATTGCAGCAGCACGATCCACGCCGCCACCCGCACCAGAATCGAGGTCCAGAACGGCAGCAGCACCATGATCATCAGCAGGTTGCTCTTGCGCGCCGGCAGATTGGCCAGCAGGTAAGCCAATGGGTAAGCCAGCACCAGACAAATCGCCGTGATCACCAGCCCCATCCAGAAGGTACGGGCGAAGATATCCAGGTACACCGCCTGGTCAGGCGAGACCGGCGCCAGCTCGCCCATATCGTCAATCCGATGGTCGAGCGCGGCCAGCAGGTAATACGGCGTGACGGCACTGTCGTTACGGCGGATGACCTGCCAGTAGGCTGGATCGCCCCAGCGTTCATCGAGCGCCTCCAGCGCGTCCTTGTAGGACGAAGGTTGCTCCTTGAACGGCAACGCTCGCGCGCTCTTGGTCAACAGGCTGCGGTAACCGGCCTGCTCCATGTTGAGCCGTTTGGACAGATCGCCCAGGGACTGATTGCGCCGCGCCTCGAGCAGATCTTCGGACAGCGCGTGGTATACCGGTTCGGCCGGGAGCCCGCGCCCGTCCCAGGATGAAATCGCTTCCACTGTGCGGGGCAGGCTGGTTACCACCTCGGGGTTGTCGACGCTACGCCAGAGCAGCGAGGCGATCGGCAACACGAAGGTCAGCAGCAAAAACACCAGCAGCGGCAGTATCAGCGCCTTGGACTTGAGGCGATTCATGCGTTCGGCGCGTGCCAATCGCCGCTTCAGCGTTGGCTCGGCGAGCGCGGGAACAGGCAGGGTGATGGCAGTCGCCATGGCGGACTCCGCGAGATGAGAGGGTTCCGGCGCCGCACGGCCGGCGGATCGACTCGCCGGTCGTGCGGCTGACGCTTAGCGCGCGGCCCAGGCGTTGAAACGCTGTTCCAGCTGCTCGCCGTAATCGGCCCAGAAGGTGACATTCATGGCCACCTGGTTGCCGATGTTTTCCGGCGTGGTCGGCATGTTCTTCAGCAGCTTCTGATCAAGCAGTTCGACGGCCTTCTTATTAGCCGGACCATAGGCGATGTTTTCCGAGTAAGTCTTCTGCTGTTCCGGTTGCACGGTGAAGGCAACGAAGTCGAGCGCTTCCTTCTGATTCTTCGCGCCTTTCGGAATGGCCCAGGAATCGAAGTCGTAGATACCGCCGTCCCAGACGATCTGCAGGTTGCTCTCGTCCTGTACCGCGGCGATGCGACCGTTGTAGGCGCTGCTCATGACCACGTCACCGGAGGCCAGGAACTGCGGCGGCTGAGCACCGGCTTCCCACCACTGGATGCTGGACTTGATCTGATCGAGCTTCTTGAACGCGCGGTCCTGGCCTTCTTTGGTGGCCAGCACTTCATACACCTCTTTCGGGGCGACACCGTCGGCCATCAGCGCGAACTCGAGCGTGTACTTGGCGCCCTTGCGCAGGCCGCGTTTGCCTGGGAATTTCTCGGTGTTCCAAAAATCCGCCCAGCCGGTCGGCGCGCTGGCGAGCTTGTCGGCGTTATAGGCCAGCACCGTCGACCAGACGAAGAATCCGACCCCACAAGGCTGCACGGCACCCTCGACGAAGTCGTCCGGATTACCCACCACCGACGGATCGATTTCCTCGAACAGCCCCTCGTCGCAACCGCGCGACAGTTCCGGCGACTCGACTTCCACCAGGTGCCAGGACACGCTGTTGGTATCGACCATGGCTTTTACCTTGGCCATCTCACCGTTGTATTCGCCAGCGATGATCTTGTGGCCGGTCTTGGCCTCGAACGGCTGGTTGAAGGCTTTGATCTGTGCCTGCTTGTTCGCCCCACCGAAGGTGACTGCCGTGAGGTTTTCCGCCGAGGCCTGCGCGGCGCAAACCAGGCCGAGGCTCAAGGCGGTCAGTTTCAGAGATTTCAGCATTGTTATTCGCTCCATGATGCGGTTGAAAACAGCTTTCTTGCTTGTCCCTGCTCAAGCCGCTTGCAGCGGATCCAGTGCACGGACGTGCTCCACCTGCCAGCCGATCGGCACCACGTCGCCAACCGTCAGGGCGGGATCGAATTCGGCGATCGGCTGCTTGACGAAGAAGTCACTGATGCCGCACACCTCAAGGCGAATGCGAATGTGATCGCCGAGATAAACGAACTCGGCGACGCGCCCGGAGAAACGATTCGGGCAGCTGGCACTGGCGTCATTCAAGCGAACCCGCTCGGGGCGAATGGACAGGTTGACCGGTGCGCCGGGCTCGCCGACCTTGACCGCCAGCGCCTCGACCCTTTCACCACGGCCAAGCTCGACGGTGCAGTTGTCGCCGTTGCGGCTGACCAGCCGCGCCGGCAGGCGGTTGTTCTCGCCGAGGAAATTGGCGACGAAGGTATTGGCGGGTTTCTCATACAGTGCGCGCGGTTCGTCGATCTGCTGGATCTCGCCCTGATGGAACACCGCCACCCGGTCGGACATGGTCAGCGCCTCGCCTTGGTCGTGGGTGACATACACCACGGTGACGCCCAGGCTCTGGTGCAGATGCTTGATTTCCATCTGCATCTGCTCGCGCAGTTGCTTGTCCAGTGCACCCAGCGGCTCGTCCATCAAAACCAACTGCGGCTCGAACACCAGTGCGCGGGCCAATGCGACACGCTGCTGCTGGCCGCCGGAGAGTTGTGCCGGGTAGCGATTGCGAAAACCCTCGAGCTGCACCATCGCCAGGGCGCGCTTGACCCGCTCCTTGACGTCGAGCTTGGCCATGCCGCGCACGCTTAACGGGAATGCGAGGTTTTCAGACACCGTCATGTGGGGGAACAGTGCGTAGTTCTGGAACACCATGCCCATGTCACGCTTGTGCGGCGGCAGCTTGTTGATCGAGCGCCCGCCGAGCAGGATTTCGCCGGCGGTCGGCGTCTCGAAACCGGCGAGCATCATCAGGCTGGTGGTCTTGCCGGAGCCAGACGGGCCGAGCAACGTGAGGAATTCGCCCTTGCGGATGTCCAGGTTGAGATCTTTGACGATCAGCGCTTCGCCGTCATAGCTCTTCTGGATGCCACGAAAGCTGACCAGTACATTGTTCGTTTGAGAATCGAGCATGCCGCACCTGTGTTCCGTCGTTCCTTCGCCACAGGTTAGGAGCCTGGAAAAACGTCGCACATCGGTGCAGCGGAGTGATTGGGCTCAGCATAAAGGAGAGACTGTTGTAGGGATCGCCCTACAACATGCCGATTCGCTGGTGGCGTCCAGATCCAGCTAACGACTTTAAAGGTCGGTTACAGAGCCATTAGCCAATCGCAACGGTCTCTTCAGACCAGCTTGTGCTCCATGGCATAGCGCACCAGGTCTGCCACCGAGTGGGCCGCGAGCTTTTGCAACAGCCGCGCCTTGTGGGTGCTGATGGTCTTGCTGCTGAGCGCCAGTTTGGTGGCGATGTCATTGACCGAGTCGCCATGCACCAGGCGCTCGAACACCGAATACTCACGCTCGGACAGCAGCGCATGGGGTGGTCGAGAGTCGGTGAGACCGACCTCGAAAACCATCCGGTCTGCCAGCTCCGGATCGATATAACGGCCACCGGCGGCGACTTTGCGTACCGCAGTCAGCAGCAGCGCCGGATCGCTGTCCTTGGTGGCATAGCCGGCCGCGCCGATCTTCAGCGCCCGCGCCGCCATCTGCGCCTCGTCATGCATCGACAAAACAAGAATCGCCGGCGGCTCGCTCAACGCACGGATTCGCGGGATGGCTTCCAAGCCATTGACACCAGGCATGGAAATGTCCAGCAAGACGACATCGCAGGGCGTCTGTCGCAACAGGTCGAGCAGTTGCTGGCCGTTGCCGGCCTCGCCGATCACCTGCATATCTTTGGCCAATCCGATCAGTTGCTTGATGCCTTCGCGGACGATGGTGTGGTCTTCAGCGACGATTACCCGAATCATGGCGTTAGCTCTCCAGTGTGCTGATCAGCGTCGCGGATTCGGCCGGCGCATCCACCGGCACCGAGACATGAATCGAAGTGCCCTCGCCCGGCTGGCTTTCCACCAGCAGCGTGCCGCCGAGCATCTGCGCCCGTTCCTGCATGCCGACCAGACCGAACGAGGGCCCATGACGGCCCGGCAGGGCGGCGAAGCCTTGGCCATCATCGCTGATGCACAAGCACAGCATATTCCCCTGCCGCTCGAGGCGGAGGCTCACCGTTTGCGCATTGGCGTGACGCATGACATTGGTCAGCGCTTCCTGGAGGATGCGGAACAGGCCGACGGCCTTGGCATCGCTCAGCTGCGGCGGACATTCCGGTACTTCCACCAGGCATGCAATGCCCGTGCGCTCCTCGAAGCGCCGTGCCTGCCAGTCGATGGCCGAGGCGATGCCGGCGTCGAGAATCGGCGGGCGCAACGCGGTTGCCACGTCGCGTACCTGCTGGAACAGCTGGGCAATTAGTCGTTTCATGCCCTGCAGCCGTGCCGCCAGGCCGGGGTCGAGTTGGGCGAAGCTGATCTCGCACATGGAGATTTCCAGCTTCAGTACCGTGAGCATCTGCCCCAGCTCGTCATGCACTTCTCGGGCGATATGGGCCTTCTCTTCTTCGCGCACGGTTTCGACGTGCGCCGCCAGTTTGCGCAGTTGCGCGCGCGAGGCATCCAGCTCCAGCTCGATTCGCTTGTTGTCGGTGATGTCCCAGACGATGCCGTCCCAGACCTGCCGGCCCTGCAACTGGCCGCGCACCGAGGCCCGGATATCGGCCCAGCGGATCTCCCCGGACCGCGTAAGGATGCGCCCCTGCCAGCGCCAGTCACTCATGCTTTGCAGCGCCTGTTGTTGGCTGCTCCAGTAGCCTGGCTCATCATCGGGATGGACCAGGCTGCGGATGCCGCGGCCGGGCTGCAACAACAGCTCCGCGGAATAGCCGACCAGGCGCTGGCTGGCCTCGCTGATGTAGGCGATGCTGACCGGCCCGCCAGCGTCCTGACGCTCGAGGCGGAACACCAGCCCGGGCACGTTACCCGCCATGGCCTTGAGCCGCGCCTCGCTCTCCTGCAGCGCGGCACTGGCGCGGCGGCGCTCGGTGATGTCGGCGAGAAACACCACCAGGTATTCCTTGCTGCCCAGGCGCAGAAAGCTCAGGGTCACCGCAGCCGGAAACCGGCTCCCGTCGGCACGCTGCCACTCACACTCATGCACCCGGAGGTCATCGACGCCGCTACGCGCGTCGCGCCAGAGCTGCAGCCAGTCGTCCAGTCCCAGACCCGGTTCCAGTGCCTGTAAGGGCTGATCGAGCAACCGTTCAGTGGCGTATCCCAGGAGTTCTTCTGCGGCCTGGTTGGCGTAGCGCACACGGCTGTCCCAGTTCAGCCAGAGGATGCCCACGGTGCTGTGATCGAGACAGAATTGCGTCAGGCGCTGCGCCTCTTCGGCGGCCTCGCGCAGCTCGATATCTCGCCGTGCCGACTTCAGCCGAGCTTCGAGCAATCCCTGCTGACGCCGCTGCCAGACCAACATGACCACCGTTGCCGCCAGCAACAGGGCCAACAGCAGGCTGAGACTGCGCCAGTAACTGATGCGTCGCGACTGATCGATGCTGCGTGATTTCAACCACTGCTCCTGCAACCGACCGAACTCCTGCGCGGGAAAGTTGCGTAGCCCCTGGTCGATGATGGCGCTCATGATCGGGCTGTCGCGCCGCGAGCCGATACGCAGGAGCTGTGGATTGCCGAGATCGCCCACCACGTCCAGCGAGGCGTACTCGGCTTTTTGCGAGAGCAGGCCAAACAACGGCTCGTCGACGATGGCGAAACGCACCCGCGCCTCGAGCAGCTGACGCAGCGCTTCCATCTGGCTGTCTACCTCCAGCACCGGTTGGCTCGGGTAGTTGCTGTTCATGTAATCGGCGACCGTTCCGGGCCCTTCCAATGCAATCAGGTCACTGCTGTTCAGCCGCTCGAGATCAATCGCACGCGGGCCGTTGACGTCGCCGATGATCAACCGCGCCACGCGCAGGAAGGGGTCACTGTAGCGCCAGACATGCAAGCCGTTGGCGGTCTGCCGCAGGCCGGGCGCGAGGTCGATCTCACCGGATTGGATGGCCTGTTCCAACGCGGCTTCGTTGGTGTAGCGATGCCACTGCAACGCCACCCCGAGGGTGACGGCGAGCTTCTCCATGAACTGCACACTGAACCCGGACAGTCGCCGCTGACGTTGGTCATACTCGGCATAGGGCGCGATCATTACCACGCCCACACGCCATAGCCGATGCTCGTCCAGCCAGGCCAGCTGCGCGTCGCTCAGCGGAACGCTCGCGGCCAGCGCTGGTAGCTGAACCAGTGCAAGTAACAGGCAGCAATAACGCAGCAGAGATGACAACATAAACCTCACCTAATCGGCGGGTATGCCGAAAGCGTTTTGTAGTGCATCTGCACCGCCCGCGCCAGCCATCGTTACGGCCTGCCAGCCAGACACCCGGGAGATCCAATGCCTCGTTTTCGCGATTCACTGCGGTGGGTTGCCATCCTGTCCTCGACCTTGACGGTGCTGACGGTCGCCGCTGCGGATGAGCCGGCCACGACCGCACCCGCTTCCGTGCCGGTTCCAGCCGAGCGGCCCGAACTGCCGTCACGCAGCGACACGATGGCAGCGGACCTGCTACGTCAGCTGCCCAGCAGCGAGTTCGTCAGCCTGAAGGCAGGCACCAAGGATTTCGTCGCACTCTGGCGGCCGGCCAACGTTGGCGACCCCAAGGGGATCATCATCCTGTTGCCCGGAGAGGGAGAAACGGCCGATTGGCCGCGTGGCATCGGCCCTCTGCGCCGTGGTCTGCCCGATTACGGTTGGCACACCCTGAGCCTCAGCCTACCGGACTCGCCTAGCCTGAACCCACTGGCGGGCCCGGAAGAGCCGACGGAGCCGCCAGCCGATCCCGCCGAAGCAGAACCACAGCCGCCCGTGGACGAAAGCGCACCCAGTGAGGCCGGGTATCTGCCAGAAGAAACGGCAGCACTGCCGGATGAAACGCCTATTGACGGCGCAGCGGCAGAAGAGTCCACCGCGGCGCCACCCGCTGAAGTTGCCCAGGCCGAGCAGATCGCTGAGCGTATCGAGGCAGCCCTCGCCTTCGCGCGCAGCAAGCAACCAGGGGCCATCGTGCTCCTCGGCCAGGGCACTGGGGGCTACTGGGCCGCACGCTATATTCAGCAGTTGGCACCGACCGATGTCCGGCACCTGTTGATTATCCAGCCGCGCCAACCCGAAGGGCAGGAAGAGCCGCTTGCACGCCTGATCCCGACGCTCAAGCTGGCAACGGGCGATTTCTATTACCAGGACAGTAACAGTCAGCGTTCGGCAGCGCGCGAGCGGCTCAACGCGAGCCGTCGAAACAAGCATCCGGCCTACAAGCAAGTTGGGTTACAACCACCCACTGGCGACCGTGAAGCCGCGCAGGAACAACTTCTGCGCCGGGTTCGCGGCTGGCTGGCCAAGCAGACGTAACGGCCCACAGCCCAGCGCATCGATGCCGCGTCAGCGAAAGCCGCGCCGCTCGCGGATCAAGGTGTATGCGTTGTGTAACTCTCGGGTTCGCTCGGTCGCTTCGCGGACTTGCGACGCCGTCGCGCCAGCGCCGGCCTGCTTGTCCGGGTGATGTTTGCTGAGCAACCGTCGATAGGCACGCTTGATCGCCTGAGGCTCGCTGTCGGCGCGCACGCCAAGTAGTCGCAGGGCTTGTTCATAGGCGCCACCGAGGTTGCTCGGCGCCCCCTGGCGCCGCCCACCGCTTGGATCCAGCGCCGCGATGGCTGCTGAATCCCAGCCCATCCATCGTCCCCATAGCATCACCAACTCGTGCTCACGCGCGTCGATCTGCCCCTGCGCCCGGGCCATCCGCCAGCAGGCCTGAAGCACTCCCTTGGCCTCGTCGTGACGCCCTCTCAAGCGCTGCAGTGGACCGCGTAATCCCTCACCGCTGGACTTACCCCGGTAGAACGCATCAATGGCGAGACGCTGAGCCGTCGGGTTCAGATGTCGCCGCTGCATCTCTTGGCGTGCAATCTGGATATGCGCCTCGCTGATTCGCCCGCTGCTCTTGGCCAGGCGGCCGAGCAGGAAAAATAGCAATTCGTCGCCCTGCATCAGGGCCTTGTCGCCGCCCATCCGCTCGCGCAGCCTGGTCCACGAGTGCAGCCCGAGGTGGCGATCGAGCACCTGCCCGAGCAGTGCGCCAAGCAGCGCTCCCGGAATACTCGCGATCAGCCAGCCGATCAGTGCCCCCAACAGCGTAATGGGCCAGAACATTCAGCGCTGCGCCTCCAGGATTCGCTCGACCTCGGCCAGGCGTTCGTGGGTACCGACATCGACCCAGCGCCCGCTGTAATGCTCGCCACTCACCTGTCCGGTCGCCATCGCTTGACGCAGCAAGGGTGCAAGCTTGAATGCGCCGGCGCTGCAGCCTTCGAACAATCGAGGGTGCAGCACGGCGATGCCACTGTAGGTGAAAGTTGCAGCCGAAGCACCGGCTTCGATGACCTGGTCACCAATCAGCGCGAAGTCGCCGGCCGGATGATGTGGCGGATTGCTCACCAGCACCAGATGCGCAAGCCCACCGAGCGGCTGCGCCAGGGCGGCGAAGTCGTAATCGGTCCAGATGTCGCCATTGACCACCATAAACGGTTGATCGCCCAGCAGCGGCAGCGCGCGATGGATACCGCCGCCGGTCTCGAGCGGCTCGCCCTCCGCCGAGTAATCGATGCGCACGCCGAACCGACCGCCCGTTCCCAGGTACGCCTCGATCTGTTCGCCTAGCCAGGCATGATTGATCACCAGCTCGGTGATGCCCGCCCTGGCCAGCGCACGCACGTGATATTCGATCAGCGGCGTGCCGCCCGCCTCTACCAGCGGTTTGGGCGTGTGCAAGGTCAATGGGCGCAGGCGCTCGCCCTTGCCCGCCGCAAGGATCATGGCCTTCATGGCTGCACCACCGGTCCCGACGGCAGGCCTTGCAGCAACGCGCTCAGCTCAGCCAGTTCCGGGCGGCGCGCGGAAACCGTCTCGATGTACGCGAAGAAGCGTGGCACGTCGGCCAGATAGCGTGGTTTGCCGTCGCGGTGGCAGATCCGCCCGAAGATGCCAATGACCTTCAGGTGCCGCTGCAGTCCCATAAGGTCACTGGCGCGCTGGAATTCGTCGAAGCTGGGCTGGACCGGAACGCCCGCAACGCGCGCGGCGTCCCAGTAGCCCTGCAGCCAACTCTGTACTCGCTCCTCCGGCCAGCTGAGGAAGGCATCCTTGAACAATGAGGTGATGTCGTAAGTCACCGGGCCGATGACGGCATCCTGGAAATCCAGGACACCAGGGTTCGGTTTGCTGATCATCAAATTGCGTGGCATGTAATCGCGATGCACCAGGACCTTTGGCTGCGCCAAAGCCGAGTCGATCAGCAGCCGGCAGGCCCGTTCCCAGACCTCCAGCTCGGCCGCACTGAAGCGATGCCCTAAGTGGCGCAGCACATACCATTCTGGAAACAGTTGCAGCTCACGGCGCAGCAGAGCTTCGTCATAGCTCGGCAGCGAGGTTTCCAGCGGTTGGGTCTGAAAGGCTAGCAAGGCCTGGATGGCGTCGGTGAACAGGTCGTCGGCGTTGGTTTCGTCGATGACATCGAGGTAGGTTTGCCGCCCCAAGTCGCTCAACAGTAGAAAGCCGCGCTCCAGATCCTGGGCGAGAATCGCCGGTACGTTGACGCCCGCCTTGGCCAGCAACTCCGCCATCGCAACGAACGGCTGGCAGTTTTCCTGTGGCGGCGGTGCGTCCATCAAGATGAAGCTTCGCCCCTGCGCCTCCCAGCGAAAATAGCGGCGGAAACTGGCGTCGCTGCTGGCCGGAACCAGTGCCACCTCCGGTACGCTGCCCCAGCCTTCGCGCTCGAAAAGCGCGCTCAGCTGGGGTTTCAGCCAAGCGCGCAGGTCCTGTAGACGTTGATCGTGTTGCGGCATATTCAGTGCTCTCCACGGCGCTAGCCGATAGGCGGGTCATGCTTTATTATCCAGCATCTTTTTCAGCCCATCGAGAGGCGTGCGGCCCAGCCCGGCCGATGGCTCGCCGCAAGCACGGACCCAAAAAACAAGATGGCAGTCAAATATCCCGCTTTTCGTAAAAAATTCCCCCTACTGGTTACCGGCGGTCTCCTCGCATTGCAACCTGTAGCGACTCCTCTTGTCATCGCAGCCGAGCAGTTTGCCTGTCAGCCCGGCGCGGGTGGAAGCTGGAGCTGCGCATCCGACGCCGCCAGCCCCGACCTGCCGCCCCGCCCCGTCCATCGTGGCAGTGCTGCCAGCGACGCCACCGCCGCCGCACAACCGCGCGCCAGCAAGGCCGAACGCCAGACAGCCACCACCAAACTGGTGACTGAGAGCAAGGGTCTCGCGCTGGCATCGCGCAGCGCCGACTACAGCCACCTGGACTGGGTGCCGCGTGATCAACTGACCAATGCGCAACTGGCCGAGACGGGCCCCTATTGCGCTGGTACCTATGTTGAACCGAGCCGTCCCGGTCGGTTCGACGAAACCCCGATGAGCGACGCACCGACGTACGTCTCGGCGAAAGCCACGCGGTACGAGCAGCAACAGGAAGTCGCGACGCTGGCCGGCGATGTGGTGTTGCGCCAAGGCAGCATCCAGGCCGAGGCCGACGAAGCCAGTCTGTATCAATTGGAGAACCGCGGCGAGCTGAAAGGCAACGTTCGCCTGCGTGATCGCGGCGCTCTCATGGTCGGCGACCGCGCCGAACTCTTCCTCGATACCGGTGAAGCCCAGGTCGAGAACGCCGAATATGTGGTCCATGAAGGCAAGGTCCGCGGCAGCGCGCAGTATGCCAAGCGCACCGAAGACGCCATCATTCGCCTCAAGGACGGGACCTATACCCGTTGTGAGCCGGGTGACAACGACTGGTATCTGCAAGGCAACAACGTCACTCTGAACCCAGCGACCGGCTTTGGCTCGGCGACGAACGTGACGCTTCGGGTCAAGGGCGTCCCGGTGTTCTACACGCCTTATATCTATTTCCCGATCGACGATCGCCGCCAATCCGGGTTCCTCGCGCCCAGCATCAGTTCCTCCAGCGATACCGGGTTGTCACTGATCACACCTTACTATTTCAACCTGGCACCGAATTTCGACGCCACGCTCTACCCGAACTACATGACCGACCGCGGTCTGCTGATGGAAGGCGAGTTCCGCTACCTGACCCGCAGCAGTGAAGGGCAGTTCGGCGCGGCTTATCTGGATGACAGTAACGACGACCGCAAGCTGCAGTCCGAGTACGAAGACCAGCGCTGGATGTACAGCTGGCAGCACCGGACCGGCCTGGACAATCGCTGGCTGGCAGAGGTCGACTACACCGACATCAGCGACCCCTATTACTTCCAGGACCTGGACACCCAGCTGGGCATTGACCAACCGGACCATCTCGACCAGCGCGGCACGCTGAGCTATCGCGGCGAAACTTACACCGCGCGCCTGAATGTGCATGCGTACGAACGCGCCACCATCGCCGACGTCACGCCTTATGAACGCCTGCCTCAACTGACGCTCAATGGCGCGCTGCCGTTCCAGCCGGGCGGTTTGCGTTTCGCCTACAACACCGAATTCGTGAGTTTCCAGCGCAGCTTGCGCAGCGGTAACTTCATCAATGATGACGGTAATCCCGAGCGGTGGTATGACGATCGTTTGAGCGGCCTGACTCGTGCCGAAGGCGAGCGTTTGCATCTTGAGCCCGGCGTCAGCCTGCCGCTCAATTGGAGTTGGGGCTTCGTCAAGCCGTCGCTTAAATACGCCTATACCAAGTACGACCTGACGCTGGACAATACCGGCCGTGGCCAGGTAACCGACTTCAACGACTCGCCCGATCGCAGCGTGCCGATCTTCAGCGTCGACAGCGGCCTGTATTTCGATCGCGACACCCAGTGGTTCGGCAAGGATTATCGCCAGACCCTCGAGCCCCGGATGTTCTATCTGTATGTGCCGGAAGAGGACCAGGACGACATCCCCATATTCGACACTGGCGAAAGCACTTTCAGCTACTCCTCACTGTGGCGTGAAAATCGGTTCTCCGGCAAAGACCGCATCGGCGACGCCAACCAGCTATCGCTCGGCGTGACCAACCGTTGGATCGAGCCGAATGGGCTGGAGCGCCAACGGTTCAGCATCGGCCAGATCATGTATTTCCGTGACCGGGAAGTGCAGTTGCCGAATCTCGAGGACCGTCCGGGTTCGACTTCAGATGTGTCGCCATATGCGCTCGAATACATGTATCGCTACAACCGCGACTGGCGCTTCACGTCGACCTTCAACTGGGATCCGGATGCCGGCAGCACGCGCTCAGGCAGCGCCATGTTCCATTACCAGCCAGCTGACAATCCACGGAAGATCGTCAACTTCGGCTATCGCTATCGCAACGATACCGTCCGCTTCGACCAGGCGACCGGCCAATGGACCTATGGCGGCGACTACGGCACGCCGGGCACCGCCGAGTACATCAAGGACTACTACAAGATTAACCAGCACGACATCTCCACTATCTGGCCGATTCTGCCGCAGTGGAGCGTGATCGCACGCTGGCAGCATGACTACAGCCGCAACCGTACCTTGGAAGCCTTTGGTGGTTTCGAATACGACAGCTGCTGCTGGAAGGTGCGCCTGATCAACCGCTACTGGATCGATTACGACGAAACCAGTCTCAACCCATCGCAGAACGACGAGCCGGATAACGGCATCTTCCTGCAAATCGTCCTCAAGGGACTCGGCGGCGCATTCGGCAGCACGACCGAGACATTCCTCGACGAAGGCATACAAGGTTACCGTGAACGTGAAGATCAAGCTTTCTGATTACCTGCGCCCACTGCTGGTGGGCGCGTTCTTGCTGGGCAACGCCACGCTCGTCGCTTCGGCCGGCGCCGAAGTGCGTGCGCTCGACCGTATCGCCGCTATCGTCGATAACGACGTCATCATGCAAAGCCAATTGGACCAGCGTATTCGCGAGGTCGAGCAGACCATCGAGAAGCGCGGCGCCGAAATGCCGCCGCGAGATGTCATGCAGCAGCAGGTGCTAGAGCGCCTGATCACCGAGAATCTCCAGTTGCAGATCGGTGAGCGCTCAGGCATCCGCATCTCGGATGAAGAGCTCAACCAGGCCATGGCCACCATCGCTCAGCGTAACAACATGAGCCTCGACCAGTTCCGCGCTGCCCTCGAGCACGACGGTCTGAGCCTGGATACCGCCCGCGAGCAGATCCGCCGAGAAATGGTCATCAGCCGCGTGCGCCAACGGCGCATTGCCGAGCGCGTTCAGGTGTCGAACCAGGAAGTCGAGAATTTCCTCGCCTCCGACCTTGGCAAACTGCAACTATCCGAAGAATACCGGCTGGCCAATATCCTGATTCCAGTGTCCGAATCAGCCGACTCGGCTGCCATCCAGACGGCAGAGAAAACCGCACAGGATACTTACGAACAACTGCAAAATGGGGCGGACTTCGCCAAACTGGCTGTCTCTCGCTCAGCCAGCGAAAACGCACTGGAAGGCGGTGACATGGGTTGGCGTAAAGCCGCTCAGCTACCTCCGCCGTTCGACACCGAAGTGAGCACCATGAATGTCGGCGACTTCACCCAGCCGGTCCGTACACCGCCAGGCTTCATCCTGCTCAAAGTGCTGGACAAGCGCGGCGGTGATACCCAGGTGCGCGACGAGATCCATGTCCGCCATATCCTGATCAAACCGAGCCAGATCCGCAGCGAAGAGGAAAGCCATCGCCTGGTGGAGCGCCTGCGCGACCGCATCCTAGCCGGCGAAGACTTTGCCGAGCTGGCTAAGAATTTTTCCGAAGACCCGGGCTCGGCGCTCAACGGTGGCGATCTCAACTGGATCGATCCGAGTTCACTGGTACCGGAATTCCGCGAAGTCATGGCCAACACTCCGAATGGCCAGCTGTCCGAAGCCTTCAAGACCCAGTACGGCTGGCATATCCTCGAAGTATTGGGACGCCGCGCTACCGACTCCAGCGAAGAGTTCCGCGAGCAACAGGCGCTGGCGCTACTGCGCAACCGCAAATATGAAGAAGAACTGCAAGCCTGGCTGCGTCAGATACGCGACGAGGCGTACGTCGAAATCAAGATCTGATATCGACGTAGCACGCCACCAGCGGGCCCGCCAGTTTGGCTGGCCCGTTTTTTTTACCCGCTTGAGGCTGATCGACATGACCGTCCAACGCTTCGCCCTGACCCCCGGCGAGCCCGCCGGCATCGGTCCCGACCTATGTCTGTTGCTCGCGCGCGACAGCCAGCCTCACGCCTTGATCGCCATCGCCAGCCTCGAGCTGCTGCAAGCCCGCTCAGCCGAGCTGGGGTTGAACACCACGCTGATTGAGGTAACTCCGGCACGTTGGCCGGACCAGCCGGCACCGGCGGGCAGCCTGTATGTCTGGGATACCGCGCTCGCCTCACCGGTAACAAGTGGCCGGCTCAGCCCGGCAAACGCCCGCTACGTCCTCACTACTCTGCAACGCGCCGGTAAAGGCTGCCTCGATGGCAGTTTCGCCGGGATGATCACTGCGCCAGTGCACAAGGGGGTTATCAACGAGGCGGGCATCCCGTTCTCTGGGCACACCGAGTTTCTGGCGGAGCTGACAGACACCGAGCAGGTGGTGATGATGCTCGCCACCCACGGCCTGCGGGTTGCACTGGTGACCACACATCTCCCGCTCAAGGAGGTCGCGGCCGCCATCACTTCCGAGCGCCTGCAGCGTGTGACACGCATTCTGCACAGCGATCTGGTGGAGAAGTTCGGCATTGCCCATCCCCGTATTCTGGTCTGTGGGCTCAACCCTCACGCCGGCGAAGGCGGTCACCTGGGTCGCGAGGAAGTCGAGATCATCGAACCGACCCTGGAAGCGCTTCGTCGCGAGGGGCTCGACCTGATCGGCCCGCTGCCCGCCGACACCCTGTTCACCCCCAAGCACCTCGATCACTGCGATGCAGTGTTGGCGATGTATCACGATCAGGGATTACCAGTGCTGAAATACAAAGGCTTCGGTGCGGCCGTCAATGTCACCCTGGGTCTGCCGATCGTGCGCACCTCGGTCGACCACGGCACCGCGCTCGATCTGGCCGGCACCGGCCAGATCGATACCGGCAGCCTGCAGGTGGCGCTGGAAACGGCGTATCAGATGGCTAGATAGCTGGAAGCTGGAAGCTGGAAGCTGGAAGCTGATCGATGTTGGTTGGCGTATGGCCCCCCGGCAGCGTCGATGGATGTAAAAAGCGGAATCTACTTCCCCCTCGGCTAACGCAGGGTAGCTCTTGTCCGCCGATCGCAGGTTTGCTCGATGCAAAAAGCGACATCCACCCCAGCCTGTTAAACTGCGTACCTTTTCGCTTCCAGCTTCAGGCTTCCTGCTTCAAGCTGCTTCTGGGTACTGCTGTCCATGTCCGAGAACTATCAACACCGCGCGCGAAAGCGCTTCGGTCAGAACTTCCTTCACGATGCCGGCGTGATTCATCGCATCTTGCGCGCCATCCATGCCAAGCAGGGTGAACGCATGGTCGAGATCGGACCGGGTCAGGGCGCCCTGACCGAAGGCCTGCTCGACAGCGGAGCGCACCTGGACGTGGTCGAACTGGACCTGGACCTTATCCCGATCCTCCAGCAGAAATTCGCCGACCGAGACAATTTCTCACTGCATCAGGGCGATGCTTTGAAGTTCGATTTCGCCCAGCTGAGCCGGGAATCCGCGAGCTTGCGCATCGTCGGCAACCTGCCGTACAACATCTCTACGCCGTTGATCTTCCATCTGCTCGACCACGCCGCGCTAATCCGCGACATGCATTTCATGCTGCAGAAAGAAGTGGTCGAACGGCTCGCCGCGCAGCCAGGCGGCGGCGATTGGGGACGCCTGTCGATCATGGTGCAGTACCACTGTCGCGTCGAACACCTGTTCAATGTCGGCCCCGGTGCCTTCAACCCGGCGCCCAAGGTCGAATCCGCCATCGTTCGCCTCGTGCCGCACGAAGTGCTGCCCCATCCAGCGCGCGACCATCGCCAGTTGGAAACCGTCGTTCGCCAGGCCTTTAATCAGCGCCGCAAGACACTGCGCAATACGCTAAAGGGCCTGCTCGATGCAGACGCGATCGCCGCGGCCAATGTCGACGGCAGCCTTCGCCCGGAACAGCTGGACCTGGCCGCGTTCGTAAGATTGTCAGATCAACTTTCCGCCCGCAGCTGCGCCGCGTCTGAAGGCGAGCCCACCAGCAGGAGTTCCCATGCCTGAAGACCAGCGCTACCGGATCGATGTCAGCGTCAGCCCGACCTACCTGGCCGACCAGTCGCAGCCGGAACAAAACCGCTATGCCTTTGCCTACAAGGTAACGATCGAAAACAAGGGCCAGCTCATTGCACAACTGCTGTCTCGTCACTGGATCATCACCGATGGCGACGGCAAGGTGCAGGAGGTGAGCGGCGCCGGTGTCGTTGGCGAACAGCCAGTGATCGCACCGGGTCAGCGGCACGTCTATACCAGCGGTACGCTCATGGCATCACGCGTCGGCACCATGCAAGGCAGCTACCAGATGCTTGCCGAAGACGGACACCGCTTCGACGCCGAGATTGCCCCCTTCCGGCTGGCCGTACCCGGAGCCTTGCATTGACTACCTATGCTGTCGGCGACCTGCAAGGTTGCCTCGAACCCCTCAGATGTCTGCTGCAGCGGGTCGATTTCAGCTCCTCTCGCGACTGTCTATGGCTCGCCGGGGATCTGGTCAACCGCGGCCCACAGTCGCTGGAAGCGCTGCGCTTCGTACGCGATCTGGGCAGTTCTGGCGTCACAGTGTTGGGCAATCATGATCTGCATCTTCTGGCCGTTGCGCATAATGTCGAGCGGCTGAAAAAATCCGACACGCTCCAGGCGATCCTCGATGCGCCCGACCGAGCCGACCTGATCGACTGGCTGCGTCAGCAGAAGCTGATCCATCACGACACCGAACGAGAAACGACCATGGTCCATGCTGGCATCCCGCCGCAATGGACGCTGACCAAGGCCCTGAGGCGAGCTGCCGAGGTCGAACAGGCATTGCGCGACGACGCCATGCTGCCGCCCTTTCTTGACGGCATGTACGGCAACCAGCCCGCCAAATGGAACAAGGAGCTGCACGGCATACCGCGGCTGCGCCTGATCACCAACTATTTCACCCGCATGCGCTTCTGCAAGGCCGACGGTACGCTCGATCTGCAGGCCAAGGAAGGGCTCGACTCGGCACCGCCGGGCTTCGCGCCCTGGTTCAGCCATCCCAGCCGCAAAACCCGCGGCTGCAAGATCATCTTCGGCCATTGGGCTGCACTGGAAGGTCACTGCAACGAGCCTAATGTGTATGCACTGGATACCGGTTGCGTATGGGGCAACACCATGACTCTGATGAATCTCGACAGCGGAGAACTCCACCGCTGCGATTGCGAGGCCAACCATGACTGACTTCAAACGTATCTCGCCAGACCAGGCCCAGGCGCTGCGCGGCAGTGGCGGTGTAATCGTCGATATTCGCGATGCGAACAGCTACGCCAGTGGCCATATCACCGGTTCGACACATCTCGACAATCAATCCTTACCGGATTTCATCGCGGCTGCGGACCTCGACCACCCGCTCGTCGTCACTTGCTACCACGGCCACTCCAGCCAGAGCGCGGCCGCCTACCTGATCAACCAGGGCTTCTCCGATGTCTACAGCCTCGACGGCGGCTTCGAGCTGTGGCGCCAGACCTTTCCTCAGGACGTCGAGCAAGGCGATCCCCGCTAAAAAATATCCGCCCCCAAAGGCCGCGTATTGCGCGGCCTTGCGCCTGCGATCCGACGAAACGCAGCGGTAAAAGCAGCTCTGTTCCCTTGAATTTGCTGAATCCGAACTATCCTTCAGTTCAGGCCATCCAAACAGGTGAAAGCCGTGTACCGGCTACCGGGCCTCAGGTTTTCGACCATTAGGTGTTCGGGGGGACTCCAGGGCCGACATGTCGGCCGCACCTGAATGCCTGATGACAACACCGGCTCCGAGCATCGTCCGAGGTGAAGTCATGAGCATTTTCAGCCATTTCCAGCAACGATTCGAAGCAACCCGCCAGGAGGAGTATTCGCTTCAGGAATACCTCGATCTGTGTAAGGAAGACCGGGGTACCTACGCTACCGCAGCCGAGCGCCTGTTGATGGCGATCGGCGAGCCCGAACTGATCGACACGTCGACTGATTCCCGACTGTCGCGGATCTTTTCCAACAAGGTGATCCGACGCTATCCCGCATTCGAAGACTTCCACGGCATGGAAGACTGCATCGATCAAATCGTTTCCTACTTCCGGCATGCCGCACAGGGGCTGGAAGAGAAGAAACAGATCCTCTACCTCCTCGGCCCGGTAGGCGGCGGCAAATCGTCTCTTGCCGAAAAACTCAAGCAGTTGATGGAACGGGTGCCTTTCTACGCCATCAAGGGTTCGCCGGTGTTTGAATCGCCACTGGGACTGTTCAATCCGGCCGAAGATGCGCAGATTCTCGAAGAGGACTACGGCATCCCGCGCCGCTACCTGAATTCGATAATGTCGCCTTGGGCCACCAAGCGCTTGCAGGAGTTCGGCGGCGACATCAGCCAGTTCCGGGTGGTCAAGCTGTACCCCTCGATCCTCAACCAGATCGCGATCGCCAAGACCGAGCCGGGCGACGAGAACAACCAGGACATCTCCGCGCTGGTGGGCAAGGTGGATATCCGCAAGCTCGAGGAATACCCCCAAAACGACGCTGATGCCTATAGCTATTCGGGCGCACTCTGCCGCGCGAACCAGGGCATGATGGAATTCGTCGAGATGTTCAAAGCGCCGATCAAGGTGCTGCACCCGCTGCTGACCGCTACCCAGGAAGGCAACTACAACAGCACCGAGGGCCTAGGCGCGATCCCCTACAATGGCATCCTGCTGGCTCACTCCAACGAGTCGGAATGGCACACCTTCCGCAACAACAAGAACAACGAAGCCTTCATCGACCGTATTTACATCGTCAAGGTGCCGTACTGCCTGCGGGTAACCGATGAGATCAAGATCTACGACAAGCTGCTGTTCAACAGCTCCTTGTCCAAAGCGCACTGTGCGCCCGACACGCTGAAAATGCTGGCGCAGTTCTCCGTCTTGAGCCGCCTGAAAGAGCCGGAAAACTCCAACATTTATTCGAAGATGCGGGTCTATGACGGCGAAAACCTCAAGGACACCGACCCCAAAGCCAAATCGATCCAGGAATACCGCGATACGGCCGGCGTCGACGAAGGCATGAATGGTCTGTCGACCCGCTTCGCCTTTAAGATCCTGTCCAAGGTGTTCAACTTCGATCCGCACGAGATCGCCGCCAACCCGGTGCACTTGCTCTATGTACTGGAACAGCAGATTGAGCAGGAGCAGTTCCCCGCCGAGGTCCGAGAACGCTACCTGCGATTTATCAAGGAGTACTTGGCGCCGCGTTACGTCGACTTCATTGGCAAGGAGATCCAGACCGCATATCTCGAGTCCTACAGCGAATACGGTCAGAACATCTTCGACCGCTACGTGCTCTACGCAGACTTCTGGATTCAGGATCAGGAATACCGCGACCCGGAAACCGGAGAGATCCTCAACCGCGCCGCACTCAACGAAGAACTGGAAAAAATCGAGAAGCCGGCCGGCATCAGTAATCCGAAGGATTTCCGCAACGAGATCGTCAACTTCGTGCTGCGTGCCCGCGCCAACAACAACGGCAAGAATCCGTCCTGGCTCAGCTACGAGAAGCTGCGGGTGGTGATCGAGAAGAAGATGTTCTCCAACACCGAGGACTTGCTACCGGTCATCAGCTTCAACGCCAAAGCCAGCAAGGAGGATCAGAAGAAGCACAACGATTTCGTCGTGCGCATGGTCGAGCGCGGCTATACCGAGAAGCAGGTACGCCTGTTGTCGGAATGGTACCTGCGGGTCCGTAAATCGCAGTAACAGCAGCTTGAAGTCTGAAGTTTGAAGCTGGAACCCAAGCAGCACGCGTCCAGCTTCAAGCTACCAGCTCCCGGCTGCCCCGGAGGGGCCTATGAGTTACGTGATCGACCGCCGTCTGAACGGCAAAAACAAGAGCACGGTGAATCGCCAACGATTCCTGCAGCGCTACCGAGGACACATCAAGAAGGCCGTCGAAGAGGCTGTGGGTCGCCGTTCCATCACCGATATGGAGCACGGCGAGCAGATCAGTATTCCCGGCCGTGATATCGACGAACCGATTCTGCACCATGGTCGCGGCGGGAAGCAGACCATCGTGCATCCTGGCAATAAGGATTTCATCGCGGGGGAGCGCATTCCCCGACCTCAGGGTGGCGGTGGGGGCCAGGGCGCCGGCAAGGCCAGTAATAGCGGCGATGGCATGGACGACTTTGTCTTTCAGATCACTCAGGAGGAATTCCTCGACTTCATGTTCGAGGACCTTGAGCTGCCCAACCTGGTCAAGCGCCATCTGGCCGGGACCGACACCTTCAAGACGGTACGCGCCGGCATCAGTAATGAAGGCAACCCATCGCGCATCAATATCATCCGCACCCTTCGTTCGGCCCATGCGCGCCGAATCGCACTGTCGGGCAGCAGCCGCGCCAAGCTGCGTGAGATCAAGGCCGAACTAGCCCGACTGAAGCTTGAGGAGCCCGCCAATTTCACTGACATCCAGGCCGCTGAAGAGGAAATCGAGCGTCTCAGCGCCCGCATTCATCGGGTTCCTTTTCTGGATACCTTCGACCTGAAATACAACCTGCTGGTGAAGCATCCCAACCCCAGCTCCAAGGCTGTGATGTTCTGCCTGATGGACGTGTCCGGCTCCATGACTCAATCCACCAAGGACATCGCCAAGCGCTTTTTCATTCTTCTTTACCTGTTCCTCAAACGGAACTACGACAAGATAGACGTGGTGTTCATCCGCCATCACACCAGCGCCAAAGAGGTCGATGAAGAGGAGTTCTTCTATTCGCGGGAAACCGGCGGGACCATCGTATCCAGTGCGTTGAAAATGATGCAGGAGATCATGGCCGAGCGTTACCCGGCCAATGAATGGAACATCTATGCGGCGCAGGCTTCGGATGGCGATAACTGGAACGACGATTCGCCGATCTGCCGGGACATTCTGATCAACCAGATCATGCCGTTCGTCCAGTATTTCACCTATGTGGAAATCACTCCTCGCGAACATCAGGCGCTGTGGTACGAATACAATCAGGTGGCCGAAGCCTTCGGTGAATCGTTCGCGCAGCAGCAGCTGGTGACCGCGGGAGACATCTATCCGGTGTTCCGCGAGCTCTTCCAGCGGCGCATGGCTAGCTGAGGTAAGCAGCATGAAACGACAGCCCATTTCAACCGGTTCGGAATGGACCTTCGAGCTGATCCGCACCTATGACCGGGAGATCGGGCGTATTGCCGAACGTTACGCGCTGGACACCTACCCCAACCAGATCGAGGTCATCACTGCCGAGCAGATGATGGATGCTTACGCATCGGTGGGCATGCCGCTGGGCTATCACCATTGGTCCTATGGCAAGCACTTCCTCAGCACTGAGAAATCCTATACCCGCGGGCAGATGGGTCTGGCCTATGAGATCGTGATCAATTCCGATCCATGCATCGCCTATCTGATGGAGGAGAACACCATCACCATGCAGGCGCTGGTGATCGCCCACGCCAGCTACGGCCACAACAGCTTCTTCAAGGGCAACTATCTTTTCCGCACCTGGACCGATGCCAGCTCGATCATCGACTATCTGGTGTTCGCCAAGCAGTACATCATGCAATGTGAGGAACGCCACGGCATCGATGCGGTGGAAGACCTGCTGGATTCCTGTCATGCACTGATGAACTACGGTGTTGATCGGTACAAGCGCCCCTACCCCATTTCTGCCGAAGAGGAGCGGCGGCGGCAGAAGGATCGCGAAGAGCACCTGCAGAAGCAGATCAACGATCTGTGGCGAACCATTCCAAAGTTCGGCGAAAAAGAGGATGAACGTCAGCGCGACCAGCGCTTCCCAGCCGAACCGCAGGAAAACATCCTTTATTTCATCGAGAAACATGCGCCGCTGCTCGAACCGTGGCAGCGCGAGATCGTTCGGATCGTGCGCAAGATCGCCCAATATTTCTATCCGCAGCGCCAGACCCAGGTGATGAACGAAGGTTGGGCGACCTTCTGGCACTACACGTTGCTCAACGATCTTTATGACGAAGGGCTGGTGACCGACGGCTTCATGATGGAGTTTCTCCAGTCTCACACCAGCGTGATCTATCAACCCGGTTTCGACAGTCCGTACTACAGCGGTATCAACCCCTATACCCTGGGGTTTGCCATGTATCAAGACATCCGCCGGATCTGTGAACACCCCACCGAAGAAGACAAGCGCTGGTTCCCTGACATAGCGGGCAGCGACTGGCTGACGACGGTGAAGTTCGCGATGAATAACTTCAAGGACGAGAGCTTCATCCTGCAGTTCCTTTCACCCAAGGTCATTCGTGACCTGAAGCTGTTCAGCATCCTCGACGACGATCACAAGGACGAGCTACTGGTCCCGGCCATCCATGACGAGAACGGCTATCACGCCATCCGCGAGCTGCTGGCGGCGCAATACAACCTGGGCAACCGCGAGCCCAACGTGCAAGTCTGGAGCGTCGATCGCCGCGGTGATCGCTCCTTGACCCTGCGTCATCAGCAACACGACCGCAAACCTCTGGGGGGGTCTACTGACGAAGTTCTCAAGCATCTGCACCGGCTTTGGGGATTCGATGTGCATCTGCAATCCATGCAGGATGACAAGCTGGTAACCACGCACCACATGCCGCCAAGGGCCGTCGAACCGGAGTCCGAAGGCAAATTCCCCGGTATGAGTCTGGCGCTGCCACCGATCTGATCGGCTCGGCGCTGCGCCTTTCGTAAGCCCCGCGGCTTGCTGCTGCGGGGCTTTCGTTTATCCTCCGCCGGAACGGAGGAAATACATGCAGATCTACAAAGTCGGCGGAGCAGTACGTGATCGGATGCTGGGGCGGCCCGTCACCGAGGTGGACTGGGTGGTGGTCGGCTCCAGCGCCGAGGAGATGCAGGCCAAGGGCTTCCGTCCGGTGGGTGCCGACTTTCCGGTGTTCCTGCATCCGGCTACCAGCGAGGAATACGCGCTTGCCCGCACCGAACGCAAGAGCGGCCGGGGCTACGGCGGCTTTACCTTCTATGCCAGCCCTGACGTCACCCTCGAAGAAGATCTGGTCCGTCGCGATCTGACCATCAATGCCATGGCCGAGGACGAGCAGGGTCATCTGATCGATCCCTACGACGGCCAGGCCGATCTGGCCGCGCGCCAGCTCAGACACGTGTCCCCGGCCTTTGCTGAAGATCCCTTGCGAGTGCTACGTGTGGCCCGCTTTGCCGCGCGCTATGCCGAACTGAGTTTCAGCGTTGCCGCTGAAACTCTGGCGCTGATGCGCCAGCTCGCCGAATCGGGTGAGCTCCAGGCGCTGACACCGGAACGCAGCTGGAAGGAAATCTCGCGGGCTCTGATGGAACCCCGCCCCGACGTATTCGTGCAGGTGCTGCGCGATTGCGGCGCTCTGAAGGAGCTATTTCCGGAAATCGACCGATTATTCAGCGTGTCGCAACCGCGCCCAGGCAATTCTGAAGCCACCCTCGGTGATCACGTACTCGAGGTGCTGCGGCAGAATGCAATGCACGCACAACCGCTAGCGGTACGCTGGGCCTGCCTGCTGCAGCATTTGGGTGAGACGCCGGCGGATGCCCAGGTTCCGCCGGCTGACAAGGCGGGACTGCCGCTGATCGCAGCGCTCAGCGTTCGATACAAGGTTCCCCGCGATTGTCAGGATTTGGCCATGCTGGTCGGAGAGTTTTGCCCCTGCGCGCATCGGGCGCCGGAGCTGTCCGCCCAGGCACTGTTCGAAATGCTTCAGCACTTCGACATCTATCGCCGTCCGGAGCGCTTCGAGCAGTTCATTGCCGCCTGCGAGATGGATGCGCGTGGCCGCGCCGCCCCCAAGCCCACCGACTACATCCAGGCCGAGTACTTGCGCGGTGCCGCCGAGGCGGCTCGCGGCGTACAGGCGAAAGCGCTTATCGAGCAGGGTTACCAGGCGGCGGAACTGGGCGAGGCGCTCAAACGCGCACGCCTGCTGGCCGTGCAGGCCTATCAGTGGCAGCAGCAGGGCAGCGCCGGCGAAGTCGATCACCCCGGGGATGACGCACCGAGCGACCCGCGCAACGCCTAGCTGACCACTGCCGCCCTCAGGTATCTGCGCGCGGCGTTTCCGCCATCAGTGCGGCCGGCGTCAGCTGCGCGCCCCTCCACTGGAACGGCACCGGCCAGAGCTGCTGCTCGATGTTCGAATCGCGCCACAGCTCGGCGAAGCTCCGCCCCGCTCGCGGATGCATCACATCTGGCACCAGTAGGGCCAATGGCCAGAGCACGAAGGCATTTTTCAGCGTTTCTGGACGCGGCAGTTCCAACCCATTGAAATTGCCAGTCAGGTCGCCATAAATCAATACATCGATGTCCAGCGGCAAGCCCTTGCGATCCGGCGCGTAGCGGCCGTTGTCCGCCTCGATGAACTTGAGTCTGCGGTCCAGCTCAATCAACGGCAGTTCGGCGGTTCCGGACACGACCAGATTGTAGAAATTGTCGCCTTTGTAGCCCACCGCGAGGCTTTCAAAGACGGGCGAACAGCGCATGTCGCCAAGCAGCTGCTCCAGCGCATCGAGACCGGCAGTCAGATTCTGTTCGCGGCGGTTATTGCTGCCGAGCCCCAGCAGTACGCGAGTCAGCGGCATCCGCGTTCGATCTCCACACCCAGCGCCGACGCGCGCGTATTGACGCCCGGTTTGGTAACCCGCAACCGTAGCCAGGGAATGCTGAACTGACTCATCAAACCGGCAGCCAGGCGCTCTGCAAAGGTTTCGACCAGCTCGAAGCGTGAAGACTGCGAAAACCGATCGATGGCGGCGGTCACCTCGGCATAATCCAGCGCCTTGCCCAACTCATCATTTTCCGCAGCGGGACGAATGTCCCACCCCAAAGTCAAATCCAGGCGCAAGCACTGCCGAATGCCGCGCTCCCAATCATAGGCGCCGATCAGCGTATCCACTTCCAGCCCTTCGATGAAAACTGTGTCCATGCAACTTTCTCCCGCGGCACGACAACGCCGGTGTACGCCGTTAGACTCAGGAGCTCCCTGCCCCGGATGGATGCCATGTTTTGGCAATTGACACTGCTCGCCTATCTGATCGGTTCTTTGTCGTTCGCCATTCTACTCAGTCGTCTGACCGGCGCACCTGATCCACGTGCCAGTGGTTCCGGCAATCCCGGCGCGACCAACATGCTGCGGCTCGCTGGCAGACGCCTGGCCATCAGCACGCTGTTCGGCGACCTGCTCAAGGGCCTGTTGCCGGTCCTGCTCGCCGCCGCGCTGGGCCTGTCTATTCAGCAACAGGCCTGGATCGCATTGGCGGCGGTGCTGGGCCATCTCTATCCTTTGTACTTCCGCTTCCGCGGCGGTAAAGGCGTGGCCACGGCTGCGGGCGCCCTGCTCGGCCTGCACCCACCGACGGCTCTGCTAGCCCTGGCCATCTGGCTGGTGGTATTCAAGCTGACCCGTACCAGCTCCATTGCCGCTCTTGCCGCGTTACCGCTATGCCTGCCATTTCTGGCCTGGCAACAGCCTGACGCGCTTTGGCCTATTGCACTACTGGCTGGGCTGGTCGTCTGGCGTCACCGAAACAACTTACGCGACCTTTTCGCGGGCACAGAGCGGCACTTCTAGCTGGCGAGCCAACTCATACCGCTACGAGCGTCTCCATCGGCCAACGCGCCTGAACCGAAATCTCCGGCCCGTCCTGCTGGCCGGCAAGCAAGCGCTGGCAACCGGCGTAAGCGATCATCGCACCATTGTCGGTACAGAAACGGGGCCGCGCATAAAACACCTGCCCCTTCACTTCGCCGAGCATCGCTTCGAGGTTCCGACGCAATGCCAAATTGGCGCTTACGCCACCGGCGATTACCAGATTGTTCAAACCTGTCTGCTTCAGAGCGCGCCGGCATTTTATGGTCAGCGTCTCGACAACGGCCTGCTGAAACGCCAGCGCGATATCGCAGCGGGTCTGCTCGCCGTCGTCGCCAGCGCTACGGCATTGCTGCCAAGTCGTGAGGGTCGACGTCTTGAGGCCGCTGAAACTGAAATCCAGCCCGGGTCGATCGGTCATGGGACGCGGAAAGGTGAATCGACCCGGTGTCCCGCGCTCGGCAAGGGCTGCGATCTCCGGGCCGCCGGGATAACGCAACTCCATCAGCTTCGCCGTCTTGTCGAAAGCTTCGCCCGCGGCATCGTCGACCGACTCGCCCAGCAATTCGTAGCGGCCAATCCCGTCAACCCGAACCAGCTGCGTGTGCCCGCCGGATACCAGTAGCGCGACGAACGGAAACGCCGGCGGCTGCTCTTCGAGCATTGGCGCTAAAAGGTGGCCTTCCATATGATGCACGCCGACCGCCGGCACGCCCCAGGCAAACGCCATCGCCTGAGCACAGGAAGCGCCCACCAGCAACGCACCGACCAGACCAGGACCGGCGGTGTAGGCCACCGCATCGATCTGGCTCGACTCGCGTCCGGCTTCGGCTAGCACCTGGCGGATCAGCGGCAGCATACGCTTGACGTGGTCACGCGAAGCCAGCTCCGGCACCACCCCGCCATAGACGCGATGCAGATCGATCTGGCTGAACAGGGCATCGGCCAGCAAGCCGTGCTCGCTGTCGTACAGCGCGACACCGGTTTCGTCGCATGACGTTTCCAACCCCAGCACCAGCATGGGTATGACCTTCCAGAGAAGCGAATGAAGCCGCCCATATTAATCGCCGGGGCCAGCGACCGACCAGCGCTTTTCGATCAGGGGGCTTTGCATTCCTCTCGGCAAGGCGTTAACATCCGCAACCCTTAAAACCAGCGTGCTCGCGATATTTGCCGAAGCGCGTTGTAACCGGTAAACAAGTGAAGGTACGTCCTGGATGCCCAACGTTAAAGTTAAAGAGAACGAACCATTCGACGTAGCTCTGCGTCGCTTCAAGCGTTCTTGCGAAAAGGCCGGTGTTCTGGCTGAAGTCCGCAGCCGCGAGTTCTACGAGAAGCCCACTGCCGAGCGCAAGCGTAAAGCTGCTGCCGCAGTCAAGCGTCACGCCAAGAAAGTGCAGCGCGAACAGCGCCGCAGCGTTCGCCTGTACTGATCCAGTACAGCTGAAGCTGCATCAAGCCCGGCATATGCCGGGCTTTGCATTGAAATAGACTCCGCTTCGCCAACCGGCGAATGGCCGGAGTTTTTTTCATTCCGGCCTGAACACCGCGAGCGTATTCTTATACCCCTATGGCCGGCTTGATCCCGCAATCATTCATTGATGACCTGCTCAACCGCTCCGACATTGTCGAGGTGGTGAGTTCGCGCATCCAATTGAAAAAGGCGGGCAAGAACTACACCGCTTGCTGCCCGTTCCACAAAGAAAAGACCCCGTCGTTCAGCGTCAGCCCTGACAAGCAGTTCTACTACTGCTTCGGCTGCGGCGCGGGCGGCAACGCGCTCGGCTTCATCATGGACCACGACAGCCTGGAGTTCCCCCAGGCCGTCGAAGAACTGGCCAAGCGCGCCGGCATGGAAGTGCCGCGAGAGGAAAGCGGACCGGGGCGCAAGCCGCGCCAGCCGGTGGATTCGCCGCTCTACCCGCTGCTTGAGTCCGCCGCCGAATACTACCGCCAGGCGCTCAAAGGACACCCGGCCCGCAAGGCTGCAGTGGAATACCTCAAAGGCCGCGGCCTGTCCGGGGTTATCGCCCGGGATTTCGGCCTGGGCTTTGCCCCGCCCGGCTGGGACAACCTGATGAAGCACCTGGGCGGCGACGCCCTGCAGCAGAAAGCGATGATTGATGCGGGCCTGCTGATAGAAAACACCGAAACAGGCAGAAGCTATGATCGCTTTCGCGACCGGGTAATGTTTCCGATCCGCGACAGCCGCGGGCGCGTCATCGCCTTTGGCGGTCGGGTGCTCGGCGACGACAAACCCAAATATCTGAACTCACCGGAAACACCGGTCTTCCACAAAGGCCAAGAGCTGTACGGCCTTTACGAAGCGCGCAAGGCCAACCGCGACCTGGATGAGATCATGGTCGTCGAAGGCTATATGGACGTCATCGCACTGGCTCAACAGGGCCTGCGCAACGCCGTCGCCACCCTTGGCACGGCCACCAGCGACGAACACCTCAAGCGCCTGTTTCGCATCGTACCCAGCGTACTGTTCTGCTTCGACGGCGACGCGGCCGGCCGTAAGGCAGCGTGGCGTGCCCTGGAGTCGGCGCTGCCAAACCTGCAGGATGGCCGTCGCGCACGCTTTTTGTTTCTACCCGAAGGCGAAGACCCGGACACTCTGGTGCGCAGCGAAGGCACCGACGCCTTCATGGCACGCATACAGCAACAAGCTCAACCATTGGCTGAGTACTTCTTCCAACAACTCAGCGAAGAAGCAGATCCGCGCTCACTCGAGGGTAAGGCCCATCTGGCCACGCTTGCAGCGCCGCTCATCGAAAAGATACCCGGCGCCAACCTGCGCGCCCTGATGCGCCAGCGCCTCGGCGAAATCACCGGCCTGCACAGCGAAGCGCTGCAGCAAATGAGCGCCGCCGCGCCGAGCGCACCCTCGGAATACGACGACAGCATTTATTACGACACCGGCCCGGGACACGATGAAAACGACTACTACGTACCGCCGGAGCCGGCCCAGCCAAAGCGCAGCGGCAAGAAAGAATGGAAAAAGGACTGGAAAAAGCCCGGTCAGCGTCCAGACTTTAAAGCAAGCGCACCAAGAACGCCTGCCTCGGTAGAGCCGCCGGCGCTGACTACGCTGCGCACCTTGCTGCATCACCCGGAACTCGCTCAGAAGGTAGAAGATGCTAGCCATTTTGCCGCTGAAGACGACACGTATGCACAATTGCTCGTCGCTCTTCTCGGCACGCTGCAAAAAAATCCCAAGCTGCGCAGCCTGCAATTGATCGCACGCTGGCATGGAACCGACCAAGGGCGCCTTTTACGTGCGCTTGCCGAGAAAGAATGGCTGATCTCTGCCGATAACCTTGAACAACAGTTTTTCGACACCATAACTACCCTGGCCGCCAGGCAACGCGAGCGCAGCCTCGAAACACTGCTCCGCAAGGCTCGCCAGGGAGAACTCAGCGCAGAGGAGAAAGAACAGCTGCGCAACCTGCTAAATCGCAACTCAACACCCGCTATATCGACCTCAACTGGCGCGTGAGGTCCTTGCTCGGCTATAATGGTCAGCTTGTTTTCAACCCGCCAGAACCGTCAGTGGATAGGGTTATATGTCCGGAAAAGCGCAACAGCAGTCCCGTCTCAAAGAATTGATCCAGCGTGGCCGTGAGCAGGGGTACCTGACTTACGCCGAGGTCAATGACCACCTACCGGAGGATATTTCCGATCCGGAGCAGGTGGAAGACATCATTCGCATGATCAACGACATGGGTATCAATGTATTCGAGGTCGCCCCGGATGCCGATGCCCTGTTGCTGGCCGAAGCCGATACCGATGAAGCCGCAGCCGAAGAAGCCGCCGCGGCGCTTGCCGCTGTCGAAACCGACATCGGCCGCACTACAGATCCCGTGCGCATGTATATGCGCGAAATGGGCACCGTCGAACTGCTGACCCGCGAAGGCGAGATAGAAATCGCCAAACGCATCGAGGAAGGCATTCGCGAGGTGATGAGTGCGATCGCCCACTTCCCGGGCACCGTAGATGGCATTCTCGCTGACTACGAGCGCGTCACCACCGAAGGCGGCCGTCTGTCCGATATCCTCAGTGGCTATATCGACCCTGACGACGACGGCGCTGCCGGCCCGCAGCAGGAAGTCGAACCCGCCACTCCGCAGACGGCGGCAAAGCCGGCTGCAGACGACAAGGACGACGACGAAGAGGACGACTCCGACAGCGAGGAAGAAGAAGGCGATGGCGGTCCGGATCCGGAAGTCGCTCGCGTTCGCTTCGGCGCGGTTGCTGAGCAGCTGGAAGCCGCCAAGAAAGCGCTGAAGAAACACGGCCGCGGCAGTCAGCAAGCGACCGACGCGCTGCAGGAGCTGGCCACGCTGTTCATGCCGATCAAGCTCATCCCCAAGCAATACGATGCGCTCGTCGAACGCGTGCGCAGTGCCCTGGGTCAGGTTCGCGCCCAGGAGCGCGCCATCATGCAGATCTGCGTGCGTGACGCGCGCATGCCTCGCGCCGACTTCCTACGTCAGTTCCCGAACAACGAAACTGACCTCGGCTGGGCTGATCAGCTGGCCGGTGGCAAGAGCAAGTACGCCGAAGCCATCGCAGCACGCAAGGAAGACATCCAGCGCTGCCAGGAGAAGCTGCTCGCACTCGAAGAAGAATGTGCACTGCTAATCACGGACATCAAGGACATCAACCGTCGCATGTCCATCGGTGAGGCCAAGGCACGCCGGGCGAAGAAAGAGATGGTCGAGGCCAACCTGCGCCTGGTGATCTCGATTGCCAAGAAGTACACCAACCGCGGTCTGCAATTCCTCGACCTGATCCAGGAAGGCAACATCGGCCTGATGAAGGCGGTGGACAAGTTCGAATACCGTCGCGGTTACAAGTTCTCGACCTACGCCACCTGGTGGATTCGCCAGGCGATCACTCGCTCCATTGCGGACCAGGCGCGGACCATCCGTATCCCGGTGCATATGATCGAGACGATCAACAAGCTCAACCGCATCTCCCGTCAGATGCTGCAGGAGATGGGCCGCGAGCCCACACCTGAAGAGCTTGGCGAGCGCATGGAAATGCCCGAGGACAAGATCCGCAAGGTACTGAAGATCGCCAAAGAGCCGATCTCCATGGAAACCCCGATCGGTGATGACGAAGACTCGCACCTGGGCGACTTCATCGAAGATTCTGCCATGCAATCGCCGATCGACGTGGCGACCGTGGAGAGCCTCAAGGAAGCCACCCGCGAAGTCCTTTCCGGCCTCACTGCCCGTGAAGCCAAGGTACTGCGCATGCGCTTCGGCATCGACATGAACACCGACCACACCCTTGAGGAAGTCGGCAAACAGTTCGATGTCACCCGCGAGCGGATCCGTCAGATAGAAGCCAAGGCGCTACGCAAGCTGCGCCATCCGACGAGAAGCGAGCATTTGCGCTCCTTCCTCGACGAGTAAAACCAGAACCCCCGGCCCGCGCCGGGGGTTTTGCATTCAAGGACAGAGAAAACAATAACGTACGCTCAGCTTCGCTTGGCGCACCAGCAACACCACCGGTATAATCCGCCGGCCTCTGAGGGCCTATAGCTCAGTTGGTTAGAGCAGAGGACTCATAATCCTTTGGTCCACGGTTCGAGTCCGTGTGGGCCCACCAATAAAGTTAAGGATTTAGGCCAGCTTTCGAGCTGGCCTTTTCTTTTCTGGTCCGAAAATATTGTACGGGTACCGCTTTCTTAGCCAGGCATAGGCCACCGTTGGCGGCTATATCAGCTGGCGGCGTACCGTCTGACCAGCTAATACAGAGAGCTTCAGCACCTCCAACCGGAAACCGATCCAGGCAATAGGCCACGCCTGCCAGTTTGTAGCCCCACAGCTACATATAAGCTCAGATTTACCCATTTTGTAGCCCGTGAGCCGCAAATCAAAGCTGACGACACTTGTACTAATGTAGCCCAAGAGCTACATTTTTCGGGATTACATCTATTTCTGATGCCCGAGGGCTACGAGTGACCTCCCTATACGATGTGTCCGAGATGTTGAAACAGGCGCGTGGTGACGCGAAGCTCAGCCAAGAAGCGCTGGCCAGCCGTGCCGGTGTATCGCGCACCACGGTGGCGCGCATGGAAACACTGGCCAAAGGCGACATGAGCGTTTCTGCGCTGGTTCGGCTGCTGGAAGCGGCAGGCTATGACCTGAAGCTGGTTAAGGCCGGACACGAACGCACGGTTGAAGACGTCCTCAACGAGCAGCGGTCAGGGAGCGCTTGAGCATGACCCTCGACGTCCACGTCAGCTCAAGGCTGGTGGCCAAGCTTTATCGGGAGCGTGATGAGTACGTGCTGAAGTATCTTCCAGGCACAGCACCTGAAGACTTTGTCAGCCTGACAATGCCGGTTCGCGAAGGAGCATGGCGATGGCCTCGCGACCTGTTCCCGTTTTTTCGGCAGAACCTGCCCGAGGGGTATTTGCTGGGCGTCATCCGCGAAGAGTTTGGCCCGCTGCTCGATGGTACCGACCTGTCGCTGCTGGGCGTGGTGGGAAGCACCGGCATCGGTAGAGTCTCGGTCACGCCTGAAGGCGTTCAGCCTGGCGTCGAGATGGCACCGTTAGAGATAGAACACCTGCTCAAAGCGGAAAACACCAGCGAAAGGTTCGCCGCACTGGTGCGGCAATACGCTCGGGTAGCCGTCTCGGGGGTCGTCCCAAAGTTCATTGCCACCGACGCAGCCAAATCTCGGGAGCCACTAGGCAAACCGACCCTGCGCACCGGCCTTCACATCATCAAAGGCTCCGACGACACGACCCCTTTTCTAGGCTTCAACGAGTTCTACACCATGCGCGTACTGGCGCGGCTTAATGTCGTGCCAGTAGCTGCCTGTCGCATGTCCGAGGACGGCAAGGTCCTGGTAGTGGATCGCTTCGATGTGGACGAGCAAGGCGTCCCCCGCTGCGGCGTCGAAGACGCCTGTGGGCTACTGGGATTGCCGCCCCATGAAAAGTACGTTCCCACCACCGAGCGGGTGTGGAATGCCACACGGCCCTACATCCCTGCTGAGCGTCTGCAAGCACAACGCGAGCACCTAGGCTGGCAGCTGCTGACCAACTACGTGGTGCGCAATGCTGACTGCCACTCGAAGAACATCGCGCTGTATTACACCTCGCGTGAAGACGTGGCCTTTACTCCGGTCTATGACCTGGTGACCACTCAGGCCTACCCGCGCTTCGCCAGCAACCCGCCTGGTTTGTCCGTAGGCGGAAGACAAACCTGGACACCGGGTCGATCACTGGAAACCTTTTTCAAGGGCGTGCTCAGCATCCCGCCGAGCAAGTACGCTGCAATGGTCGAGCAACTATGCGAATCCGCGGTAGAGGTCGGAAACGAGGTGATCGGAGCATCGAAAAATGAGCCCGCCTGGCGTGATGTGGCCAAACACATGGTGCATGCCTGGAACGAAGGGATGGAAACATTGCGCAGCCCCAAAGCTGCCCCACACTTTCGCGGCTTGGATACCGCTATTGAAAACGCCGGCCTCTCAGGGCCGCGAAAACCGGAGCGCAGCCGAGAGGTGATTGGTCGCTCGGAACTGCTGGCAAAGAAGCGCTGAAGCCATAATGCGGGGCTAATCGGCAAGATCTCCCGCAGTTGTGGGAGAAATGGCACCGTGATCTGCCGCGACTACTCCCCGCTCTGCCAGATGCCTACAGCAGACAGTGACCATCGCCACAATTTAGCGAAGGCGACAAAAGCTGGCCGCACGACACGCGTAGGATTCGCGTACGTAAACAGGGAGCAACACCATGAGCGGAAAACCGGCGGCTCGCCAAACTGATCCCACCTCTTGCCCATTGCCAGGCCATGGCACCAACCCCATAGCAACGGGCTCTCCGAACGTCTACTTCGATAACCTTCCGGCTGCGCGGATGGGCGATACGTCAGCCTGTGGAAGCGCCATTGAGGGGGCCGTATCCACCAGTGTTTTCATCAACGGTCTACCGGCAGCTACTGTCGGTAGCACTGGCGGTCATGGGAACGTCATCATCGGTGGGTCAGCAAGCGTAATTATTGGGGCCACTCCTGTAGCGGCAGCTTTTGCTGCCCCGGCGCCACTAGAGTCGAGAGCTACCACCGCGCCGGCAATCTTGACAGCTGAGAGCCAAGCAAAAAAGGCCATCACCGATACAGCGGCACCGCCGGCTAGCTTTATGTCGCCGTCTTCGTCAGTGAATGATCGACTGGCTACGGCTGAGAAAATCCTGGAAGACTTCGAAAGTACCGAACCCAAGACGCGCGTTTTCAACGATCGAGGCTATCCCATAGGAAGTACAGGTGATCCCTTCGAGAAGCGGCAGATCCTTGAGCAACTTCAGCTGCGAATCGCACGAGCGCATGGGAAAAAAATTGATAGCGGGATACGTCTACCGGCCTATCCAGATCAAGACCGAACCTCGTTGTGTGGTCCCGCAGCGTTCTTCTACGCGTTGTTGATGGACAGGCCTGACCTGTACGCGCGCTCCATCATCGAGCTGTGGGAGACAGGCGAAACGACGATTGGCGAACTTCACATCAAACCCAGCCATGCCTGCCGCAACCCTAAGAACTTCAGCAGATTTGCTCCAGGCGACCGTATCCCCCCGATAGACTGGATCTCTCTTGCAAGCCTACGCGATAGCGAAAACGGACTGTTCAGCTATGACTCGCCTGACGATCAAGTTGCAGGAATCACCTTGCCCAACGCCCTCGAATCTTGGTTCGTAAAAGCCGGAGCGGCAGTGGTATTCGACAATATCCAGCTAAGCAGCATCAGTCTGGATCGTTTAAACGAACTGTTTGGTTTCTTAGCCCCCACTCACCATGTTGTATCGCTAGTCAATGCGGCCATGGTTGATGGTGGCGTTGGCGTTGGAAAAAATCACTGGATCGTGTGGGAAGGTGCCCCTGAAACGTCATCGGGCGTTATCACCACCACGACTCCGGCAGGGCAGCGAATCACTCACTCTAAGTTCTTCTCTTGGGGAATGGTTGGGCATTTGGTAACCCGTGGCGATACGCTCGGCCAGTTGCTCAGCAACAGCTTTGGTGGCTGTGTATTCACCAGAATTCCGTGATGTAAAGGAAATGCAAATGACGCTCAAGTCACTCGCTATCGCTGGACTGATAATCACATTGTCGGGTTGCGAAGCGTTAATGCTTGGCAATGTTCTGGTCTACTGCGCCACCAGGGAAGAGCCCGAGCTAGCGGTAAAAGAGCTACCAATCGCCCAGGTAGGCAGGCCTTACAGCGTTCGCATTGACGTAGCCCACGCTAGCACAGGTGTCAGCAAGCTCCTAGTAGCTCCAGCCAAGCCTCTGCCCGAGGGATTGGAGCTGAGCCATCAAGCAAGGGATAAGCATGGCGTCATTAACGGAACTCCTCTGAAAACCGGCACTTATGACGTGCTGGTTTACGGGAGCACGTTCGGCACCCAATGCGCCGGCCAGGACGTGGAGCAGTTCTACAAGATAAAAGTGACGAACTAGCAGAGCCCATGAATAACCTCCGACGCACCTTTCTCATAGGCCTGGCCGCTCTGCCACTGGTCACCCTGGGACTTTATTCCGCCGTTACCCGAATAGATCCCAATCCCCGGCATGTCGTCGGCGAGCAGCTTGATGAGCTAAACGGCGTAGCCATTTACTACAACGGTGGGGTCAACACGGTGCAAGGTCGTAACCTGACTCAGGACGGATACAACCTTGGCCTTCGCTACCAGTGCGTTGAGTTCGTCAAACGCTACTACTTCGAACGCCACGGCCACCGCATGCCCGATACCTACGGGCATGCCAAAGACTTCTTTGACCGTCGCGTCGGTGATGGCGGCATGAATGCCAAGCGCGGCATGTTGCAGTTCACCAACGGCAGCACTACGCCGCCGCAAGCGGACGATCTGTTGGTGTTCGCCCCATCACTAGTCAACCGCTACGGGCACGTTGCGATCATCGCCGGCGTCGGCAGCGACACACTGGAGATAGCTCAACAAAACCCAGGGCCCTTTGGCCGTTCTAGGGAAAGTCTGGCCCTAGCCCACCGTGACGGTCGCTGGTATCTCGGAAATGACAAGGTGCAAGGTTGGCTCCGGCTGCCTGCTGCGAATGAGCAAAACCCAACGTTCGATCAAAGCGTCGGGTTGATTCACTAACCACGCTGTAGGGTTTGCAGGAGCGATAAATGACAAATTCGTGCCTTCTTATGGGAGGCCTTTCGACAAGGCAGGACCAAATCAGGCTTTGGGCAGCGCTCTCGGACGTATTCGTAGATAACGCCGTCGACTACGCCAGCGTTGCTAGAAACCTTAAAGGCTATGAACGCTCAGCCATCGAGACGGCGTTCTTCGTAGCCGTCGCCCCCGCTTGCTACTCGAACCTGCAGGCGCCCGTTCCTCCCATCTGGACAGCGTTCGACTCCGCCTGGCTTGCTGAAAGGATCGACTGCATCCGTGAAGCCCGAAGGTCGTCTTCCCTCAGGCGTCTGCTCGATAGAGCCTTCATCGCCAATCTTCGCTATCGACTAAAGCCCGAATGGCAGCGCATCGAAATGGCTCTAGATCAACAGAAATAAAGGTTCGTTCAACTACACTCGCTTTCGGTAAGATCCGGCAAGTTGCTGGAATTAATCGAGGCTGAGAAATGGACTTCACTCCCGTCATCACGCAGGTTTGGGGCACCCTGGGTTGGTTTATCCCGCTGTTCCTGCTGATCGGCCTGCTCAAATCGCCTTGGGCCAAGGGTCATATTGGCGAACTCCTGGTGCGGCTGTTTGCCCATTGGCAGCTGGATAAACAGACCTATCGCCGTCTGCACAACGTCACGCTGAACACGCCAGACGGCACCACGCAGATCGACCACGTATTCCTCTCGCCCTACGGCATCTTCGTGCTGGAAACGAAGAACATGAGCGGCTGGATATTTGGCAGCGAGAAACAGCCACAGTGGACGCAGAAGCTCTACAAGCGCACCTTCAAATTCCAGAACCCGCTGCGGCAGAACCACAAACACCTCAAGGCGCTGGAAGCCACCCTTGGCGTTAACCCCGAGCACCTGCACTCGGTCATCACTTTTGTCGGCGGCAGCATCTTCAAAACCGAAGTGCCGACCAACGTGACCCAGGGCATCGGCTTTATCCGCTACATAAAGTCATTCCAGCAGCCGGTATTCAGCGAGGCTGAAGTCGATGCCATGCTGCACGCCCTGCAAACCGGCCGCCGCGCACCGACCCTCGCCACCCACCGCGAGCATGTGCAAAACGTCAAGCAACATAGTGACCCAACAGCCGAGCGACAATGTCCGAAATGCGGCAACGCGTTACTGATTCGTACAGTGAAATCGGGACCGAAGGCAGGACAGCAGTTCTGGGGATGTTCGGAGTTTCCAAAGTGTCGGACGATGCAGAGTCTTTGAAATGCAGAAGGGCTTGAAAATCGTAGCTTGCCCCCAACGACCCTTTTTGGAATGCCCGGCTTTCGCTGACGATTTTGGTATCAGAGCCTCATTTGCTCCAACGCCTCCCCCTCCGCCCAACCGGCTAGAAGCCACCACATAAAGGAGTTTCCGAAATGGACTTCATTACCACCGGAGTCATTGCAAGTACTGTTTACGACCTCCTGAAGAACGGCCTGAAGCTCAGTGCTGGCGCATTGAAGGATCGCCTGGGCCAATGGATCAAAGAAGACGTAGTCGCCGAAGCAGTTGCTGGCGAGCTTTCCAAGCTTGATCTTCACGACGGGCTGAGTGAAAAGGCGATATCCCAGCAACTCGATCAGTCTCAGACAATCTCCACGCTGATTCGCGACATCAACGCGATGGCCGCTCTGGTTGCACCGTCCACTATAACCACCGTCAACCAGACGCACAGCGGCAGCGGCGACAACGTAGGCGGCAACAAAATAGTTAATTGAATAGCGGGGATAAGCGCGAGTGACCTCTCTTGAGCAACACCACAGCGGTGATGGGGACAATATCGGCCGCGACAAGATCATCAATGAGATCAAGTCGCTTGCCCCGGCAGACCTCGTCGCTCCCATGGAGTTGGTGTTTGAAAGTCTTCGGCAAAAGAACAAGACAACTGCCAAGACCCAGATAGTCATGCTCAAGGCGATCGCGCAGCGAGAGCCCGAATCTGCTGCGCTGGTAGAGGTCATTTCTATCTACGGGGGACTCGTCGAAGCTCAAGATCAGGACGCTGCCTGGACGACCATTGCAAGGATCGTTTCACGCGCCATAAATCCTATCATCAGGGACGTTTGCCAGGCCGCTCTGCTGCAACTGTCCTACCGCACCGCACGTGAGGGAGAGGCGAAAGATCTTTATTTGTCTGAGCCCTCACCGGGTGCTTACTCCCAGGAAGCGTATCTGCGTTGTTACGCGAACGGAGAGCAAATACGGACGGCCGTAAAAAGCTTTCCCACGGAGGGCTTACTGACCGGTGCTGTTGAAGGGGCTATTCGGCTGTCCGCAACAAATCTGGCGCTTGAGCTGGCAACACGCCTGAACTCACTCTATGGCACTTACAACGCCAGAGTACTCTTGGCGATAGCTACAGGCGTTGCACTCAATCCAGACCTTGCTGGACACCACTTGTGGCTGAACCGCCCGGAGGTGAAGGAGCGGGTAGACCAGCTCAGAGATATGGCCATTCGACTCCTTGATGAGTCGGGTACCGACGGGCGAATTCATGACCTTAGCTGCTCGATTCTCAACATATATCAATACCAATCCACCGAGTTGCTCGACGCGCTGAAAAAGCATGTTCAGCACTTAGACCCAAATAGATCCGAGGTGATTGCTAGGTGCAAGGCGTTGGCCGGCGACGATACGTGCCTTCCGCAGGCTGAGAGGGAGTTACAAGCAGCGTATGGAGACCCGCAAATGAGGCGGGCATGGTGCCGGCAATTTCTTGAGGCGAGTACGCACCAGCTAGAAGAAGTAGGTCCATTTCTCAATCTGGCCAATCCGTCCGAGCTTGGTGAATGGCTGAGTCGCGAGCGAATATTGACCGGGGCCTCCGAAATGGAAGAGGCCTATATCAGGCTCGTTGCGGATATATTTCGACGTCCGGATCAAGACGATAACCCAGTCCATCGGCGTGAAGTAAGTGAACATGTAGGCCGGTTCACCACCGAGTGGGAGGGTGCACTCCACACCATCGCACCAACCGGCCTCTTCGAAATCGCTGAGAAACTATTCGCCCTCAAGCTGCCACATATGGCGCTCAAACTCACGACGCACGCGATACCTAGCCATGAGCTATGGCCTTCACCCTATGTTTTGACTCACCTCCACTGCTTGCAGGAAGCCGGGCAGAACAAGACCTTTGACGAAGTTATCGCTCGGGTCAAAGGTGCCGATCAATCAGTAGCACTGCTCAGCTTCCAATCGGTGCAAGCTGAACGTGGCGGCGATATCGACGTAGCGATCAAGTTCAGTGAGTCGATGATCGAACTTGCACCTGCGCGACCTTATCCCTGGTACCGGTGCTGCTACCTCCTTGGCCGCTATCGTAGCCTGGAAGAGCAACGGCTATTCCACGAGCGAATTCCGGATTCGGTGTTGCTGAACCCCTCACGCGAAGTGAAGGGCATCCTCTTTTTTTTTGCACTCGCTGGTAGCTTCAAACGAGCAGAATCCCGGTGGGTTAAATGGATGATTGAGGACCCCCGCGGTCATGCGATGGATCTAGTTAATTTCCATTTCGGCCTTAATAACCGGAAAACTGAGCCCATGCAGGTTTCGCCTTCTGTAGAGCGATGCCTGGCGGCTGTCCAGTACACCCATGAGGGTGACACCTTGGTTCGGCTGATTATCGACGATGAACTGGAGGGTAGTGAGTGCACCCTGAAGGCGTCCAGTCAGGTAGGGCAGTTGTTACAGAAGCTGTCGCCGGGCGATAGCGAAAACTTGAACATGGCTACCTACAAGATGGAAGAGCGTCTTCCACCTTATGTGGCCTGTGTTCGGATCGCATTGACGTTGCGTCACGTCCACAACGACGGCAGTGATTGCTTCGTGATGATGCACATGCCGTCTGATCCTGACGAGCTCATTCCCTTCTTAGAAGAAAAAATGGCAAAGGGTGCGGAGAGGCACGAAAACCTGCAGACGATGGAGGCTATTCCGTTGTACCTGCGGGGTCATGCGCTGTATCCATCAGATGCCTTCAAGGCAGCTATGAACTGCTGGACTGACCAACGAGTCCCTAAGTCGCCACTATGCGATATAGGAGACACAGAACCGACTGCAGTAGTGCTTGATGCCTACAGCATCAGTTATCTAGCGGTCACAAATATTGCCGGGTACTTACTAGATACTGGTATTTCGCTCGTCGTCCCTGCGACTACGAAAGAGACACTTGAGGCGTTTCTCACTGAAATCTCTGACGAGCATTTTATGCTCCTGGGCGTTACAGATGGCGGGAGACTTTTCCGAACGACAGCATCGGACTTACGTGAGCGGGATGCTCACGTCCTTGAAAACTTACGCCTGATCCTGGACAACATTACCGTTGTGCGGCCAGCCATGCATGATGAAGAGCTTGATGCATTCACGGTCAAAGATGCCGTCGACGCTTCAGTTTATGACGCGATGCAGCTCTCGATAGCCAACAAGATTCCATGGCTCTGTATGGATGGGACTTTTGGTGCTCTTCACAATGTGAAAGGCTGCGCTAACCTACGCACGATTTCACTGGGCTTACAGCGTTTCCAGGCAACTCATAATCCTTTGGTCCACGGTTCGAGTCCGTGTGGGCCCACCAACTCCAAAGCCGCGCATAGATGAGTCGAATTGAGGAAAACTAAAGCCCCTGACAGCCGCATGAAGTAAATGGCGACTGTGTACAGGGCCTTGGCGAGCACGCCTGTTAGTAAACACAGGCTTGAGCTGTTTTCGCTATGGAGCTGAACGGGCGTTGCCGGGGTTGGCGTCCCGCCCGTTACGGATCGGCGATGCCTGTAACGGCTCAGCATTGCGCTTGAGCTGTTGGCCATTCAGTACGGTGAATGCGCGACGCAGCAAGAACGCCGCGACACAGGCTATTGCCAGGAAAGCGATCAACACCGGTATAGCCTGTTCGTTCATTGCGTCTGTCTCAGTCGAGTGGGTAGCTTTTCGGCCATCGATGGCGAAGTGATACTACAGACTATATGTTCTGATACCAACGCTGCGGATGCACGTTCGCCAAGGTCCAGACGAATGAAGAAACAGGAAATATCGGTTTGCACGCCAACGAATCGGTTCTTTGTTTGTCCTAATTCGCGGGCCACCGATTTAGGGCATAGCTGCGGAGGGCTACATGGACCGGGACTACACCAGGCAATATCACCAGTTGCGCACTCACATTGATCGCATGCTCGGTAGCGGCGCGGTGATTGCGGGCAGGCGGCCGCTTACGATCAGGCGAGGGGATCAGCTTTTCCGGGTCTCGTGCGGAATGTTGATCAGCGAGCTGGCTCTGGCAGATAGCTAGAGCCAACAAGCCGATCGTGCAGGCAACCCACGCGGTCGTTCTACCTCGCTCACCTCCCTGCCGTGCATGGCTCAGGTGGCTTGTGGTAAAGGCCCGAGCGCCCATACCGTACCGATCAGTGACTTCTTGTTGGAGAGCAGCCTGGATGGCACCGACATCAACAAGAAGTCCTGCTGTGGAGGCTGCCGAGACACGCCGCCCTTCCCCTCGCCGACTAACGGTTGTGCAGGTTCTTACCAGCCCTCAGCCGTACGACCAGCGCGCCAACCGACGCCAAGGTCGCCATCACCATCACTGCCGACCATCCCCACCGAGCCAACACGAGGCTACCAAGCCCCGCGCCTAGCGCCATACCAATGAATACGCCGGTAAACAGCAGCGCATTCAGGCGGCTACGGGCGGCCGGTTCGATTCCGTAGACCATCGTTTGGTGAGCCACGAGTGTTGCCTGAATACCGAAATCGAAACCGATGGCTGCCAGCACGATCAGGCCCAACTGCGCGTCGACCGGTAGTGCTCCCGCCAATCCCATTACCGCGAACGACGCGGCAGACAGGCCCGCTCCCAGACGGGTGACGCGCTCCGGACCACGGCGATCGGCTAACCGTCCGGCCAGCGGTGCGGCCAGGGCACCAGCCGCGCCGGCCAGACCGAAAGCGCCAGCCGCCGCGCTGCCCAACCCAAAGCTGCCATGCAGCATCACCGCCAGGGTCGACCAGAACGCGCTGAATGCAACCGAAAGCAAGCCCTGGGCAAAGGCGGCGCGCCGCAGCGCCGGGTGGCGCAGCCAAAGCTGAACCATCGACCCTAACAGGGCGCCATAGCCCAGCGATGTGGTCGGGGCAAAACGCGGCAGGCTGCGCCAGGCACCGAAGCAGACCAGCGAGATCGAAACGGCGGCAAGCCCATAGACCGTGCGCCAGCCGAACTGCTCAGCCACCAATCCGCTCATCACCCGGGACAGCAGAATGCCCAGCAACAGTCCCGTCATCACCGTGCCCACCACTTTGCCGCGCTGGGTTTCGGGCGCCAGGGTGGCTGCCGCCGGAACGATGTCCTGTGCGACCGTTGCCGACAATCCGATGGCGAGACTGCCGGCCAGCAGCCAGCCGACCCCTGGCGCGAAACCGCTGAGCAGCAGAGCCAGCGTCAGTACCACTGCCTTAAGCAGAATGATTCGCCGCCGATCATAGCGATCGCCTAGCGGAGCCAGCAGCAGGATGCCCAACGCATAGCCCAGCTGGGTAAGCATCGGCACCATGCCAATCGCGCTTTCGCTGGCATGTATGTCCGGCCCCAGCACGCCAAGCATCGGCTGACTGTAATAAAGGGTGGCGACGCTTAGCCCGGCACCGGTGGCTAAAAGCGCGACCATCGCGCGAGACGGTCCGTTGGCGTGGTCACGCGTATACGTGTTCTGCATGGATGTCATGGCAAAGTCCGTTCTGTTTGCGGTGCTGCCATTGTCTTAGCCAGACTCAGTGGCCTGTAGTAGGCTGCAGGGTAAATCGGATATACGCCACGCGCATGACAAAGACCACTACACTCGACCGCCTCGAACTGCTCCGTACCTTTGTTCGTATCGTCGAGGCTGGCAGCCTCTCGGCCGCCGCCGAACAGCTCAAGACGACCCAGCCGACAATCAGCCGCCGCCTCCAGGCGCTGGAACGATCGCTGGGGTTGCAGCTGCTGCAGCGCTCCACCCACAGCATGCAGCTGACCGGCGACGGCGAGCGCTGCTATGGCTACGGCAAGGCGCTGCTGGAGAACTGGCAGGAGATGGAGGCCGAATTGCAGGGCGCCCGAGACGAGCCGCGTGGCACGCTGCGCGTCCAGGTGCCGCACGCCTTTGGGCAGGACCAACTTATCACGCCGTTAAGCGAGTACCTGAGCCGCCACTCGAAAGTGGCCGTCGAATGGCTGCTCCACGACCGACGACCGGACTTTGTCGCCGAAGCCATCGATTGCGCGATACAGGTCGGGGTGGTGGATGACCCGGCGGTCGTCGCCATTCCTCTCGGCGAAGTTCAACGGATCGTGGTCGCCTCGCCGACGCTGCTTGGTGACAAGCCTTTGCCGAGGTCGACCGAGGAACTCGCGCGATTGCCCTGGCTGGCCTTGCGTACTTACTACCACGACGAGGTCGCCCTGACCTGCTTGTCTGACGGTCGCCACCATCGTTTCAACATCCAGCCCCGCCTGAGCACCGATAGCCTCTATGCCTTGCGCAACTCGGCATTGGCGGGTCTCGGCGCCTGTGTCTGCTCGGCCTGGATCGTGACCCAGGACATCGCTGAAGGCCGCTTGGTACAACTGGTTCCGCAATGGCAGGCGGCGCCGTTGCCGGTATACCTGATATACCCCTATGCGCCCCGCTACCCGGCAAAATTGCGGTTGTTCAGCGAGCTGATTCGCCAGCGCATGCCGCTACTGACCGGGATGCACCGCGCGTCATCGGTAGAGCCCGGCGCCTGAGCATGCGGGCGGTGGATCGGAGCGGCTACGCAATGGCGCGCTCGGCCAAGGTTCATGGACAGCGAGCGGGTAAACGCCGTGACGGCGCCCTTGCTCGCCGAATAGTCGAGCAGTCGTGGGCTACCTTTTTAACCTACCACCCGAAACGCGCCGGACTGCCAGGGCAACGCCGCAACGAATATGGGTCCGACCATGCAGCCACAGGCGAAAACGCACCCAGCCACCTGGGCGTCGGCAGCAGGCTTGATATCTCACCGCCCGCCTCCACATAAAGAGTCGGCACGCCACCGTGGAGATTTCCTATGAGCGCCCTCGTCGTACCCTGCGCGCACTGCGCCGGGCTCAACCGCATCCCAGCCGACCGATTGGCCGAGGGCCCGCGCTGCGGCCGTTGTAAATCCGCGGTACTGACCGACGCCCCGTTCGAACTGAACCAGGCGAGCTTCAGTAATCAGATCAAGGGCGATCTGCCGTTACTGGTGGACGTATGGGCGAGCTGGTGCGGGCCGTGCCGCAGCTTTGCGCCGATCTTCGAGCAGGCGGCTGCGCAGCTGAAGGGGCGTTGTCGCCTGGCCAAGCTGGACAGCGAGGCCAATCCGCAACTATCGACCCAACTCGGCATTCGCTCGATTCCAAGCCTGATCCTGTTCAAGCAAGGGCGGGAAGTCTCACGCCAAAGCGGTGCGTTGCCGTTGCCGCAACTCCTTGAATGGCTCAAGCAGCAAGGCGTGTGATGAGATACGGGCACCCTACCCGGTAGCGGCGCAAATCCGCAGCGTCCTGCGTAACGGCGCAAGCGCATAAAACCAGCTACAGACCACACGCTTCGCTTCAGGTTCCGATAAAGCCCCCTACCTCTTATCTGGATATTTCAAGCAACGTTTGCCTCAGCCGGATCACGATCGGATAATGCCGCCATTTTCACGGCAGACATTTAGCGATAGTCGCTTTACAGGGACGTCGACACGCCAATAACAAGGCTCGCGGACGAGCCGGTGAGTTCACGCGTGATTCAATTCGATATCGATCAATGGCAGGCCTGGGCTCCGGGCCTGGCACTCGCTGATGACTGGGCGATTTGGGCTCGGGATTCATACGACCTGGCAACCAGTGACGCACAGCCGGACGTCAGCTTTCTGCCAGCCATGCAACGCCGGCGGCTCAGCCGACTGGCACGCATGGTGTTCGCCGTGGCTGCGCCGTTGGCTGCCGGACAGCCGCCGATGCCCATGGTGTATGCCTCGCGTCACGGAGAAACCGCACGCACCTTTGCCATCCTTAATGATCTGGCCAGCGGCGAGCCCCTTTCACCGACTCAATTCAGCCTGTCGGTGCACAACGCGATCATCGGCCTCTGGTCGATTCAGCAGCAAGACACCAGCGAGATGACTGCTCTGGCCGCCGAAGGTGACGGCCTGGAGCATGCCGTGCTCGAAGCGTCCATGCTGCTCGGCGAAGGCGCGCCGGCCGTGCTGGTGGTGATTGCCGAAGACCAGACCCCCGACGTCTATGCGCCCTGGATCAGTGACGTCAGCTTTCCCTATGCCGTGGCGCTGTTGCTCAAGCCGGGCCACTCCTGGCAACTGAGCCTCGAAGCCGCCGATGAAGACGCCGCCCCACCACCGCGGCCGCACGCGATCGAGCTGGTCTGCGCGCTGCTCAACGGCACATCCACCTGTCAACATCAATGGAAGAGACGCCAATGGAACTGGCAGCAGACTCATTGAACAATCGGCCCAGCGCGCCGTGGCTGTGGCGCCTGATCGCGACCGGTCTGTCGTTCACCTTGTTCGGTCTCGGCGGGCTCTGCCTGCGGCTGATCGTCTTTCCCCTGCTTGGCCTGCTGCCCGGTAATACCGCCACGCGCCGTCACCGGGCACGGCAAACCGTGAGCCGGCTGTTCTGGCTGTTCGTCCAGTTCATGTATCGCAGCGGTGTGTTGACCTACGAGGTCGAAGGTGCCGAACGCCTCGGCCGTCCTGGGCAGTTGGTGATCGCCAACCATCCTTCGCTGATCGACGTGGTCGTGCTGATCGCGCTGATCCGCGACACCAACTGCGTGGTCAAGCAGAGTTTGTGGGACAACCCCTTCACTCGAGGGCCGATCCGCGCGGCGCAATACATCAGCAACAACGGCAGCGCCGAAATGCTCGATGACGCTGCCCAAGCGCTGCAGCAGGGCCAGACATTGATCGTCTTTCCCGAAGGCACGCGCACCACGCCCGGCCAGGCACCGCAGTTCCATCGCGGCGCGGCGGCCATTGCCCTTCGCGGTGCGAGCCTGGTGACACCGGTAGTGATCAGCGTGACGCCGACCACCCTGACCAAGGCCGAGCCCTGGTATCGCATACCGGCAAGACGTTTTCATTTTCATCTGCGCGTTGGTGAGGATATCGACCCGCAAGTGTTCGCCGCACGGGGAGCGGCGCCCATCGCCTCGCGGCGACTCAACGACCATCTGCACCGACACTTCATAAAGGAGCTCGCACTCGATGAGCCAACTGCAGCTTGAAATCAAGCAACTGATCATCGACGCCCTGGGTCTGGAAGACCTCGGCCCGAATGACATCGCGGCCGATCAGCCGCTCTTCGGCGAAGGGCTCGGGCTGGACTCGGTCGACGCCCTGGAATTGGGCCTGGCGATTCAGAAGCACTTCGGCATCAAGATCGATGCCGACGCCAAGGACACTCGCAAGCATTTCGCCAGTGTTGACAGCCTGGCCGCCTACGTTAGCGCCAATCGCGCCATCGCCTGAGGAGGACCCCACGTGAACAGTCGCAACGAGATCTTCCAGACCCTGCGCGATGCGCTGGTCGAACTCTTCGAACTCGACCCCGAGCGCATCAGCCTCGAAGCCAACCTGTATCAGGACCTGGAAATCGACAGCATCGACGCCGTCGACCTGATCGATCACATCAAGCGCCAGACCGGCAAGAAGATCGCCGCCGAGGAGTTCAAGTCGGTACGCACCGTGGGCGATGTCGTCGAGGCGGTGTATCGCCTGGTGAACCCGCAAACGGCTTGAGCCGCACGGTCGAGGAAGCCAGCCGTCGCCCTGCAACGGCTGCCATTCCGCCCATACGCGCAAACGGATAGCACGCGATGCAAGCACCCGCACGAACAGGCAAGGCGAACGCCAGCCGGCTGATTGCACTCGGCCTGTTACTGGCTGGTCTCGCCTATCCGTTCGCCGTGTACCTGGGTCTTGAACATCTGTCGCCGCGACTGTTCGCCCTGCTGCTTGGCGCGCTATGGCTGGCACGGATATTCAGCGGCAAGCAAACGCCGCTCAGCCGCACGGTAGCGACGGTCGCTCTGCTGTTCTGCCTGTTGCTGGGGTTGGCCGGTGAGCCTGCGCTGCTGCGCTGGTACCCGGTGCTGATCAGCCTGGCGCTGCTCGGCCTGTTCGCCTGCAGTTTATGGTCCGGCATGCCGATCATCGAGCGTCTCGCGCGGCTGAGCGAGCCTGAACTTCCTCCCGCAGCGGTGCGTTACACGCGACAGGTGACCTGGGTCTGGGTGGGTTACTTCATCGTCAATGCCAGCATCGCCAGCGGCCTCGCCCTCTGGGCACCGCTGAGCTGGTGGACGCTGTACACCGGACTGATCGCCTATCTGCTGATGGGATTGCTCTTTGCCGGTGAGTGGCTGGTACGCCAGCGCATCAGGAATGCTAAATGAACTGGATTTCCCTTGAACACCTGCTCGATCAGACGCCCAAGTCGCGCCCGATTGCGCTTGCTCCCGAGCTGGACCATGCCGAGCTGCGCCAGCAAGCGCTGCGCCTGGCGGCCGGGCTGCGTAACCGCGGTGTCGCCCGGATCGCGATTCATCTGGAAGATGCGGGTGAGCTGGCCATTGCCCTGCTGGGCGCCTGGCGAGCCGGCGTCACGGTGTTGCTACCGGCCGATCTGCAGCCCGCGAACCGCGCGCGGCTGGCCCATCAGGCCGATCTCTGGCTGACGGATCAGGACGGCGACGCGCGAATCGCCGACCTCATGGCCGAGCCGCTCGAAGGGGCGAAGCTGGATCTGGACCAGTGTCGACTGCTGCTCTGCACCTCGGGCTCCAGCGGCGAACCGAAACTGATCGAAAAGCGCCTGCGTCAGCTGGCGAACGAAGTGGAAACGCTCGAAGCCTGCTGGGGGGCCGATCTCGGCGATGCCTGCATGATCGCCAGTGTCGCCGCCCAGCACATCTACGGACTGCTGTTCCGTGTGCTCTGGCCGCTGTGCGCCGGCCGCCCCTTTCTGCGCCGTGCCCAGCCATTCTCCGAAGACATCCAACTGGCCAGTCGTCAGCATCCGAGCTTCTGCTGGGTGGCCAGCCCCGCGCTGCTCAAGCGGATGGGCGACAACCTCGACTGGCCTGCGCTGCGCAGCGTGCAACGAATTTTCTCCTCCGGCGGGCCACTCGACACGCAGGCCGCACAGCGACTGGAACAGCGCCTCGGTCAAGCACCGACGGAAATCTACGGCAGCTCGGAAACCGGCGGCATCGCCTGGCGCCAGGGCGGCAGCCTGTGGCAGCCATTCCCCGCCGTGCAGCTGAGCCTGGACGAGCAAGGCGCGCTGCGTATCGCCTCTCCGTGTCTGCCGCCTGGCCACGTCGAGCAGACGGCCGATGCGGCGCGAATCGAGGCCGACGGGCGCTTCGAGCTGCTCGGCCGGCTCGACCGCATCGTCAAGTTGGAAGAGAAACGCATATCCCTGCCGATGCTGGAAGCGGCCCTGGCCACGCACCCCTTCGTCAGCGAAGCACGCCTCGGCGTGATCGTCGACAACCGCGCCTACCTCGCAGCACTGGTTGCTCTCAGCGAGGTCGGGCTGCATGCGCTGCGCAACGGTGGCCGCCGCGCCTTGACCGAGGCATTGCGCGGGCACCTGGCGAGTCACTGCGAGGCGCTGGCCTTGCCGCGTCGCTGGCGGCTGGTGCCACAGCTGCCTCACAACACCCAGGGCAAGCTGCCCCAGGCGCAGCTTGAAATGTTGCTACAGGCACCACGCCCGCTGCAGCCCGAGCGCATCAGTACAACCGACCAGGACGCTCAATGGCAGCTGGAACTGGGCGTGCCGTTGGATCTCGCGCATTTCACCGGTCACTTCCCGCATACACCTGTGCTGCCAGGCGTTGTGCAGATCGATTGGGCGATCGCGCTGGCCCGGGAGCTGATCGACGATCTGCCGCCGTGCTTTCGCGGCATGGAAGTCCTCAAGTTCCAGCAACTCGCCCGCCCGGGCGATCAGCTGCAGCTGACCCTGCGTTTCGACCGCGAGCGCAGCAAGTTGCACTTCGCTTACCGCAACGGCGATGCACCCTGCTCGTCCGGCCGTATTCTGCTGGGAGAACACCCGTGACCACCCTTACCCCGATCGCCCCCGCCATCGACGCCTCGCCCACGCAGCCAGGCGTCCATCAGCAGCTGACGCTGGCCATCGATGAAGACTGGTTCAAACCCTGCGCGGTGGTGCCGGTCTACAACCACGAGCGCAGCCTGCCGTCAGTGGTTCGCGCACTGCTCACCGAAGATCTGCACTGCGTGCTCGTCGACGACGCTTCCCACCCCGCTGCGGCGCGGGTCATCGATGAGCTGGCGCAGCATCCGTCGGTGCACCTGCTGCGGCACGGCGAAAATCTGGGCAAAGGCGCGGCGGTGGCCTCAGGGCTGCGCGAAGCATCCCGCCTGGGCTTCAGCCATGCGCTGCAGGTCGACGCCGATGGCCAGCACGACCTGGGGAGTGTGGCGCTGTTTCTCGACCGCGCCAGCCAGGCGCCGGACGCGCTGGTCTGCGGCTACCCCGAGTACGATTCGAGCGTACCGAAAAGCCGTCTCTACGGGCGCTACCTGACCCATGTGTGGGTCTGGATCAACACCCTGTCGCTGTCGATTCGCGACTCCATGTGCGGCTTTCGCGTCTACCCACTGCAGCCAACCCTGGCCCTGCTGGATTCGACGACGCTGGGCCAGCGGATGGATTTCGACACTGAAATCCTGGTGCGCCTGCACTGGCGTGAGCAACCGATGGTCTGGATGCCAACGCGTGTGCATTACCCGGCCGATGGCGTATCGCACTTTCGTCTCTGGCGCGACAACCTGCTGATCTCTTCCATGCATGCCCGGCTGTTCGGCGGCATGCTGCTGCGGGCGCCCGCCCTGCTCTGGCGCCGGTGGCGCGGATGAGCGAGAAAGCCGCGCCCGGCTCACACTGGGCAGCGCACCGCGAGCGCGGCAGCTTCGCCTTGATGAAGCTCACCGCGGCGGCCGTGCGCCTGCTCGGCCGGCGCGTCATGTCGCCGTTGCTGTACCTGATCGTGCTGTATTTCTACCTGTTCGGCCGCAGCGCGCGGCAGAGTGCCTGGACCTATCAACGCCACCTCAGTGAGTGGAGCGGGCGCCGCGATCTGGCGCCCAACTGGCGCACCGTCTACCGCCAATTCACCTCGTTCGCCGACGCCTTGCTGGACAAGCTCGACGCCTGGGGCGGACGCCTCGCTCTCGACAGGCTGGTCCTGCACGACCGGATGAACCTGCACGCCGAACTCGAAGCCCCCCGCGGTCAGCTGCTGGTCGGTTCGCACCTGGGCAATCTGGAAATCTGCCGAGCGCTGGCCGAGATGGGCCGCAAGGTGAAAATGAACGTGCTGGTGCACACGCGCCACGCCGAACGCTTCAACCGGCTGCTCGACCAGTCCGGCGCGAACCACCTGCGGCTGATTCAGGTCAGCGAGCTGGACCCGGCGATCATGATGGAACTGTCGCGGCGGCTGGATGCCGGTGAATGGCTGGCGATCGCCGGTGATCGCGTGCCGCTGCACGGTGCGCGCATCGCGACTGCCGACTTTCTTGGCCAACCGGCCCATTTCCCTCAGGGCCCGTGGCTGCTGGCCGGGTTGCTGCAATGCCCGGCCAATCTGCTGTTCTGCCTGAAACATGGCCAGCAGTTCCATGTCCACCTGGAGCCCTTCGCCGACTGTATCCAATGGCGCCGCGGCGAGCGCGACGCGGTGGTGCAGCAGTGTGTGCAACGCTATGCCGACCGCCTGGCGGCCCGCTGCCTGGACGCCCCTTTGCAATGGTTCAACTTCTACCCTTTCTGGAACACCCATGACCAACGCTGAGCCCGTGATCTTTGGCGAAAGCCACCTGCGCATCGAAGACCTGCTGGCTGTAGCCCAACGCCGTGCGCCGGCGCGGCTGCAGGCCGATGCGGCCTTTCGTGAACGCATCGCACGCGGCGCGCAATTTCTCGACACCTTGCTCGATCGAGAAGGCGTGATCTACGGCGTGACCACCGGTTATGGCGATTCGTGCGTGGTAGCGGTACCGCTGCACCAGGTCGAAGCGCTGCCGCAACACCTGTTCAGCTTTCATGGCTGCGGCCTCGGCAAACTGCTCGACGCCGAAGCCACTCGCGCAGTGCTGGCCGCCCGCTTGCGTTCGCTGACGCATGGGGTGTCCGGAGTACGCATCGAGCTGCTCGATCGCCTGCAGGCATTTCTCGAGCACGACGTCCTACCGCTGATTCCGGAGGAAGGCTCGGTCGGCGCCAGCGGCGACCTGACGCCACTGTCATACGTCGCCGCGGCGCTGGCTGGCGAGCGCGAAGTCATGTTCCGCGGTGAACGCCGCAGCGCCGCCGAGGTGCATCGTCAGCTCGGCTGGACGCCGTTGACCCTGCGACCCAAGGAAGCCCTGGCGCTGATGAACGGCACTGCGGTGATGACCGGCCTGGCCTGCCTCGCCTATGCCCGTGCCGATTACCTGCTGAAACTGGCCACCCGCATCACCGCGCTCAATGTCGTCGCGCTGGAAGGTAATCCCGAGCATTTCGATGAGCGTTTGTTCGCCGCCAAGCCGCACCCGGGGCAGATGCAGGTGGCCGCCTGGATTCGTCAGGATCTGGCCATCGAAGCACCGACCGCGCCGCTGCATCGCCTGCAGGATCGCTACTCAATCCGCTGCGCGCCACATGTGTTGGGCGTTCTGGCCGACAGCCTGGGCCTGCTGCGGCAGTTCATCGAAACCGAACTGAACAGCGCCAATGACAACCCGATCATCGACGCCGAAAACGAGCGCGTACTGCATGGCGGACATTTTTACGGCGGTCATATCGCCTTCGCCATGGACAGCCTGAAGAACCTCGTCGCCAACGTCGCCGATCTGCTCGATCGTCAGCTCGCCTTGTTGGTCGATAGCCGCTACAACCACGGCCTGCCAAGCAATCTGTCTGGCGCGCCGGCCGCCACGGCGATGATCAATCACGGTTTCAAGGCGGTGCAGATCGGCACCAGCGCCTGGGCCGCCGAAGCCCTGAAGAACAGCATGCCGGCCAGCGTATTTTCACGTTCCACCGAATGCCATAACCAAGACAAGGTGAGCATGGGCACTATCGCCGCGCGCGACGCGCTGCGCAGCCTGGAGCTGACCGAACAGGTCGCCGCCGCCACGCTGATCGCCGCCAATCAAGGTGTCTGGCTGCGCCAACGGGGTCAGGCCGCGCGCCCCTTGCCCGCGCCACTGCAGACCATGCACGCCGCGCTGGGTGAAGACTTCCCACCAGTGATCGAGGACCGCGCGCTGGAAGGCGAGCTGCGCCTGTGTCTGCAACGCATCCGCGCGCAACATTGGGGGCTTTATGCGTAAGGGCGGCGTGCTGCAAGCAGAGGTGGAGGTTCTGGTGCCCTTCTTCGACGTCGACTCCATGGACGTGGTGTGGCACGGCCATTACATCAAGTACTTCGAGGTCGCCCGCTGTGCCCTGCTGGAGCGGATCGGGCACAACTACACGCAGATGCGCGATGCCGGTTACGCATGGCCAATCATCGATGTGCAACTGCGCTACATACGCGGCGCCCGCTTCAACCAACGCATCGTCGTTCGTGCCGATCTGGTGGAATGGGAAAACCGTCTGAAGATCAATTACCTGATCAGCGATGCCGAGACCGGCGAGCGCATGACCCGCGGCAGCACTGTGCAGGTCGCGGTCGAGATCGCCAGTCGCGAGATGCTGCTGGCGTCGCCCAGCGTCTTTGTCGACGCCGTAGAGCGAGTCCTATCGTGATCCGACTGTCCAAGCGCCTAGCGCAACAGACGCTGCTGGCGCTGAGCCTGCTGCTGACGACAGTCGCGCGCGCCGACAGCTTCGATCTGGCACAACTCAGCCGCCAGTTGAGTGAGCCCGAGGTCATCCGCGGCAACTTCACCCAGGAAAAGTACCTGCGCGCACTGCCTCAGCCGCTCGTCAGTACAGGCGCCTTCGTCCTGGCTCGCGACCGCGGCCTGCTCTGGTTCCTACGGGAGCCGCTGCAGCAGGACTACCGCATCAGCGCTTCGGGAATTGCCCGGCGCGACGCCAGCAACTGGCACCCGGCCCATCAACAGGGTGCCGCAGCGCGTCAGAACGACCTGTTTCTGGCCGTGCTGCGCGGCGACACCGAGGCCCTGCAACGTGATTTCGAGCTGGAGCTCAGCGGAACCGCGGACACCTGGGCGTTGACACTGACCCCACGCTCGAAACTGCTCGGGCAGATATTCACCCGCATTCTCATTCAGGGCGGCTCGACGGCCGAGCGCATCGAGCTGCTCGAAACCCAGGGCGACAGCACCTTGCTATCGCTGACCGACAGCCAGATCGACGAACAGCTGAGCCCCGCCGAACGCCATGATTTCGCCGACTGACAAAGCGCTCAGGCTGCCGGCCTGGCTTTCCTCGCTGTTCTTCGTGGCACTGCTCGGGCTGGTGGTGCTGACCGCATGGCAATGGCGCGACGGGCCTCCTGTCAGCGCCAACTTGCTGAAATTACTACCCAGCGGCACACCGGGCGAGCTGGAGCAACTCGCCGAGCAACGGGTACAGGAACCGCTGAACCGCGATCTGATGCTGCTGATTCATCACGAGGATGAAGCGGCGGCCTTCGCGCTGGCCGATGAACTCGCCGACAACCTGCGGGCCAGCGGCCTGTTCGCCCAGGTTCGCCGCTCGGTGCAAGCCGACCTGCCGGCGGTGCGTCAGCAGTTGCTCGATCAGCGGCTGGTGCTGCTCGATCGGGCGAGTCGAGAAGCCTTGATCGCCTCGCCCGAGGACTTCGTTCAACAGCGCCTGCAACGCCTTTACAGTCCGTTTGAAAGCACCAGCCTGGTGCCGGTCGAACAGGACTGGTTCGGTTTCGCTGATCTGGCGCAGCGACAGCTGCCGCAACCGGGCCATATCCATCCGCGTCTCGATGGCCTGCTGGTAGCCGACCATGACGGCCAGCGCTGGGCGGTCATTCATGCGCAAACCCACGGCGACGCCTTCGACGATCAATTGCCGCTGCTGGTGGCCGATCAAATTCGCGCTGCGCGCCACCGGGTAGAGGCCGAACAGGGCGAACTGCTCGCCGCTGGCGGCATGCTGCATGCCGCCTATGGGCAGCGTCAGGCGCGAGAGGAAGCCAGCCTGATCGGTAGCATTTCTCTCGTTGCAACCCTGGCGTTGCTGCATCTGCTGTTTCGTACGCCGCGTGTCCTGCTGGTCGCGCTGCCCGTGGTGGTCGGCGCACTGAGCGGCGCCGCTGCCTGTATCGCATTGTTCGGTCAGATCCACGTACTGACGCTGGTGCTCGGCGCGAGCCTGGTCGGGGTCAGCATCGATTTTCCGCTGCACTACCTTTCCAAGAGCTGGACCTTGCAGCCATGGCACGCCTATCGGGCCCTGCGCTTGACGCTTCCGGGCCTGGCGCTGGCACTGGCAACCAATGTCATCGGCTATCTGGCCATGGGCTTCACCCCGTTTCCGGCGCTGAGTCAGGTGGCAGTCTTTTCCGCGGCGGGCCTGCTTGGCGCCTTCGCCTGCGCCACCTGCCTGTTGCCCTCGCTGCTGAGCGCGCCGCTGCAACCCTGGCCCGCGCCGCTGGGCTGGGCCCAGCGTGTATTGACGCTGCGCAGTGCATTGCTGCGCCGGGTCCGCTCGATCTGGTTGCTGATCGGCTTCGTGCTGTTCTGCATCGCCGGCATCAGCCAGCTGTCCTTCAAGGACGATTTGCGCCAGTGGGTCGCCCGCACGCCGGCCTTGCAGCAGCAGGCCGAGCGCATCGGCGAGATCACCGGTTTCGAGCCGACCAGCCAGTATTTCCTGGTTCGCGCAGCGACGCCCGATGAGTTGCTGGAGCGCCAAGACGAACTCGCCGCGCGCCTCGATGATCTGGTGGCGGAGCAGAAGCTGCACGGCTATCTCGCGCTGAGCCAGCTGATCACCCCGGCTGCCGCACAAGAGAGTTTGCACCTCGCGCTGCCTCGTTTGCTGGAAGCCAGCCAGCCCCTGCTGAAACTCGGCGTCACCGCCGACCGGCTGGAAGGGGAACTCGCCGACCTGCTGGCACAACCCGTGATCGGTGTCGAGGATGTATTGGCCGGACCACTTGCCGAACCCTGGCGCCCCTTGTGGCTGGGCACCCGAAGCGACGGCTCGGTCGCCGGCCTCGTCAGTTTGCAAGGGCTTCGCGACAGTTCGGCGCTGCACGGCCTGGCCGAAGGTATCGGCGGGGTCAGCCTCGTCGACCGACCGGCAGAGCTGAACCGCCTGTTTGCCGAGACCCAGCGCCAGGCTGCGTTGCTCAAACTCTGCGCCGCTGTGCTCATTTTCGCCCTGCTGTGTCTGCCGTTCGGCTGGCGCGGCGCGTTGCGCTGCCTGGCCGTGCCGCTGCTGGCTGCGCTCGGCAGCTTGGCCTGTCTGGGGTGGCTAGGCCAGCCGTTGACCCTGTTCGGCCTGTTCGGCTTGTTGCTGGTCACCGCGATCGGTGTGGACTACGCCATCCTCATGCGTGAGCGAATCGGCGGCGCCGCAGTGAGTCTGGTCGGTACCCTACTGGCCGCGGTAACCACCTGGCTGTCGTTCGGTCTGCTGGCCCTGTCGAGCACGCCGGCGGTAAGCAACTTCGGTCTGGCCGTGGGGCTCGGCCTGGTATTCGCCTTCGTTTTAGCACCCTGGGCCGCCGAGCCGGACGCAGAGGCCAAATGCTGATCGAACAACAACTAGCGCTGGCACAGCTTCCGCGAATTGCCGCGTCGATGCCTGAGCGGCCTGGCCCAAACCTATTGGTCAAAGATGTTCCGTCCTGGCTAGCGGGCACGCCTGCTAACAATCAACCTGGTCAAGTCGTACAAGGAAGGTGCAAGTGAACGCAGAACACCATAGCGTCGTCATCATCGGCGCGGGGCCTTCCGGCGCTATCGCTGCCGCCCTGCTCAAACGCAAGGGCCATGACGTCTTGATCATCGAGCGGCAGCGGTTTCCGCGCTTTTCCATCGGCGAAAGCCTGTTGTCGCATTGTCTGGATTTCATCGAAGAAGCCGGCATGCTCGAGGCGGTACAGGCCGCCGGGTTTCAAACCAAGCATGGCGCGGCCTTCGGCTGGGGTGAGCGCTACACCGAGTTCGACTTCCGCGACAAATTCACCCAAGGCCACAGCAGCACCTATCAGGTTCAGCGCGCCGACTTCGACAAGTTGCTGGCCGATCAGGCTGAATCGCAGGGTGTCGAGATTCGCTACGAGGAGGAAATCACCGCCGCGGACTTCGACGGCTCACGTCCGCGTCTGCAGGTGCGCCGGCTGGACGGCAGCGAATATGCCATCGAGGCGGACTTCGTCCTCGACGCTAGCGGCTACGGCCGCGTGCTGCCGCGTCTGCTCGATCTTGAGGCACCGTCGAGTTTTCCGCTGCGTCGTGCCGTGTTCACTCACATCCAGGACAACATCGACGATCCGCGCTTCGATCGGGAAAAAATCCTCATTACCACGCATCCCGAACTGCGCGATGTCTGGTACTGGACCATCCCGTTCAGCAATGGCCGCTGTTCGCTAGGCGTTGTCGCCAGCGCCGAACGCTACGAGGGACGACCGCTGGATCTGGATGCTTGTCTCAAGGCGTTCGTGGATGAGGCACCCAACCTTCGGTGCATCCTCGCGAACGCCGAGTGGGACACCCCGGCGCGGCTGATCGGTGGCTATTCGGCGAACGTCAAGGCACTGCACGGCCCGGGCTTCGCCCTGCTGGGCAATGCGGCGGAATTCCTCGACCCGGTGTTCTCCTCCGGTGTCACCATTGCAATGCGCTCGGCGAGCATGGCGGCGGCCGTTCTGCATCGCCAACTGGCGGGCGAAGCAGTGGACTGGGAGACCGAGTTCGCCGCACCGCTCAAGCGTGGCGTGGACACTTTCCGAACCTACGTCGAGGGCTGGTACGACGGCAGTTTCCAGAACGTGATCTATTACGAACACGCCCAGCCGGAGATTCGCCGGATGATCAGCTCGATCCTTGCCGGCTACGCCTGGGATACCGCCAATCCCTATGTTGCCGAGCCCAAACGCCGCTTGCGGGTGCTGGCCGAGCTATGCGCACCCTCGGAGCCGGCATGAGTCGCCCGGCATGATTGCACGCCACATACCACGCCTGGTCTGGCTCACGCTGCTGCTGATGCTCGGCGCCTGCGCCCAGCAACCGCCGTTGCCGACACAAACACCGCGGCTGGCGTTGCCGATGCAGTTGCATATCCAGCGCCGCAGCGCGGACGAGACACGTGACTGGCTGTTGGTCATCCAGCAGGAAGGTGTCGCCTTGCGCTGGTCGCTGCTCGATCCGCTGGGCGTCCCGCTGGCGCGCCAATTGCTGCGCGATGGCCGCTGGCTGGCGGACGGCCTGCTGCCACCTAATCCCGAAGCACGCGAGCTGTTCGCTGCATTGCTGTTCGCGCTGAGCCCAGCCGAGCAGCTGGAGGAATTCTATGTCGATGCGCGCTGGACGCAGCAGCCAGGCGGGCGGTCACTGACAGCCGACGCGTCCTCCTGGCACGTTCGCTATCGGGAGAACGGTCGTTTCGAACTCGACGTCGGGCCGACGCTGACCTATGGTGTCGCCCCCATCGCGCCTGCCGGAGCCCACCAGAGATGACCGCCTATCTGAATGCCCTCGGGTTGATCTGCGCGCTGGGTCGCGGCAAGGCTGAAGTCGCCCAGCGCCTGCTGGACGGTGACGGCTCTGGCATGCTGCCCTATCCGCAAGCGGTTGTCGGACGCCAGCTGCCGGTCGGCGCCGTCACTGCCGAATTGCCCACCCTCGTCGATACTCCGCTGCGCCACGCTACGCGCAACAACCAGCTGTTGCTGGCCGCGGTCGAGCAGATCGAGGCCGAGCTGCATGAGGCCATTGCCCGCTTCGGCCCGTCCCGCATCGGAGTGGTCATGGGCACCAGCACCACCGGTATCCAGGAAGCCACTCAAGGCATCACCGACCTGGTGCGTGATGGGCAGCTACCGGCCAGCTATCACTACGGTCATCAGGAGCTTTGCGCGCCCGCCAGCTTTCTCAGCGAGCGGCTAGCGCTCAGCGGTCCAAGCTATTCGATTTCCACCGCCTGCACGTCGAGCGCCCGCGCCCTGCTCAGCGCCAAGCGTCTGCTGGAGGCAGGTATTTGCGACGCGGTGATCTGTGGCGGCGTTGATAGCCTCTGCGATCTGACACTGCAAGGATTCAGCGCCCTGGAGGCTACTAGCGAGCGCGTTTGCAATCCGTTTTCGGTCAATCGCGACGGTATCAATATCGGCGAGGCGGCCGCGCTGTTTCTGATGACCCGCGACCAGGCGCCGATCGCACTGTACGGCGGTGGCGCCAGTTCCGATGCACACCATATTTCTGCGCCTGACCCGCAGGGCCTGGGCGCCATGGAGGCGATGCGCAAGGCGCTCTCCGCGGCGGCAACCAGGGCGGAGCAAATCAGCTACCTGAACCTTCACGGCACCGCCACCTGGCACAACGACGCCATGGAAAGCCAGGCGGTCGCCGCGGTGTTTCCGGCTGGCGTCGCCTGTTCGTCGAGCAAGCCGCTGACCGGGCATACCCTGGGCGCCGCCGGTGCGTTGGAAGCCGCGTTCTGCTGGCTGGCCCTGTCTGAGCACAACCCTGCCCAACGACTGCCACCGCATCGCTGGGACGGTCAACAGGATGTCGAGCTGCCGCGCCTGGATCTGATCGCAGCCGGCACGACGATGGCCGCCGCAGGTCCACGCCGCATGATGACCAATTCCTTCGCCTTCGGCGGCAACAACATCAGCTTGATTCTGGGAGACGCGCCATGATCGATTGGCCTGTAGCCGAACTGGTGCCCCATGCGGGCGACATGATCCTGCTCGATGCGGTCGAGGCATTCGATGCGGACAGCATCGATGCTCACGTGAGGGTGAAGCCTGGCGGGTTGTTCAACCTGCCCGACGGCGGCCTGCCCGCCTGGGTCGGTGTCGAAATCATGGCGCAGACGGTCGCCGCGTTCGCCGGCTGCCAGGCACGCCAGGCCGGGTTGCCGGTAGAGCTGGGGTTTCTCCTCGGCACCCGCAACTTTCAGTGCGATGTCGAGCGATTCCCCGTTGGCACCGCGCTACGTATCCGCGCGCTGCGCTCGCTGCAAGACGACAACGGCATGGGCGTGTTCGAATGCCATCTTGACGGGCCCGGCATACATGCCGAGGCGCGTCTCAATGTTTTCCGCCCGCCTGAAGTGGCGAACTATCTTCAAGAGCCCAGCCCATGACTAACAGCATTCTCGTCACCGGCTCCAGCCGTGGCATTGGCCGCGCCATCGCTTTGCGCCTGGCCCGCAGCGGTCACGATATCGTTCTGCATTGCCGCGCTCGGCGGGAAGAGGCAGAGGCCGTCCAAACCCAAATCCACGACCTGGGCCGCCAGGCGCGCATCCTGCAGTTCGATGTGGCTGATCGCGCCGAATGCCGGGCACAGGTGGAGGCCGATATCGAAGCGCACGGCGCCTATTACGGCGTCGTCTGTAATGCCGGCCTCACCCGCGACGGTGCGTTTCCGGCGTTGACCGAGGACGACTGGGATCTGGTCATGCGCACCAACCTGGATGGTTTCTACAATGTCCTGCAGCCGCTGACCATGCCGATGATTCGCCGCCGCCAACCAGGGCGAATCGTCTGCATCACCTCGGTGTCGGGGCTGATCGGCAATCGCGGCCAGGTCAACTACAGCGCCTCCAAGGCCGGCGTGATCGGCGCCGCCAAGGCCCTGGCCGTCGAACTGGGCAAGCGACGTATCACCGTCAATTGCGTCGCACCGGGCCTGATCGATACCGCGATGCTCGATGACGACCTGCCTATCGAGGAGATGCTCAAGATGATTCCCGCTCAACGCATGGGCACGCCCGAAGAAGTCGCCGGCGCGGTGAATTTCCTCATGTCGGAAGAAGCCAGCTACATCACCCGTCAGGTTCTGGCGGTCAACGGCGGGCTGTGCTGATGAAACGCGTCGTCGTCACCGGCATGGCCGGCATTACATCTTTGGGAAGCGACTGGGCGACCATCGAAGCCAACTTCAGCGGCAACCGCAGTGGCATCCGCTACATGCACGAGTGGGATCGTTTCACCGAACTCAACACCCGCCTGGCCGGGCCGGTGGATGATTTCGTCGTCCCCGGCCATTGGACACGCAAGCAACTGCGCAGCATGGGCCGGGTCTCGCGGCTGTCGGTAAAGGCCGCCGAGCAGGCACTCGAACACGCCGGCCTGCTTGATGATTCCTCGATCCTCGACGGTCGCATGGGCGTGGCCTGCGGTTCGTCCACCGGCAGCACCGAGGAGATCAAGGCGTTTGGCAACATGCTGCTCAACTCCGTAGCCGACGGACTGAACGCCAACTCTTACATCCGCATGATGCCGCATACCACTGCGGCCAATATCAGCATCTTCTTCCGCCTCACCGGCCGGGTAATCCCCACCTCCAGCGCCTGCACCAGCGGCAGCCAGGGCATCGGCTATGCCTACGAGGCGATCAAGTTCGGCCGTCTGCCGATGATGCTCGCCGGCGGCGCCGAGGAGCTGTGCGCAACCGAGGCCATGGTGTTCGACGCGCTCTATGCGACCAGCCTTAAGAATGATGCACCGCATACCACACCGCGCCCTTATGACGCCGGCCGCGACGGCCTGGTGATTGGCGAGGGCGCTGGCATGCTGGTGCTCGAAGAGCTCGAACACGCGCTCGCCCGCGGTGCCACCATTCATGCCGAACTGGTCGGCTTCGGCAGTAACGCCGATGGTCAGCACGCCACCAAACCCGAACAGGCCACGATGCGTCGCGCCATGGAGCTGGCCCTGGAAGATGCCAGCTTGCAGCCCGAAGCCATTGGCTACGTCAACGGTCATGGCACCGCGACTGAACAGGGCGACATCGCCGAGACCCTGGCCACGCAAGCCTTGTTTGGTTCAGCTATGCCGATCAGCTCGCAAAAGAGTTTCTTCGGGCACACGCTGGGCGCCTGTGGCGCGCTGGAGTCCTGGTTCAGCATCGAAATGATGAACCGCGACCGCTATATCCATACGCTCAATCTGGATAGCATCGATCCGCGCTGCGGCGAGCTGGATTACCTCGTCGGGGCGCCGCGATCGATGCAGCACGAATTCGTGATGAACAACAACTTTGCCTTTGGCGGGATCAACACCTCGTTGATATTCCGCCGCTGGGCCTGAATCCCCCCGAAAACACCGCAAGGAGAATGCAATGAAGAAAACCATATGGATCGGTGCAGCACTCATGCTTTGTGCTTTGCCCGGAATCAGCCAGGCCCGCGATACCACTCATTACCTGCCGTTCGATCAGGTGGTGGCCGAAGCCACCGCTTCCGGCAAGCTGGACGGCAGCGTGAAGTTCTACCTCGCGGGCAAGACGCCCAAGGGCGCGCAGATCATTCGCAGCGGCGTAACCACCAGCAAGAAGACAAACGCCTTCAACAAAACTGACGAAGGCGCATGCAGCTGGGCACTGCAATCGGCGCTGATCGGCATGCAGCAGGCCGCCAAGGCGGCCGGCGCCAACGCCGTGGTGGATATCGCCAGCAACTACAAGCACGTCGAGTACAAGGACAGCCAAAAATACGAATGTCACGCCGGCGCGATCATGGCGGGCGTGGCCATCAAGGGCAATCTCGCCAAGCTCAGGTAGTTCCTGTAGCGCCCGTGCCGTTGCGACGGCACTGGGCGCTATGACCCAGACTGAGCATTCCCGACTGTCGCCCGGCGCCGATGCCTGCCGAACGAATAACTGGACCCGCGAGTCAACAGAACAGACCCTTTAACCATTCAAGGAGCTGTCCATGTTCGACAAGTCGTCGCACAAGTTCGAAATCAACTACATCTTCCAGAACGACCCGCGCGTTCAAATCATCGAGTCCGACGAAGAGCGCATGTCGCAGGGCAGCGCCGCTCGGCACCTGATCGAGCTGCATAACGGCGATGCCGAGAACAGCCTGGTGATGCCCGAGGCGGGCGCCGATGAAGGCAAGCTGCTGGAGCAGGCCGAGGTCATCGGCATTACCGACATCCGCGTTACCAAGCTGGTCCATGAGCATAAGCCAGGTACCACGCCCGGACATTATCAGCAGCCCTGAACGGGCAGCCCAAACGAAAAGAGCCGCAACAAGCGGCTCTTTTCTTTGCTGGAGGACGCTATCAGCCGTGATAGCGAGCCGACAGTTCGTGCACAGACTCGATGAAGGCGCCGGCATGGGCCGGATCGACCTCCGGCGTGATGCCGTGGCCCAGATTGAACACATGGCCTTCGCCCGGGCCAAAGCTCGCGAGGATGCGCCCAACCTCGGCACGGATCGCCTCCGGCTTGGCGAACAGCACACTGGGATCCATGTTGCCCTGTAGCGCGACCTTGTCACCGACGCGAGCACGTGCGGCACCGATGTCGCATGTCCAATCGAGCCCCAGGGCCTCGGCGCCGCTCTCGGCCATCGACTCGAGCCAGAGCCCGCCGCCCTTGGTGAAGAGGATCACCGGCACGCGGCGACCGTCGTGCTCGCGGATCAGCCCATCGACGATCTTCTGCATATAGGCCAGGGAGAACTCCTGGTACGCCGCCGCCGACAGGCTGCCACCCCAGGAATCGAAAATCTGCACCGCCTGGGCTCCGGCCAGGATCTGCCCGTTGAGGTAGCCGATCACCGACTGCGCCAGCTTGTCGAGCAGCATATGCATGGCCTGCGGATTCTCGTAGAGCATCGCCTTGGACTTGCGGAAATCTTTCGAAGAGCCGCCCTCGACCATATAGGTCGCCAGGGTCCAGGGGCTGCCGGAAAAGCCGATCAGCGGCACGCGGCCGTTCAGTTCACGGCGGATGGTACGCACCGCGTTCATCACGTAGCCCAGATCCTTTTCCGGGTCTGGTATCGGTAGCGCCTCGATGTCAGCCATGTTGCTGACGACCTTTTTGAAGCGCGGCCCCTCGCCGGTCTCGAAATACAGCCCCAGGCCCATGGCATCGGGCACGGTAAGGATGTCGGAAAACAGGATGGCAGCATCCAGCGGATAACGCTCCAGCGGCTGCAGGGTGACTTCGCACGCCAGCTCCGGATTCCTGCACAGGCTCATGAAATCGCCCGCCTTGCTGCGGCTGGCCCGGTATTCCGGAAGGTAGCGTCCGGCCTGACGCATCATCCACACCGGGGTGACGTCGACAGGTTGCTTGAGCAGGGCGCGAAGGAAGCGATCGTTCTTCAAGGCAGTCATGTCTGGGTTCCAGCAAAAGAGTGGCGGCATTGTCGCAAAGCAGAAAACAAAAGGCACGGCGAGCGCCGTGCCTTTTATCTATGGGCCTCATTCTTGTCAGGCGGGCTTGGTACTGCAAACCGACGCAGGGTGGACGTCGTTTGTACCATCCACCATGAGACCGGTCGGTGGCTGCACAAGCGCGGTCATCCGACGAATCAGACCTCCAGGTAGTCCAGAATCCCCTCAGCCGCCTGACGACCTTCGAAGATGGCCGTCACCACCAGATCGGAACCGCGCACCATATCGCCGCCCGCGAAGATTTTCGGATTGCTGGTCTGGTGCTTGAACTGACCGATCTCAGGCGCCACGACACGACCCTGATTGTCGGTCTGGATGTTCTGGCCTTCGAACCAGTCGGCCGGGCTCGGCCGGAAACCGAAGGCGATGACCACGGCATCGGCCGGCAGCACTTCCTCGGAGCCCGGAATCGGCTCGGGGCTGCGGCGACCGCGCGCATCTGGCGCGCCGAGACGGGTCTCGACGACCTTGACGCCCTCGACCTTGCCTTCGCCGACAATGGCAATGGGCTGGCGATTGAAGAGGAACTTGACGCCCTCTTCCTTGGCGTTCTTCACTTCCTTGCGCGAACCCGGCATGTTCGCCGCGTCACGCCGGTAAGCACAGGTAACGCTCTTTGCGCCCTGACGGATGGACGTGCGGTTACAGTCCATGGCCGTGTCGCCACCACCGAGTACCACGACCTTCTTGCCCTTCATGTCGACGAAGTCTTCCGGCGACTTTTCGAAGCCGAGGTTGCGATTGACGTTGGCGATCAGGAAATCCAGCGCATCGTGGACGCCTGGCAGGTCCTCACCGGGGAAGCCGCCCTTCATGTAGGTGTAAGTCCCCATGCCCATAAACACCGCATCGTAGTCGGCCAGCAGCTGTTCGATGCTGATGTCCTTGCCCACTTCGGTATTCAGGCGGAACTCGATTCCCATCCCGCCGAAGATTTCACGGCGGCGACTAAGGACGCTTTTTTCCAACTTGAACTCGGGAATACCGAAGGTCAGCAAGCCGCCGATTTCCGGATTCTTGTCGAAGACCACCGGGGTCACCCCACTTCGCACCAACACGTCGGCACAACCGAGACCGGCCGGGCCGGCACCGATAATGGCGACCTTCTTGCCGGTCGGCTTGACCTTGGACATGTCGGGGCGCCAGCCCATGGCGAACGCAGTGTCAGCGATGTATTTCTCCACCGAGCCGATGGTGACGGCGCCGAAGCCGTCATTGAGCGTGCAGGCGCCCTCGCACAGACGATCCTGCGGGCATACACGTCCACAGACTTCCGGCAGGGTGTTGGTCTGATGCGCCAATTCGGCGGCAGCGAGAATATTGCCCTCGGAGACCAGCTTGAGCCAGTTGGGAATGTAGTTGTGAACCGGGCACTTCCACTCGCAATAAGGGTTGCCACAACCCAGGCAGCGATGGGCCTGCTCGCAAGCCTGCTGCGGCTTGAAGGGTTCGTAGATTTCGACGAACTCCTTCTTGCGCTGGCGCAGCAGCTTCTTCTTTGGATCCTTGCGCCCGACTTCGATGAACTGGAAGTCGTTATTCAGACGTTCAGTCATTTCCAAAACCTCTTAGCGGCAGCCGCAAGCCCAAGGCTGCAAGCTGCGTGACAATCACGGAGCGGGGCTGGCCTCGAACTCATGTCGAGGCTTGCCGCTTGAATCTGCTTTTTATTGGGGGTTGGCCCGAGTGGTCGACAGCAACGACGCCAGGTTGGCCGCCTTCGGCTTGACCAGCCAGAAGCGACGCAGGTAATCGTCGAGGTTCTCCAGGAGTTTCTCGCCCCATGCGCTGCCGGTTTCGGCGACGTACTCGCGCAGCACTTCTTGCAGATGGCTACGGTGGGCTTCCATCGCCTCACCCGTGATGCGCTGCAGGTTTACCAGCTCGTTGTTCACCCGATCGACGAAGCTGTTATCCATGTCGAGCACATAGGCGAAACCACCGGTCATGCCCGAACCGAAGTTGTAGCCGGTCTTGCCGAGCACGCAGACGAAGCCACCGGTCATGTACTCGCAGCAATGATCGCCGGTACCTTCAACGACCGCGTGCGCACCTGAGTTACGGACGGCGAAGCGCTCCCCTGCGGTACCACCAGCGAACAGCTTGCCGCCAGTGGCGCCATACAGACAGGTATTGCCGACAATCGCCGAATCCTGCGACTCAAATCCGCTGTTCTTCGGCTGAGTAACGACCAGCTTGCCGCCGGTCATACCCTTGCCGACATAGTCGTTGGCATCCCCTTCCAGATACAGGTGCAAGCCGCCAGCGTTCCAGACGCCGAAGCTCTGACCTGCCGTGCCCTTGAAGCGGAAGGTAATCGGTGCGTCCTTCATGCCCTGATTGCCGTGCACTCGCGCGATCTCGCCGGAAACGCGAGCACCAATGGAGCGGTCGCAGTTGCAGATATCCAACTCGAATTCGCCACCGCTCTTGGCGTCGATCGACGAACGCGCGAGCTTGACCATTTCTTCGGCCAGCAGGCCCTGGTCGAACGGCGGATTTTTCTCCACTTCGCAGAACTGCGGCTTATCGGCAGGAATGTAATCGCTGCCGAGCAGAGGCGTCAGATCCAGATGGTTCTGTTTGGCGGTCTCGCCTGGCAGCATTTCAAGCAGATCGGTACGCCCAATCAGGTCCTGCAGGCTGCGCACGCCCAGCTTGGCCAGCCATTCACGGGTTTCCTCAGCGACGAAGCTGAAGAAGTTGACCACCATGTCGACAGTCCCGATGAAATGGTCCTTGCGCAGCTGGTCATTTTGCGTGGCGATGCCCGTGGCGCAATTGTTCAGATGGCAAATACGCAGATATTTACAGCCCAGCGCGATCATCGGCGCCGTACCAAAGCCGAAGCTCTCAGCGCCCAGGATGGCCGCTTTGACCACGTCGAGACCGGTCTTCAGGCCACCATCGGTCTGTACCCGGACCTTTCCACGCAGGTCATTGCCGCGCAGGGTCTGGTGTGTTTCGGCCAGGCCGAGCTCCCAGGGCGAGCCGGCATAGCGAATAGAGGTCAGCGGTGAAGCACCGGTGCCGCCGTCGTAGCCGGAAATAGTGATCAGATCCGCATAAGCCTTAGCGACCCCGGCGGCAATGGTGCCGACGCCAGGTTCAGCCACCAGCTTGACCGATACCAGTGCCTTGGGATTGACCTGCTTGAGATCGAAAATCAGCTGAGCCAGGTCTTCGATCGAGTAGATGTCATGATGCGGCGGCGGTGAAATCAATGTAACGCCGGGCACGGCATAACGCAGCTTGGCAATCAGGCCGTTGACCTTGCCACCGGGCAGTTGGCCGCCCTCGCCGGGCTTGGCGCCCTGGGCAACCTTGATCTGCAACACCTCGGCATTCACCAGATATTCCGGCGTCACGCCGAAACGGCCAGTCGCCACCTGCTTGATCTTCGAGCTGCGGTTGGTGCCGTAACGCGACGGGTCTTCCCCACCCTCTCCCGAGTTGGAACGCGCGCCGATGCGATTCATCGCCGCCGCGATGGCTTCGTGGGCCTCCGGCGACAGCGCGCCGAGCGAGATGCCGGCCGAGTCGAAGCGTTTGAGGATCTGCTCCAGCGGCTCGACCTCTTCGAGCGCCAGCGGCTGGTCCGATACTTTAAGCTTGAGCAGGTCACGCAGCATCGCCACGGGACGCTGGTCGACGAGCGCGGTGTATTCCTTGAAGCGGTTGTAGTCACCCTCCTGCACCGCGACCTGCAGTGCGGCCACCACGTCGGGGTTGTAGGCGTGATACTCGCCGCCATAGACGAACTTCAGCAGGCCGCCTTGCTGGATCGGCTTGCGTGTACTCCAGGCTTCTGTCGCGAGCGCTTTCTGTTCGGCTTCCAGATCAGCGAAACGCGCACCCTTGATACGGCTGGCGACACCGCGGAAGCTGACGTCGACGACCTCATCGGCCAGCCCGACGGCTTCGAACAGCTGCGCACCGCGGTATGAGGTGATGGTCGAGATGCCCATCTTCGAGATGATCTTCAGCAGGCCCTTGGAGATGCCCTTGCGGTAGTGCTTGAACACTTCGTAGAGATCGCCCAGCACCTCACCGGTGCGGATCAGATCGCCGAGCACTTCGAACGCGAGGAAGGGATAGACCGCCGTCGCACCGAAGCCGATCAACACGGCGAAGTGATGCGGATCACGTGCAGTCGCCGTCTCAACCAGAATGTTGCAATCGCAGCGCAGGCCGGTCTCGATCAGACGATGATGCACGGCACCTACGGCCAGCGATGCATGCACCGGTAGCTTGCCTGGCTGGATTGCGCGGTCGCTGAGAATCAGCATGACCTTGCCGCTGCGCACGGCTTCCTCGGCCTGATCAGCAATATTGCGAACCGCGGCCTGGAGGCCCAGGGACTCGTCGTAATTGAGGTCGATCAGATGCCGCTCGAAGCCCGGACGGTCGAGTTCCATGATCGTCCGCCATTTTGCAGGGGAGATCACCGGCGTGGTCAGGATCGCGCGGTTGGCGTGATCGGCGGTTTCTTCGAAGAGGTTACGCTCGGCACCCAGGCAGGTTTCCAGCGACATCACGATGGATTCGCGCAACGGGTCGATCGGCGGATTGGTCACCTGCGCGAACTGCTGACGGAAGTAGTCGTACGGCGAGCGCACCCGGCGCGATAGCACGGCCATGGGCGTGTCGTCGCCCATCGAGCCCACCGCTTCCTGGCCCTGTTCGGCCAGCGGGCGCAGCACCTGGTCACGCTCTTCGAAGGTGACCTGATACATTTTCATGTATTGCTTGAGCTGGTCGGCGTCGTAGAAGGCCGAGCCGTGATCATTATCGTCCAGGGTCGACTGGATACGCAGCGCATTCTGGCGCAGCCACTTCTTATACGGATGCTGCGACTTCAGACGGTTGTCGATGTCATCGGTATGCAGGACCTGCCCCGTTTCGGTATCCACCGCGAGGATCTGCCCCGGACCCACACGTCCCTTGGCGATAACGTCTTCCGGCTTGTAATCCCATACACCGACTTCGGACGCAAGGGTGATGTAACCATTGGTCGTGGTCACCCAACGCGCCGGACGCAGACCGTTTCGGTCGAGCAGGCAGACCGCATGGCGACCATCGGTGAGCACCACGCCAGCCGGACCATCCCACGGCTCCATATGCATGGAGTTGAATTCGTAGAAGGCTCGCAGGTCGGGATCCATGGTTTCGACGTTCTGCCAGGCCGGCGGAATGATCATGCGCAGACCACGGAACAAATCCATCCCGCCGGAGACCAACAGCTCCAACATGTTATCCATGCTCGAGGAGTCGGAGCCGGTGCGGTTGACCAGTGGATCGAGGCTTTCCAGGTCCGGCAGCAGCTCGTTAGCGAATTTCAGCCGACGCGCCTGGGCCCAGTTGCGGTTACCGGTAATGGTGTTGATTTCGCCGTTGTGGGCGAGAAAGCGGAACGGCTGCGCCAAGGGCCATTGCGGCATCGTGTTGGTGGAGAAACGCTGATGGAATACGCAGATGGCGGTCGCCAGACGCTCGTCGCCGAGATCAGGATAGAACTGCGCCAGATCGGCCGGCATCATCAGGCCTTTGTAGATGATGTCCTTGTCGGAAAAGCTGCAAACATAGAATTCCTTGTCGCCAGCCAGCGCAACTTCGGCACGGCGGCGCGCAAAAAACAGCTTGATACCGAACTCGCGCTCAGACAGCCCTTCAGCCGAGACGAACACCTGTTCAATGCGTGGCAGGCGCTCCAGTGCCAGACGACCCAACACGGCGGTATCGACCGGAACCTCGCGCCAGCCGACCAGCGTCAGCCCTTGGGCGGCTATCTGGTCGTTGAGCTGTGCCCTGGCCGCTTCCGCCTTGGTCGCGTCCTGGCTGAGAAAAATCATGCCGACGGCGTATAACGCAGGGAGCTGGACATCGAAATGCTGCTTGGCCATGGCACGCAGGAACGCGTCGGGCTTCTGCATCAGCAGACCACAGCCATCGCCCGTTTTGCCGTCGGCGTTGATGCCGCCGCGGTGAGTCATGCAGGTGAGGGATTGAATAGCGGTCTGAAGCAGGTGATGGCTTGCCTCGCCCTGCATGTGGGCGATCAGACCGAAGCCGCAGTTATCCTTGAACTCTTCAGGACGAAACAGACCTGCTCTCATAGGCACTCCACCAGCTAAATGCGTTGTAAATCAACCCCTTATTGACGGCGCACGGAACCGCCCCGTCATACACGTGGGCAAAAGGGGGAGCAGTTTACAAAGCCCGGTAGAACGACACAATTTTATTTTCACAAGCCCCAAAAAGGTGCATTGCGCACCTTTTTGGGGCAGGAATTAGCGCGCCTGCGAGATTTCCTGTTGAACACTCGCGAAACTCCGAGCCCAAGGCTTGCCTGCCTTCAGCGAGGCCGGCAGCGCCTTGATGGCTTCCAACGCAGCATTTCGGCTGGGGAAACTGCCATGAGTGACAACATACAGCGGCTTACCCTCATGCTGCTTGACGAAATACCTGAAGCTATTGCCGCGTTGTTTCACCAACGCCTCAGCATTACTCCGGGTACGCGTTCCCAGCACTTGAACCAAGTAGTTGGTTTTAGGCTGACTGGCGTACCAATCTGCCGCAGGCGCAACCGCAGCGGGCTTCGCGACAACTTGCCGCGCCGGCTCTCGCGACACTTCGGACGGCAGGACCGGTTCGGTTGCCGAATTCTGCACAGGGGCGGGACTCCCAGCTTCAGCAGGTGCCTGGCTTTCGTCGCGCGCCGGGTCGCCGTTCACTGCCGACTCTTCTATCAGCGCACCCGACGAATCATCCGTCTCCGCACTACCGGCTGCAGCAAGGGGTTCGCGAATAAGCGGCTGCTCCGGCTGGGGCGGAACGAGATCAAGCGCCGAACCCTCACGCTCGCCGAGCTCAATGGATGACGGTTCCTGTGACGGTGAAGCAGATCTTCCCGCATCCAGCGGCAAGCTGGCGGTGGTAGGCGCCATAGATTGATCGCTCGAGTCACGCATGAGCAGCGCAATCACGACGACACAAACGACCGCAGCCAAGGCCAACACGTGCTTCATCGGCAGCGGCAAGCGCCATCCAGCCGACTTTCGATGCGCCTTGGAATGCTGCATAGCATCGAGAAGCTCATCGCGGGCCGCTTGATTGATAGCACCAGGCCAGCCACCAGAATTTTCGTGGATGTGGACAATCTGCTCTTCGCTGAAGCAGTCCAGCCCACCCCCGGCACCTTCAAGGCGCAACGCCAGATATTCACGGGTCTCGTCTTCCTCGTAGGGCTGAAGCGCGATCACATGGAAGCGCTCCTCCCCCTCAACCAGCGCCTCCAGACGATCTACCAACGCATGCTCACCGAACAGAAACACATGCGGTCGGCCTTGTGGGCTGCCCTGAGCCAATCGCAACAATGTTTCGACAGCAGCACCAGTAAGCCGCTCGGCATCGTCGACCAGCACGTAGACCTCTTGGCCGGTCAGTGCCAATTGGATGATCTGCGCCATAATCGATTCGAAGTCGGCGTCTTGGCTGCCAAGCGCCTGTGCGATTTGCTGCAAGACGGCATTCGAATCAACGGTTTCCTGCGGCGAAACAACCACGCTCTGAACAGCCTGTTTGTTGCTGCTCGCAACAAGCGCTTGGCGCACGAGTGTCTTGCCGCTCCCTTCGGGCCCGGTTACTACCAACAGCAACTGACTGTAGCGAGCAAGATGGTGCAATTGCCCCAGCACCGGCTTGCGCTGAGCCGGGAAGAACTTGAAGCCAGGCACGCGAGCAGCGAAAGGATCATGACTGAACCCGTAGTGGTTCAGATACGAATCGTCGGCGGACAAACTGGTCATGGAAATCTCTTAGGTTCTTGACTCTTGCGTAAGCGCGTCGTAATTGACGTTCAATGTGGCTTCCAGCATCTCGCGTGGGAAGTCGCTGGTGACCACGGCCTCGCCCAGTCGTTTGAGCAGCACCAGCCTCAGCTGCCCGTCCAGGACCTTCTTGTCGACTGCCATATGCTGGAGAAAATCCTCGGCGCGCATGTTGATCGGAGGCACAACTGGCAAACCGGCTCGCGACAGGAGGCGCACGGCACGGTCTCGCTCACCGACAGTGATCCAGCCCAGCTGTCGAGACATCTCAAGCGCCATGACGGTGCCGGCCGATACCGCCTCACCATGCAACCAGGCACCGTATCCCTGGTGGGTCTCGATGGCATGACCGAACGTATGCCCAAGATTGAGCGTTGCGCGAATACCCGACTCTCGCTCATCTGCACCGACCACACGCGCCTTGGCCGCGCAGGAGCGCCGTATCGCTTCGGTAAGCGCCGCTTGGTCCAGCCCGCGGAGCTTGTCGATATTCTCCTCGAGCCACCCCAGGAACGGCTCGTCGCAGATCAGACCGTATTTGATGACCTCAGCCAGGCCAGCCGACAGCTCTCGCGCCGGCAGCGTTGCCAGCGTAGAGGTGTCAATCAGTACTGCTTGCGGCTGGTAGAAGGCACCGACCATATTCTTGCCGAGCGGATGATTGATCCCTGTCTTGCCACCGACCGAGGAATCGACCTGGGACAGGAGCGTTGTCGGTACCTGGATGAAATCGACGCCACGCTGATAGCTAGCGGCCGCAAAACCGGCCATATCGCCAATCACTCCGCCACCCAGCGCGATAATTGTTGTGTTGCGGGCGTGCCTGGCTGTCAACAGCGCGTCGAAGATCGACTGCAGCGTCTGCCAGTTCTTATATGACTCCCCATCAGGAAGCACGATCGGAGTGATGACGTATTCGGCGAGACTGCGTGAAAGACGCTCAAGGTAGAGCGGCGCGACGGTTTCGTTGGTGACGATGGCGACTTGCTTGCCACGGATATGGCGGGACAACAGCTCACCGCGATCGATGAGCTGCTCGCCAATAAGGATCGGATAGCTACGCTCGCCGAGATCGACATGTAGAGTCTGCATAGGGCCCCCACGCTTAAAGGGAGCTAGGATAGCGCAGAACGCCCCAGGCTTTCACGAGGCGTAAAGGATTGAAGCTGATCGAGAATTTCGACCACCACCAGACGCGGGGGACGCTCATCCGTTTGGATGATTATGTCCGCGACCTCTCGGTACAGAGGATCCCGTACAGCCATCAGACTCGTAAGCGTCTCGCGAGGATTGGGTTTTTGCAGTAACGGACGATTACGGTCGCGAGAGGTGCGGTCGAGCTGTTGCTCGACCGAGGTGCAAAGATAGATCACCCGACCACCAGCGCGTAGTTCGTCGCGATTGTCCTTCCGCAACACCGCACCACCACCGGTTGCCAGCACGACGCTCTGCATCTGACACAGGTCCATGATGACAGCGTGTTCTCTTTCGCGAAAACCCTGCTCACCCTCGACATCGAATATCAGCGGAATGCTGGCACCGGTGCGCTGCTCGATCTCCTTGTCGGAATCCCGAAACGGAAGACGAAGCTCCTTGGCGAGCAAGCGCCCGATAGTGCTCTTGCCAGCACCCATCGGGCCCACGAGAATGATGTTTTTCACCGAGTTAGCGATTCACTGCAATGGCCTGGTGATTCAGGATACGCGGTGTGAGGAAAATCAGCAGCTCAGATTTGGCGTCCGACACAACGTCGCGCCGGAACAGCCGCCCTACGTAAGGCAAGTCACCTAGGAACGGAACCTTGTCGACAGACTGGGTTTGCGTATTGGAGAACACACCACCAATAACTACGGTCTCGCCATCAGCAACCAACACCTTGGCGTTGACCTCGTTCTTGTTGATTGGCGGCACGCCGTTTACGGCACGACTGAAATCCGCCGCGTCCTTGGTCACCTTCACCTCAAGAATCACGCGATTATCTGGCGTGATAAGCGGCGTGACTTCCAGCGAAAGAGCAGCCTCTTTGAACGAAGTAGATGTCGCACCGCTGGAGCTGGCTTCTTGATATGGAATCTCTGAGCCACGAAGGATCTTGGCGGTCTCTTTATCGGCAGTCATTACTTTCGGCTGCGACACGATTTCCCCGTTCCCAGTCTTTTCCATTGCCGAAAGCTGCAGATCTAAGATGAGATTATTAGTGATGAAACCAATGCCGAGGCCAGAGGTGCTGTTCGCGACACCCAAGTCAACGAAGGGCACCGGCGCAACGCCGTCACTAGCGGTAAAGTTCCCGATAGTGTCGGTTCCTGGCAAATAAGCACGACCCGTATCTGAATCAAAGGTGGTAGCGCCGTCCTTACCATAAACCGCTGCGTTGCCTGAGGTGAAACTCCCCCCCCAACGCACGCCTAACGCTTTGTCATAATCGACATTGGCCTCCACAATCCGGGCCTCGATCATTACTTGGCGGACCGGAATATCCAATTGAGTGACGATGCGACGTAGCTCGTCAAGGCGCTCTTGAGTCTGATAGGCAATTATATTATTTGTGCGATCGTCAACAGCGATAGAGCCTCGATCATCTGCCTGCCCCGAACTGTTGGTAACCGTTTGGAATAGCTTGGCAATGTCGGACGCCTTGGCATAGTTCACCTGAACTACCTCGCGACGTAGCGGCGCAAGTTCAGCAATTTGGCGCTTCGACTCCAATTCTTGCCTTTCACGTGCCGCGATCTCATCGGCTGGCGCAACAAGCAAGACGTTTCCAACTTGCCGCTTATCGAGCCCCTTAGTTTTCAGCACCAGATCAAGCGCTTGATCCCACGGTACGTTTTGTAAGCGCAGAGTGATATTGCCTTGGACAGTATCACTGGCAACAAGATTTAGATCAGTGAAGTCGGCAATTAGCTGCAGCACGGAGCGTACGTCGATGTCCTGGAAGTTCAGTGACAGCTTCTCACCCGAATAAACAAAGCGCTCTGCTTTACGCTTTTCGATATCAGCCTCGCTTAGTGGCTTGACGCTGACGGTCAGCTTGTCATCAGCCTGATAAGCTAGATAGTCATAGCGCCCGCTCGGCTCGATAGAGATACTTGCATCGCCCGACTTGCTGGTTGCGTCAACGAACTTGACTGGGGTTGCGAAGTCCTGAACGTCCAGACGGACACGCAAGGAGTCGGGCAACTGCGTTTTGGCAAACGTGACCCGAATCTTCCCACCCTGCTCTTCGATGCTCGGACTGATGGATGGATCAGACAGGCTTATGACTATATTGCCTGCGCCATCCTCGCCGCGCCTGAAGTCGATGTTGTCGATAGCGTTCGCCCGGGCCAGCTTTTCCTTCGTCATAGGAATGACTGGCGCCGACGAAGCTGCGGACACGGGCTCTGTAGCAGAAGCGCTTTCGCCAAGCACGACAAATACATTACTCCCGTCGACTCGGGTCGAATAAGGGACCAGAGACGTGAGGTTGACGATAAGCCTCGTGCGCCCCTGGGCCTCGACTACCGTCACACTCCGTGCATTACCAACGCCGAGCTCGCGATTTTTGGACGTCAGCTTGCTGGAAACACCTGGCAGATCTAGAGCGATGCGAGCTGGCTGGTCGAGCGTATATCCGCGCGGGGCAGGCACCGGCTCGTCGAACGTCATCTTCAGCTCAACGCGGTCTCCGGGTAGCGATGCGACATCGAGGGAATTAAGATTTGCGGCCAGTAGCGCGGGCGAAACAATCGCCGCCAGCAAAGACAAGCCGAGACGAGAGAGAGTGGTATTCATAAAAGGCTTCCGTTGTGCAGACCGGTATAGGTTTTCCATTTTTGCCATGACTCAGGAGCGCTCTTTCAAGGTCAGGCTACGCGGGCGCTCAAGCCACCCACCCTCTCCGTCCGGAACGATTTCAAGCACATCCACCTCGGCCTCGCTGATTTCAACGATACGGCCATGGTTGCGCCCCAGATAGTCACCGACCTTGACTCGGTGAACCCCGTCGCCGCCTTTGATCAAAGCGTACTTACCCGCATCGTTGGTCAGTGTGCCGACCATGACGAAGTTTTCGATATTGAATTGTTCGAGGAACTGCTTGATGCGCGTTTCGTCAGGGCGGATATCTTTCGAGCCCTTCTGCCGCTGGGCCAAATCAATCTTCATCGGGGGCTGAAATGGATGTCGCAGTGATGACGCGCTATAGGTAAAGGCCTCGTACGGCAAAAATGCGGGCAACGGCTCAATCGAGCCTTTCGGCTTGGCGCGCACCTCGTCCATGTACGAACGCAGATCGTCAAAATCTCCGCTGTCGCCACATCCGGTCAACAACGCCAAGCCCATGCTCAGCGCGATAAGTCGGGCTCCATTCATTTCTGCAGCCCCTTGTCGTTATAGCGATAGGTCTTGGCCAGGATGCTCATGTGCAGCTTGGAGGAGGAATCCTTGCTCTGAGGCTTTATCTCAAAATCATGCAGGGTAACGATCCGTGGCAAACTCGATACGCCGCTGACGAACGTTGCAAGATCGTGATATCCACCGACCACCTTGATCTGTATCGGCAGCTCGATATAGAACTGCTGGGTCACTTCCGGCTGCAATTTGATCTCTTCGAATTCCAGCCCACTGCCCAGGCCAGTGCGCGTGATGTCTTCGAGCAAACCCGGTACTTCGGTGTCGCTCGGCAACTGACGCAGCAAGGCACCAAACGACGCCTCCATCTCCACCATTTGCGCCTTGTACGCGTCCAAATTCGCCGCCTGAAACGCCTTCGTGGAGAATTGCTGTTTTAGCGTTTCTTCCTGCGCTTGCTGTTGCTCCAAACTGACCTGCATGTCGCTGAGGTAGAAGTAGTAGCCAGCTCCGAGCACCAGCATCATCAGCAGTATGGCGGCGATCATCTTTACCGCAGCGGGCCAAGAGCCCAGGTTGTTCATGTCCAGGTCGCTCAGGTCGACGCTACGTAGACTCTCCAGGGAGTTCGCCAGACTCATGGCTTATCTCCTTCGACTGCCGCAGTCGGCTGCGTCTGCTGGACCGTTAGCTGAAACACGTTTTCTTGGTCGACCGCACCCGCCGTGATGGCCTTCACTTCGTTCAGGTTTGGCGCTTCCAGCCATTCAGATCCATCCAAGTTGCGCATCAGGTTAGAGACCCGGTTGTTGGATTCCGCGCCACCGATGATGGCGATGTTCTTGCCCGTCATTTTCAATCCGGTGAAATACACGCCATCGGGAAGCGTTCGTACCAGCTGATCGAAAACCCTCCCGATAATGGGTCGGTTGCCCTGCAGGTCCTGGATGATCTTCATACGCTCAAGCAACTGCTGCCGGCGCTCACGCAGTTCTTTGATTTCCGCGATGCGTGTATCCAGCACGGCGATTTCTTTTCGGATGAAGTCATTTCGCGCGTTCTGCCGCTCGATAGCATGAGTGAAATACTGATCCGCGAGGAACAGCAGGCCCACCGCCAAGACAGCCACACCTGCGAGCGACACCAGAAAGCGCTGCTTACGCTCCTCGCGGAGCTGCTCGCGCCAAGGTAATAGGTTGATCCGGGCCATCAGTCGAAACTCCTCAAGGCCAACCCGCAGGCAATCATCAGGGACGGCGCATCACTGGCGAGCGCGCCAGCGTTGACCTTGCTACTCAAAGCCATATCGGCAAACGGATTGGCGACTAAAGTCTGGGTTCCGATTTTCTGCTGAATCAATCGGTCCAGCCCCGGGATCGAGGCCGTTCCGCCAGCCAAGAGGATGTAGTCCACGTCATGAAACTGCCCGGCCGCAAAGAAGAACTGCAGCGAGCGCGACACCTGCTGAACGACTGCCTCTTTGAACGGCTGCAATACTTCGCTGTCATAGTCGTCCGGGAGGCCTCCCTGCTTTTTAGCCAGGCCAGCCTCTTCCATCGACAGTCCATAGCGACGCTGAATTTCCTCGGTCAGCTGACGCCCACCGAACAGCTGCTCTCGGGTATAGATCGTGCGACCGTTATGCAACACGCTTAGCGTGGTCATGGTCGCACCGATATCGACTAGCGCGACGGTCAGCTCATCGTGGCCAACACCCAATTGGGGCGCCAGCAAACCGAATGAACGTTCCAGCGCATACGCTTCGACATCGACAACCTTGGCCGTCAATCCTGCCAAGGCCAGAGCCGCCTCGCGGATCTCTACGTTTTCCTTGCGGCATGCCGCCAGCAACACCTCGTCGCGACCCGGAGAACGTGCGGCGGATCCCTGAACCTCGAAGTCGATAGCAACCTCTTCCAGCGGGTAAGGGATGTACTGATCCGCTTCGATCTTCAGTTGATTTTCCAGCTCATCGTCGCTCAGCCCGGCATCCATTTCGATGCTCTTGGTGATGACCGCCGAACCGGAAACCGCAACTGCGGCGGACTTGACTCCGGTTTTCGCTTTAGCCAACAACCGAGACAGAGCCTGCCCCACACCCTCCAGCTCAGCGATGTTCTTTTCCACCACAGCGTTGGGCGGAAGCGGCTCGACCGCAAACGACTCAACCCGATATCGAGAGCCTGAGCGGCTTAATTCGAGCAGCTTAACGGACGTCGAACTGATGTCGATCCCAAGCAGCGTATTCGCTTTCTTAGTGAAGAGCCCTAGCACGGCCGATTTCCTATCTTTATCCGCTACTTACGGATTAATTATGTTTGTCCGCATTAAATAACAGCCTTGACAGAAGCGCAAATGGCTCCCCAGCAAAAAAACCGCTTATAATGTGAACGGTTTTCCTTTTCAGCACTGTCTGCGGCTTACACCTCATTTCCCACCCTGGATTCAATAAACCCCGATGCGTTTTCTGAAGTTTTTCCTATGGTCGTGCTTGGCTGTTTTCTGTGGACTTTTGCTCAGTCTCAGTGGCGCGTTTCTTTACCTCAGCCCCAACCTGCCATCGGTCGACTCGCTACGCAGCATACAGCTCCAGATTCCGCTTCGCGTTTATAGCGATGACGACAAGCTGATAGCCGAGTATGGCGAAATGCGCCGTTCCCCCATCGGCTTTGACGAAATACCCAAGGATTTCATCGCCGCATTGCTGGCGGCCGAGGACGACAACTTCGCGAATCATTATGGCGTCGATGTTTCCAGTCTGATGCGCGCTGCCACGCAATTATTGAAAACCGGCCATATTCAGACCGGCGGCAGCACCATCACTATGCAGGTGGCAAAGAATTACTTCCTGACCAGCGAGCGGAGCTTTTCGCGGAAGATCAACGAGATCCTTTTAGCCCTTCAGATCGAAAGGGAAATGCGCAAGGATGAAATCCTCGAGCTGTACGTCAACAAAATTTATCTGGGCAACAGAGCTTACGGCATCGAGGCGGCATCACAGGTCTACTACGGCAAATCCATCGGCGAGCTGAGCCTCGCGCAAATGGCCATGATCGCAGGCTTACCGAAAGCGCCGTCTGCATTCAACCCACTGGCCAACCCCGAGCGTGCCAAGGAGCGACGTGACTGGATTCTTGGACGAATGTACCGGCTCGGAAAAATAGACGAGACCCGCTATCAGCAAGCACTGACAGAGGTTGTCGATGCGTCCTATCACGGCTCATCGCCGGAACTTGACGCACCTTATATAGCGGAAATGGCACGTGCCGAGCTGGTCGGTCGTTTCGGCAGCGCGGCTTACACCGATGGATTCCGCGTTTACACCACCGCCACCAGTGAGCGTCAGCTCGCTGCCAACCAGGCGCTTGTCCAGGGATTGATCGAGTACGACCAGCGTCACGGCTATCGCGGCCCGGAAGCTCGGCTGCCCGGCACCGACCGGGAGAGCTGGCTGAAGGAATTGAGCAACTACCGCAGCCAGGCCGGGGTGCTCGCTGCTGCCGTAAGTGCCGTCTCCAAAGACTCGATCAAGGTCCTCCTTCGTGACGGCAGCGAGCGCAACATCAGCTGGGAAAGCATGAAATGGGCCCGTCCGTTTATTAATACCAACAGCCTGGGCCCCCAACCCAGGACACCATCGGAAGTCGTCAAGCTAGGAGATGTCATCCGCGTTCAGATCCGGGATGACGAAGTGCTGTTCAGCCAGATACCTCAGGCTCAAGGCGCACTGGTATCCCTTGATCCGCTTGACGGCTCCATCGAAGCGTTGACCGGTGGTTTTTCCTTTGGGCAAAGTAACTACAACCGCGCTATCCAGGCCAAGCGTCAGCCCGGCTCAAGCTTCAAGCCTTTTATCTATAGCGCCGCATTGGATGCCGGATTCACCCCTGCGACTCTGGTCAACGACTCCCCTATCGTCTTCGTCGAGGAAGGCCTGGATCGCGTTTGGCGCCCCAAGAATGACAACAACACCTTCCTCGGCCCGATCCGGCTACGCGAGGCCCTTTACAAGTCACGCAACCTTGTCTCGATTCGCCTGCTGCAGACCCTTGGCCTTCCGTACACCATCGACTATATCAAGCGCTTTGGATTCAAGACCGAAGATCTGCCTGCCAACCTGTCGCTGGCGCTTGGCACGGCGACCCTGACGCCAATGGAAATCGCTACCGGCTGGACGGCATTTTCGAATGGGGGCTACAAGATTGAGCCCTATCTGATCGAGCGCATCGAGGACCGAGACGGAAAGATCATTTTCGAGGCAAATCCGGTGCGCGTACCGGAGCACAGCGCCGCCAAAGCAGCGAAGGGCGAAGCGGCTATCACCTACGCACAGCACGAGGCACCGTTGACAAGTGATTCGCAGCAGCTGACCAGCCAGCAGCCCGCCTATGCCGAGCAAATCATCGACGAGCGCACCGCCTACATCATGACCAGCATGCTGCAGGACGTCATCAAACGCGGTACGGGCAGAAGGGCATTGGCGATGGGCCGTGGTGATCTTGCAGGCAAGACCGGTACGACAAACGAGTCCAAGGACAGCTGGTTCTCTGGCTACAACGCCGACATCGTGACAACTGTCTGGACTGGCTTCGATCAGCCTCAGAGCCTAGGCCGCCGAGAATATGGAGGAACGGTGGCGCTGCCTATCTGGATGAAATACATGAGCGCAGTGCTGGAAGGCGCTCCCGAGCATGCACCCGCCGAACCCGAAGGCATTCTGACGCTACGAATCGATCCCAAAAGCGGCCGCGCGGCGGCCCCCGGCACACCCGATGCCTATTTTGAAATCTTTCGAAGCGAAGACTCACCGCCAGACATGAATGACGAGACGACTCCAGGGTCCATGTTGCCCGATAGCCCGCTACCGGCTTCCGAAGCAGCACCAATCGACCTGTTTTAAGCTATGAGTGATTCTGCGATCGCCATCTGGCTGCGGTCGCAGAGGATCTTGAGACTAGGGAAAGTCCCCTTCTTGCACGGCCCAGCTACCCCGTCAGCATCCAAACAAAAACCCAGCCGAAGCTGGGTTTTGTTTGAGATCACTAGGCCAGCCGAAGCAGGACCAATGAGCCTTAATCAGCCATTGAATACATCATCGACCGATTTGAGCGGGTAGTTCGACGGATACGGTAGTGTCGCGACCCCGCTTTCGATCGCCGCTTTAGCCACCGCATCCGAGACGAGTGTAATCAAGCGAGGATCCATTGGTTTCGGAATGATGTACTCACGCCCAAACTGAAGCTGGTCAACGCCATAAGCGGCTGCCACCTCAGCAGGAACCGGCAGCTTGGCCAGCTCACGCAGAGCCTCTGCCGCCGCGATTTTCATTTCTTCATTGATGCGCGACGCACGAACATCCAGCGCCCCGCGGAAAATGAAGGGGAAACCCAGCACATTATTGACTTGGTTCGGATAATCCGAGCGGCCAGTGGCCATGATTACATCGGAGCGGGTCGCGTGAGCGAGCTCTGGACTGATCTCCGGATCGGGGTTCGAGCACGCGAACACTACCGGGTTTGCCGCCATCAGCTTGAGGCCTTCGGCGCTCAGCAGATTGGGGCCGGACAGGCCTACAAAGACATCAGCGCCATCGAGCGCGTCATCCAGGGTGCGCTTGTCTGTCTCGTGAGCAAACACTGCCTTGTACTGATTCAGATCGTCGCGGCCAGCGTGGACGACACCCTTGCGGTCGATCATGAAAATATTCTCGACCTTCGCCCCCATGCTGACCAGCAATTTCATGCAGGAGGTCGCCGCAGCACCAGCGCCGAGACAGACGATTTTAGCCTGCTCCAGCGTCTTGCCAGCGATTTCCAGCGCATTGATCATGCCCGCCGCCGTGACGATAGCGGTGCCATGCTGGTCGTCGTGGAATACCGGAATATCGCATTGCTCGATCAGCGCCCGCTCGATCTCGAAGCACTCAGGTGCCTTGATGTCTTCCAGGTTGATTCCACCGAAAGTGATGGAAATACGCTTGACCGTATCGATGAAGGCCTGAGGACTTTCCGCATCGACTTCGATGTCGAACACGTCAACGCCGGCAAATCGCTTGAACAGAACTCCCTTGCCTTCCATGACCGGCTTGGATGCCAGCGGCCCCAGATTGCCCAGGCCAAGAATCGCGGTGCCATCGGAGATCACCGCGACCAGATTGCCTTTACCGGTGTATCGGTAAGCCAGCTCCGGATCACGAGCGATTTCTCGAACCGGCTCCGCTACGCCAGGGCTGTACGCCAGCGATAAATCACGAGCGGTGGAGGTGGGCTTGGTCAGCTCGACACTCAGCTTTCCCGGACGAGGCTGGGAATGGTAGTCGAGAGCGGCAGTTTTCAGGTCAGTCATGAGGCATTCCGCTTATTTTTACTGGGGGACAGACAGGAGGCCGAGCATACGCCAAGAGCGAGCGCCGTCACAAGCCAAGGGAAAGCTGACTGTCAAGTGCTGGCTCTACGACTTTCAGTTGACAGACGAGATTAATTTCCTCAGCCCTGACGGACGAGAGGCAAGTCACGGCAGCGGAACAAGCATCGACGGATGGCTTATTTTCAACATCCAGCGAGCCTGACGCGACACGTCCACTCGACCTTTGCGATCGATTACCCAACCTCTCGCCTCGACCTGCTTTCCCGGCAGCTCTGCCAGCGAATCGGCGAATGCCGCAACGACCTCATGCGGAACCTGCAGCACCAGCGAGCCATCCAGCTCTAACCAGACACCACCCCGATTGGTCACCAGCCGATCGACACGCGCCCTGACCAGCGCAAAACCGCCTCGGCGCACGCGTTCAGTCGAGATGATCGGTGACTCATGCCAGACACCCTTGCCGGCGAGCCGTGCCTGCTGCTCCACCGCCCGATGGCAATCGACCAACAAGGTGTTTGGCGCGATAGCGACAAAAAATCCCAGCCCATCGGCAAGCAGGACAGCTTCCAGATTCTCGCCATGTTCATCGAAAGCATGAGCCAAGATCCGGCCATAATGGTCCTTGGATGCCTCCCCGAGGCGCAAACTTATGCGTCCGCCGCTGGCCTTCACCACCGCCTGCAACCGCCGCTTGGCCGCCTCCGCGAAAGGCTCGGCACTGCGCCCCTTACGGCCTACCTCAGGCGCGTTCAGGCCAATGAGCCGCACGCGGCGCCCGTCGGTCAGGCGCAGAGTGTCGCCATCAATGACCGTCGCCACCTTCACCAACGATAGCGGTCCGCTGGCGGGACAAAGCGCCTGCGCCTGCAGGCTGGAAACGACGAAAACAAAAAAGGCGCCCACCAGGGACGCCTTTTTCAGATGCTCGGAAAACCTCATGGATTCCCGCTGCGGCGATAGCTTACTTAGCGCCGAACACACCGAAACGCTGCTTGAAGCGGTCGATACGGCCGCCGGTATCCAGCACTTTCTGCTTGCCGGTGTAGAACGGATGGCACTCGGAGCAAACGTCGATGCTCAGGTTCTTAGCCAGTGTGGAGCGCGTCTTGATGACATTGCCGCAGCTGCAAGTGGCTTCGATTTCAACGTAATTAGGATGGATATCGGCTTTCATGGAAAAATCCTCTAGGACTTGTGCCGCCACCCGACCCTATGTCGAGTACCGCACGGAAGGGCGCGAATGATACCAGAGAGCGGTAGTGATGCAAGGGCAGCTGATCGGCTGGCGAAAGGCCCGCTCGCACGACAACCTGATCGTAGATGAGCCGGATCCTTGAGCGCATCCAGGCCTGCAGCCGCGCTGGATCGTTTAACATCGGCATTCGCCGCCAAGGACTTCCGTGTGCTCCAGCCCATACTTCGCCTCGCGCTGCCCTCGCCACTGCGCAGGCTCTTCGATTATCTGCCGCCCGCCGGCATCCCACATGCGTCGCTGCAGCCAGGCATGCGGTTGCGGGTACCCTTCGGTCGGCGCGAGATCGTCGGAATTCTGGCGGAAGTCGTCAACCACAGCGAGGTTCCCGAGGCGAAGCTCAAACCAGCGCTGGAGCTGCTGGATGCGCGCCCTTCCCTACCGTCGTCGCTGTTCAAGCTTTGCCTGTGGACCGCTCAGTACTACCAGCACAGTTTAGGCGACACGCTCAGTTGGGCGCTGCCGGTCCTACTGCGTCAGGGCGAGCCCGCCGAGGCCAGGCAGGAACGTTACTGGCATGTTGCCAATGGAGCGCGTCCGGAGGATCCGCGCCTCTCTCGGGCGCCACGTCAGCGCAATGCGCTTAAGACCATCGGCCAACATCCACACGGGGTGGCGCACTCGTTATTGACCCAACTGCAATTGAGCAAGGACAGCCTCGATCTGTTGCTGCAGAAGGGATTGCTGCGCGTCGAGACCCGGCGCAGCCATCAGGCTCGACGACACCAAGGTAGCTGGCTGCTGCAACCGGAACTTCCGTTGAATCAAGAACAACGCGCCGCGTTCGAAGCCATTCGTACCGGCCTGGGCGGTTTCCAGACATTCCTCCTGGCCGGCGTTACCGGCAGCGGCAAGACCGAAGTCTACCTACAGCTGATCCACCAAGTACTCGAATCCGGTAAGCAGGCGCTGGTGTTGATTCCAGAAATCAACCTCGGCCCGCAAACCCTGGCGCGCTTCGAAAAGCGCTTCAATGCCCGTATCGCCCTGCTGCACTCCAATGTCAACGATCGCGAACGCCTGGACGCCTGGCTGGCAGCCCGCGATGGCGAGGCGGACATCATCATCGGCACCCGGTCGGCGCTGTTCACCCCGATGAAAAACCCAGGGCTTATCATTCTCGACGAGGAGCACGACGCCTCTTATAAACAGCAGGAAGGCCTGCGCTATCACGCCCGCGACCTGGCGGTGGTCAGGGCACGTCAGGAGAGCCTGCCGATCTTGCTGGGATCGGCGACGCCGTCGCTGGAAAGTCTGCACAATGCGCACATTGGCCGCTACGCGCTGTTGAAGCTGACCCAGCGTGCTGGTGGTGCCCAGGCGCCCCGGTTCCTGCGCCTGGATGTGAAAAGCCGTCCGCTGGATTCGGGGATCTCCGGCCCACTGCAGCAAGCCATGGCACAGACGCTGGCAGCCGGGCAGCAGGTGTTGGTCTTTCTGAACCGCCGCGGCTTCGCCCCTTCGCTGCTCTGCCATGATTGCGGCTGGCTCAGCCAGTGCCCGCGTTGCGACGCCCGGATGACCCTCCATCAGCGCCACAACGAGCTGCGCTGCCACCATTGCGGTCATGCCGAGCGCCCGCCGCGCAGTTGTCCGGAGTGCAGCAAGCTCGACCTGCGCCCGGTAGGCGCCGGTACCGAGCGCGCGGAAGAGCGGCTGGGCATCATCTTCCCGGAATATCCGGTGCTGCGCATCGACCGCGACAGCACCTCACGCAAGGGTTCGATGGAGCAATTGCTGACCGTCATCAACCGTGGCGAACCTTGCGTGCTGGTGGGCACCCAGATGCTCGCCAAGGGCCATCACTTCCCTCGAGTTACTTTGGTCGCGATCCTTGATGCGGACGGCGGCCTGTTCTCGGCAGACTTTCGTGCCAGCGAACGAATGGCCCAATTGATCGTACAGGTGGCGGGGCGCGCAGGCCGAGCCGAAGAGCCCGGCAAGGTCATCATCCAGACTCACCTGGCCGACCATCCGTTGTTGGTCCAATTGACCGAACAAGGCTACTTCGCTTTCGCCGACCAGGCGTTGAGCGAGCGCCGCGCCGCCGGCTTGCCGCCGTTCAGTCATCTCGCGCTGCTACGTGCCGAAGCGGCAAAACCCGGCCACGCCGAAGAATTTCTCGACCAGGCCTGCCACCAGGCCGAACAGCTAATAACGCAGCTCGGCTTAGGTGGCGTCGAATTACTGGGCCCGGTGCCCGCTCCGATGGAGCGTCGTGCGGGGCGCTTTCGTGCGCAGCTGCTGCTTCAGGCCAACGCCCGTGCACCCTTGCACAGGCTGATGAGCGCGTGGCTGCCCCTGGTGGAAGCGCTGCCGGGCAGTCGCACGGTACGTTGGTCACTGGATGTAGATCCGATCGATCTGTTCTAACGGAGCAAACCAACCCGTAACCAGCAACTAAGCGCCTTAAGCCTTGAAGGTTCGCCCCCCGGACACCGATAATGCCCAGTTTCGACCAAAGCCTTTGGGCCGACCGAGCAAACAATGAAAGACAGCATTCGCCACCTGATCCAGCAAGCCCTGACTCGCCTCACCGCTGACGGCGTGCTGCCCGACGGATTGAGTCCGACCATCCAGGTGGAGAACACTCGTGACAAGACACACGGTGATTTCGCCAGCAACATCGCGATGATGCTGGCCAAGCCTGCCGGGATGAAACCTCGCGATCTCGCTCAAAAGCTCATCGAAGCACTGCCGGCGGACCCTGGCGTCAGCAGGGTAGAAATCGCGGGTCCAGGCTTTCTCAATTTCTTCCAAAACAGCGCCGCACTGGCCCAGCGCCTCGACGCCGCGCTCGACGATTCGCATCTGGGCGTCAGCAAGGCAAGCCCACCCCAGCGGGTCGTGGTCGACCTTTCCTCGCCGAACCTGGCCAAGGAAATGCACGTGGGTCACCTGCGCTCCACCATCATCGGCGACGCCGTGGCGCGGGTGCTGGAATACCTCGGCGATGAGGTGATCCGGCAGAATCATGTCGGCGACTGGGGCACCCAGTTCGGCATGCTGCTGGCCTACCTGGAGGAAAATCCCGCCGCAGCCGAAAGCGAGCTGTCCGACCTCGAGCAGTTCTATCGCGCGGCCAAACAGCGCTTCGACGACTCTGCCGAGTTCGCCGATCGGGCCCGTGAGTTAGTGGTGAAGCTGCAAGCAGGTGATGCCGACTGCCTGCGCCTGTGGACCCGCTTCAACGAGATATCTTTGTCGCACTGCCAGAAGGTCTACGACCGCCTCAACGTCAAGCTGACGCCGGACGACGTCAAAGGCGAGAGTGCCTACAACGCCGAACTGGGCGACATTGTCGAGTCGCTCAAGGCCAATGGCCTGCTGAGCGAAAGCAACGGCGCCCAGTGCGTCTTTCTCGACGAGTTCAAGAATGCCGAAGGCAACCCCTTGCCGGTAATCGTCCAGAAAGCCGGTGGCGGCTACCTATACGCGACCACCGACCTGGCCTCCATGCGCTACCGCAGTCAGCAGCTCAAAGCCGACCGTGCGCTGTATTTCGTCGACCAGCGTCAAGCACTGCATTTCCAAATGGCTTTCGAGGTTGCACGCCGCGCCGGCTTCGTCCACGACGACATGCAACTCGAGCACATGGGCTTCGGCACCATGAACGGTGCCGACGGCCGCCCCTTCAAGACCCGCGACGGTGGCACCGTGAAGCTCGTCGACCTGCTCAACGAAGCCGAGCAGCGCGCCTACAGCTTGGTACAGGACAAGAATCCGGAGCTGGATGAAGCAGAATTACGTCAGATCGCTCACGCCGTCGGGATCGGCGCCGTGAAATATGCGGATCTGTCGAAGCACCGCACCAGCGATTACAGCTTCAATTTCGAGCAAATGCTCAGCTTCGAAGGCAACACCGCCCCCTACCTGCTTTACGCCTATACCCGTGTGGCCAGCGTATTCCGCAAATTGGGCACTGGCATGAGCGGACTTGGCGGCCAGATACAACTGGACGCCGAACAGGAACAGGCATTAGGCGCGAAACTCGCTCAGTTCACCGAGGTGCTGAACGGCGTCGGTGAAAAGGGCGTTCCGCATCTGCTGTGCAGCTACCTGTACGACCTGGCCGGGCTGTTCTCCAGTTTCTACGAGCACTGCCCCATACTCGCCGCAGAGAGCGAGGCCCTGAAAGAAAGCCGCCTGCGCCTCGCCGCGCTGACCGGCAAGACGCTCAAGCAGGGCTTGGAACTGCTTGGCCTCGAAACGCTGGAGCGAATGTAAGTGGCAGCCAGGAAGAAACCCGCGCCGAAACGCGGAGCGAGCCGCTACCAAGCGCCCGCCAAGAAGCCTGTTCCCGGCTGGATTTGGCTGGTCTGTGGGCTGGTCATTGGTGGGTTCATCATGTTTCTGATGAACCTCGAGCCCGGCGGAGATGAGATCAAGCGCGCCAAAGACACGCCCAAACCTAAAGAGCCGCCAAAGCGCTCCACGCAGGCAAGCGGCCAGCCGGTGAAGCCGAAATACGACTTCTATACGTTACTGCCTGAGTCGGAAGTGATCCTGCCGCCAGAAGAGCCGAAGCCGGAGCAGCCAAAACCGGTCACACCCGAAGAGGCCGCCAAGATCGACGCCGCCCGCGCGGAAGCTGCACTGAGCGGTCAAGTGCCGCCACCGCCTCCCATGGTCGCCAAGGCGCCGGTTACCCAGTTCTTTCTGCAAGCCGGATCGTTTCGCAAGAAACCCGACGCGGAGAAAGTCAGGGCGCAGATCATTCTGCTGGGTCAGGATGTGCGGGTCGAGAATGTCACCGTGCGCGACGAAGACTGGTACCGTGTGCTGGTCGGCCCCTTCGCCAATCGGGAGCTGCTTGGCCAAGCGCAGAAAACCCTGGCGGCAAGCGGTTACAACAACCTGTTGCTACAGCAACGGCAGGTACGTTAAGCCGGGGCGGCACTCGAAAAACACTGCGCGCCGGTAACGGCGCTGCGGGCGGCTTTCGGTCAATCGTCAAGCCTGCCGAGGACCCTACGGAGAAGGCCCTCAAAGTCTACCGGCTCCACTAACCAAGCAGCCCGCTAGGGCTCCCTTGGCGCATACGCGAACACGTCGGCACGCATCTGCGCTGCATCCATTCCCGCTTCAACCAGCGCGTCCAGCGTGCCGTAGATCATTGCCGGAGAGCCGCTGGCATAGACGTGAACCGGCTTCAGATCGGTGAAATCTTCGCAGACGGCTTCATGCAGCATGCCGCAACGCCCCTGCCAGCCGCAGACGTCGCTGACGACCTGATGGAGCGAAAGATTCGGCATGCGCCGCCACTCCTCCCAATGTGGAAGCTGATAAAAATCTTCCGGCCGACGCACTCCCCAATACAGATGCACCGGATGCGCGAACCCTTCGCCCCGGCAATATTCGATCAAACTGTGCATCTGCGCCATGCCGGTTCCCGCCGCGATCAGCACCAGCGGACCGTCCGGTAGCTCGGCCAGATGCGTGTCACCGAACGGCATCTGGATCTTGGCCATGCCCTTGCGCCTGATGAAATCGAGCAGTCCAATCGACGACGGCTCGCGCGCCAGCACGTGCAACTCCAGTTCACGCCCGCGTGCGGGCGCGGACGCCAGCGAAAAAGCGCTGAATTCGCCATCTTCTCGCTCCAGCAGTAGGTACTGGCCGGCGTGATAGCGTAGCGGCTTGCCCGCAGGTGCGCGAAGCAGTAGCCGAAACACGTCGCCGCCCACCGCTTCGCAACTGATTAATTGGCAGCTGAGCGTGCGTACCGGCAATTCACCTGGAGCAAGCACGCCGTCCCACAGCAGAACGCAATCTTCTTCCGGTTCGGCCAGGCACGTAAAGATTTCGCCATGATCGTGGCTTTCTCCACGCTGGCGCACCCGGCCGCTCACCAACAATGCCGCGCAGATCAGGCAATTACCGTTGCGACAGGCCTGCGGGCAGTCGTAGCCCAGGCGCCGGGCAGCGTCGAGTATTCGCTCGCCACGTTGGACGTCGAGTACCGCGCCGGAAGGTTGCAGCGTAACTTTCATCTATTCAAAAACCTGAAATAACGACTACCAGTCATCAATCGATGCCCAGCTCGGTCCAGAGTTCGTCGACCCGGCGCTTGACTGCCTCGTCCTGAACGATGGCACGGCCCCATTCACGACTAGTCTCGCCCGGCCATTTGTGCGTGGCATCGAGCCCCATCTTGCTGCCTAGGCCAGATACCGGGGAGGCGAAATCGAGGTAGTCGATAGGGGTGTTTTCGATCAGCACGGTATCGCGCTTAGGGTCCATGCGCGTGGTGATCGCCCAGATGACATCGTTCCAGTCGCGCGCATTGATGTCGTCATCGGTGACGATCACGAATTTGGTGTACATGAACTGCCGCAGGAAACTCCAGACACCCAGCATCACGCGCTTGGCATGACCAGGGTACTGCTTTTTCATAGTCACCACCGCCATGCGATAGGAACAGCCTTCGGGTGGCAGATAGAAGTCGGTGATCTCAGGGAACTGCTTCTGCAGAATCGGCACGAAGACTTCGTTGAGCGCTACGCCGAGTATGGCCGGCTCGTCGGGCGGTCGCCCGGTGTAAGTGCTGTGATAAATCGCATCGCGACGCTTGGTGATGCGCTCGACGGTGAACACCGGGAAGCGATCAACCTCGTTGTAGTAGCCGGTATGGTCGCCATAGGGCCCTTCGTCGGCCATCTCGCCGGGCTGGATATAGCCCTCGAGCACGATCTCGGCGCCGGCCGGCACTTGCAGATCACTGCCTCGGCATTTGATCAGCTCGGTGCGGCTGCCGCGCAACAGGCCGGCAAAGGCATACTCGGACAGCGAATCGGGCACCGGCGTGACCGCGCCGAGAATGGTCGCAGGATCGGCGCCCAACGCTACCGCGACGGGATACGGGCGGTCGGGGTACTTGTCGCACCATTCACGAAAATCCAGCGCGCCGCCGCGATGGCTGAGCCAGCGCATGATCACCTTGTTGCGGCCGATTACCTGTTGCCGGTAGATCCCCAGGTTCTGCCGTTCCTTGTTCGGCCCCTTGGTGATGGTCAGGCCCCAGGTGATCAGCGGCCCAGCATCGCCAGGCCAGCAGGTCTGCACTGGCAACTTGGACAGGTCGACATCGTCGCCCTCCAGCACCACTTCCTGGCAAGGCGCGTCCTTGAGCACCTTGGGCGCCATGCTGATGACTTTCTTGTAAATCGGCAGCTTGCTCCAGGCATCCTTGAGCCCCTTCGGCGGCTCCGGTTCCTTGAGAAAGGCCAGCAGCTTGCCGATCTCGCGCAACTCCGACACCTCCTCGGCGCCCATTCCCAATGCGACTCGCTTGGGCGTGCCAAAAAGATTGCCGAGAACCGGCATGTCGAAGCCGGTCGGGTTCTCGAACAGCAACGCGGGACCCTGCTTGCGCAGCGTGCGATCGCAAATCTCGGTCATTTCCAGAATAGGAGAGACGGCTGTCGAAACGCGCTTGAGTTCACCGCGCTGTTCCAGGCCGCTGATAAAGTCGCGCAAATCGCGGTACTGCATGCTTGAGCCTCGCATGGCCAGCAGGTTTCGGGGCGCAGAGTTTAGCCTTCGCGCCGACGATTCCGAAACCTGCAGACAGACAAAGGCCGGGTTTCCCCGGCCTCGGCGGTAACGACCGGACGCTTACTTGCGCTTCATGGACATGAAGAATTCATCGTTGGTCTTGGTGTCCTTGAGCTTGTCGAGCAGGAACTCGATGGCAGCGCTTTCGTCCATCGGGTGCAGCAGCTTGCGCAGGATCCAGATGCGCTGAAGCTCTTCCTCACTGGTCAGCAACTCTTCGCGACGGGTGCCGGAACGGTTGATGTTGATTGCCGGGAACACACGCTTCTCGGCGATGCGGCGATCCAGCTGCAACTCGAGGTTACCGGTGCCCTTGAATTCCTCGTAGATCACCTCGTCCATCTTCGAGCCGGTTTCAACCAGCGCGGTCGCGAGGATGGTCAGGCTGCCGCCTTCCTCGATGTTGCGCGCCGCACCGAAGAAACGCTTGGGCTTCTCCAGGGCATGGGCATCGACACCACCGGTCAGCACTTTGCCGGAGCTCGGGATCACGGTGTTGTAGGCGCGCGCCAGACGAGTGATGGAATCCAGCAGGATGACCACGTCCTTCTTGTGCTCGACCAGGCGCTTGGCCTTCTCGATCACCATTTCGGCGACCTGCACGTGGCGGGTCGGCGGCTCGTCGAAGGTGGAGGCAACCACTTCACCGCGCACGGTACGCTGCATCTCGGTCACTTCTTCCGGGCGCTCGTCGATCAGCAGGACGATCAGATGGCACTCGGGGTTATTGCGGGTGATATTGCTGGCGATGTTCTGCAGCATGATGGTCTTGCCCGCTTTCGGCGGCGCGACGATGAGGCCGCGCTGACCCTTGCCGATCGGCGCGCAGAGGTCGATCACCCGTCCAGTCAGGTCTTCGGTGGAGCCGTTACCGGCTTCCATCGTCAACCGCTTGTTGGCGAAAAGAGGCGTCAGGTTCTCGAACAAAATCTTGTTCTTGGCGTTTTCCGGCCGATCAAAGTTGATCGTGTCGACCTTGAGCAGCGCGAAGTAGCGCTCGCCCTCTTTCGGTGGCCGGATCTTGCCGACAATGGTGTCGCCGGTACGCAGGTTGAAGCGGCGAATCTGGCTCGGCGAGACATAAATGTCGTCTGGTCCGGCGAGATAGGAAGAATCCGCGGAGCGCAGGAAGCCGAAGCCATCCTGGAGAATCTCCAGCACGCCATCACCGGAGATTTCCTCACCGCTTTTGGCGTGCTTTTTCAGCAGCGAGAAAATCACGTCCTGCTTGCGCGAACGGGCCATGTTGTCGATGCCCATCTCTTCGGCCATTTCCAGCAGTTCGGTGATGGGCTTTTGCTTAAGTTCGGTCAGATTCATAGAAAGAGTCAGAAGGGATGAAGAAAGCGATTAGCTTGAGAAGCCGCGCAGCAAGAGACGAACGGAGTTCGTTGTGCTTTATGAGGCGGAAGTGCGTCGGCGACGGCATGCAGAGGGCGACGGAAGAAGCGTCGCGAATCCGAATTTAGCACTGCTCAGACGAAGCGTCCACTCTGCAGTTAAAAAAAGCCCCCGCATTAGCGAGGGCTTTTTAAAACGGAGCGTTGACTCAGATATTGCTGTCGAGAAATGCAGCCAGCTGCGACTTCGATAGAGCGCCTACCTTGGTGGCTTCGACATTACCGTTCTTGAACAGCATCAGAGTAGGAATGCCGCGAACGCCATACTTCGGCGGAGTTTCCTGGTTCTCGTCAATGTTCAGTTTGCAGACTTTGAGCTTACCCTCATATTCCTTGGCAATCTCGTCGAGCACAGGAGCGATCATCTTGCACGGGCCACACCACTCAGCCCAGTAATCGACCAGCACAGGACCATCTGCCTGGAGCACGTCCTGCTCGAAACTGCTGTCGCTGACATTATTGATGTATTCGCTCATGGATTTTCTCCAGGGTCAAAACAGAAAGTGATGCCATCATAGCCCGGCTTGGTGCGGACCGAAAGCCGCAGCCTGTCACTTGGACAATCGCCGAATGGCAACGGGTCGCAAGCTGTGGGACCGATAACCGGACGCTTCGTATGGACGTTGTGCGTTGGCGAATGTCGATGATCATGTCAGGATGTCGGGGTTTTGCACAGAGACTGCCCCATGCGCCCACCAGCCGCCGAACCTTCTCCGATGATCGCCGCCCTCGATCTCGGATCGAACAGCTTTCACATGGTGCTGGCCCGCACTAGCAACGGCGAAATGCGCATCATCGAGCGGCTCGGTGAGAAGGTCCAGCTGGCCGCAGGCATCGATGAAAACCGGATGCTCGACGATGACGCCATGCAGCGTGGTCTCGACTGTTTGCGCCGTTTCGCGCAGTTGGTCAATCACCTGCCTCAGGGAACGGTACGTGTGGTGGGCACCAATGCCCTGCGGGAAGCCCGCAATCGTGCGCAATTCATCCGTCAGGCCGAGGCGATCCTCGATCATCAGGTGGAAGTGATTTCCGGCCGCGAGGAGGCACGCCTGATCTATCTTGGCGTATCGCACACCTTCCCGTCGGCCGCCGGCAAGCGGTTGGTGGTCGACATCGGCGGCGGCAGCACCGAGTACATTGTCGGCCAGGGATTTGACTCGCTGCTACGCGAAAGCCTGCAGATGGGCTGCGTGAGTTTCACTCAGCGCTTCTTCCGTGATGGCAAGATTACCGCCGCGCGCTACGCCCAGGCCTATACGGCAGCACGGCTGGAGCTGATGAGTATCGAGCACGGTTTGCGCCGGCTCGGCTGGCAGGATGCGGTGGGTGCGTCCGGCACCATCCGCGCTATCGGTCTCGCAATCAAGGGCGCCGGGCTGAGCAGTGGCCAAGTCACCAGCGAAGGGCTTGGCTGGCTCAAGCGCAAACTCTTCAAGCTGGGCGAGGTGGACAAGCTCGACATGGACGGCATCAAGCCGGATCGTCGAGCCATCTTTCCGGCAGGCCTGGCCATCCTCGAAGCGATCTTCGATGCGCTGGAGCTCACCAGCATGGCTCATTCCGAAGGCGCACTGCGTGAAGGCGTGCTCTACGACCTCATCGGCCGTCATCACCATGAAGATATCCGCGATCGTACCCTTAGTTTTCTCATGGAGCGTTATCACGTCGATATCGAGCAGGCGGCGCGGGTCGAAAGCAAGGCGCTGGAAGCGCTCGACCAAGTGTCGTCCGACTGGGGCCTGGACGAGGACTGGCACCGTGAGTTGCTGCGCTGGGCTGCGCGGATTCACGAAGTGGGTCTGGATATCGCGCACTATCACTACCACAAGCACGGCGCCTACCTGATCGAGCACTCCGATCTTCCAGGCTTTTCTCGTCAGGACCAGCAAATGCTCGCCCTACTCGTGCGCGGCCATCGCCGCAACATACCGAGCCAGAAGTTCGAAGAGCTGAGCGAAGACGGCGTGAAGCTTACCCGGCTCTGCGTGCTGCTGCGCTTCGCTATCCTGTTCCATCACATCCGCGGGCCGCAGCAGGCGCCAGCGTTCACGCTCAAAGCCGGCGACAACAGTCTCGACGTGGCTTTCCCTGAAGGCTGGCTGGAAAACAATCCGCTGACCCAGGCCGACTTCGCCTTGGAGGCTGAGTGGCTGAATCGGATCGACTTCACCCTAACGGTGCGCTGAGTGCGCCTTGCAGGCCGAACCGCACGCAGCCGGCAAGCGCACCGTGACTGGTCAGCGTGCGGTAGGGCTGCCTAGGCGCTCCAACAGCGCGTTCTGAACGTTACGCGGGTTCTGGTTGCCACTCGGGCTGTTGCGCAGGTAACCGCCATCGGACTGCAGCACCCAGCTCTGCGTATTATCGGTGAGGAAGCCTTCCAACTCCTTTTTCACCCGCGTGATCAGCTTCTTGCCCTCTACTGGAAAGCACGTTTCTACCCGACGGTCCAGATTACGCTCCATCCAGTCGGCGCTGGACAGATAGAGCTTTTCGTCGCCACCGTTGAGAAAGTAGAAGACTCGGCTGTGCTCGAGGAAGCGACCTATGATCGAACGCACTTGAATGTTGTGCGAAACACCAACCACGCCCGGACGTAAGCAGCACATTCCTCGCACGATCAGGTCGATCCGCACGCCGGTCTGACTGGCCTTGTACAAGGCACGAATCATCTTCGCGTCGGTCAGCGAGTTGATCTTGAGGATGATATGCGCCGGCTTGCCTTCGCTGGCCTGCTGGGTTTCCTGGGCGATCATATCGAGCAGCGCTTTCTTCAGGGTGAACGGCGCATGCAGCAGTTTCTTCATGCGCATGGTCTTGCCCATGCCGATTAACTGACTGAACAGTTTGGACACGTCTTCACAGAGCGCATCATCCGAGGTCAGCAGACTGTAATCGGTGTACAGCCGGGCATTGCCGGCGTGGTAGTTGCCGGTCCCGAGATGCGCATAGCGCCGCAATTCGCCATTTTCGCGGCGCAGGATCAGCATCATCTTGGCGTGGGTCTTGTAGCCGACCACGCCGTAGATCACCACAGCACCGGCCTGCTGGAGTCGGCTCGCCAGCTGCAGGTTGGACTCCTCGTCGAAGCGCGCCCGCAGCTCGATCACCGCCGTGACTTCTTTGCCGTTACGCGCCGCTTCAACCAGCGCGTCGACGATTTCCGAGTTGGCGCCGGAGCGATACAGCGTCTGTTTGACCGCCAGCACACAAGGATCCTTGGCGGCCTCGCGCAGAAGGTCGACCACAGGCGTGAACGACTCGTAAGGATGCAGCAGCAGAATGTCCTGCTTGCCGACAACGCTGAAAATATTCTCACTGTTTTGCAGCAGCTTGGGGATCGCCGGCGTGAACGGCGTGTATTGCAATTCCGGGTGGCTATCCAGCCCGGTGATGCCGAACAGTCGGGTCAGGTTGACCGGACCGTTGACCCGATAGAGTTCGCTTTCGCTCAGGCTGAACTGCTTGAGCAGGAAATCGGCCAGGTGCGACGGGCAGGTGTCCACCACCTCCAGCCGCACCGCATCGCCATATCGCCGGGAGATCAGCTCGCCCCGCAGCGCCCGTGCCAGATCCTCGACATCCTCTGTGTCGACCGATAGGTCAGCGTTTCGCGTCAGACGGAACTGATAGCAGCCCTTGACCTTCATGCCATGGAACAGGTCGTCCGCATGGGCATGGATCATAGATGACAGGAACACGTAATTGGCACCTGGACCGCCTACCTCTTCGGGGACGCGTATCACTCGTGGCAGCAGCCGCGGAGCCGGAATGATCGCCAGCCCCGAGTCGCGTCCAAAGGCATCGATGCCCTCCAGCTCGACGATGAAGTTCAGGCTCTTGTTCACCAGCAACGGGAACGGATGAGTCGGATCCAGGCCGATCGGGGTGATAATCGGCGCGATTTCGTCACGGAAATAGCGACGCACCCAAGTCTTGATCTTCGTCGTCCAGTGCCGTCGACGGATAAAGCGCACTTGGTGCTTGGCCAGTTCCGGCAGCAACACCTCATTGAGTATCGAATACTGTCGATTGACCTGCTCATGGACCAGATCAGAGATCCGCGCCAGGGCTTGGTGCGGCTGCAGGCCATCGGCCCCTGCCTGTTCGCGAGCGAAGGTGACCTGCTTCTTCAACCCCGCGACCCGAATCTCGAAGAACTCGTCGAGGTTGCTGGAGAAGATCAGCAGGAACTTCAGCCGCTCCAGAAGCGGGTAGGACTCATCCAACGCCTGCTCCAGCACGCGGATATTGAATTGCAGCTGCGACAGCTCCCGATGGATATAGAGACTGTTGTCGTCCAGGTTCGGCACCGGTTGCACCGGCGGCGGCGCTGGCACGTCTTCCACCTTCTCCGCTTCTTGCGAAAGCTCCGGCGGCAACGGCGCCTCACCGGCGGAGGCAAGCTGCAATTCGCTCTCGCTGAGTCCTTGAGTAGTCATCAATCTGCCTCGGAAGGGCTTATCGCCCCTGTTTCAATTGTTGTGCCGCCTGCTTGGCGAAATAAGTCAGGATGCCATCGGCGCCAGCGCGTTTGAAGGCTGTCAGCGATTCGAGGATCACCGCATCGCTCAGCCAGCCGTTCTGAATGGCCGCCATATGCATCGCATATTCACCGCTGACCTGATAGACGAACGTAGGCACGCGAAAGGCATCTTTGACGCGCCACAAAATATCCAGATAGGGCATCCCGGGCTTGACCATGACCATGTCGGCGCCTTCGGCCAAATCGGCACCCACTTCATGCAGCGCCTCGTCCCCATTGGCTGGGTCCATCTGATAGGTGTTCTTGCTACCTTTGCCCAGGTTTCCAGCTGAGCCGACCGCATCGCGGAACGGGCCGTAATAGGCGCTGGCGTACTTGGCCGAGTAGGCCATGATGCGCACGTTGTGGTGATCGGCGACTTCGAGCGCTTCACGAATCGCCTGGATACGCCCGTCCATCATGTCTGATGGTGCCACCACCTGGGCGCCCGCCTCCGCATGGGACAACGCCTGCCGGACCAGCGCATCGACGGTGACGTCGTTTTGCACGTAGCCGTGCTCGTCCAGTATCCCGTCTTGACCATGCGTAGTGAACGGGTCGAGAGCTACATCAGTGATGACGCCGAGTTCCGGGAAGCGTTCACGCAGTGCACGCGTCGCTCGCTGGGCGATGCCATCCGGGTTCCACGCTTCAGAGGCATCGAGCGATTTCTTCTCCAACGGGGTAACCGGGAATAGAGCCAGCGCAGGAATGCCCAACGCCACCCACTCTTCAGCCTCCCTCAACAGCAGGTCGACGGACAGTCGCTCCACACCTGGCATCGACGGCACCTGCTCGCGGCGGTTTTCACCGTCGAGCACGAACACCGGCAGAATCAGATCGTCCACGCTCAGCACGTTCTCGCGAACCAGCCGACGAGAAAACTCATCGCGACGGTTACGGCGCAAGCGAGTAGCGGGAAACAATCGATTGGCAGGAATGAAACTCACGACGGACTCCTGGCCCGCAAGGCGGGCGAATATGACGTTTATAGGCCGACTAAGTGACCAGATGATGACAGCGTCATCCACGGGCCACCGATTGCCGTCATTGTCGCCACCCAAGGCAGGCACTGCCAGTGCTTTGATCGACCAACCTTTGGATTAAAGCCTGTCGGCCGGCGTCTGCGCCGAATGAACACTCGTCACAATGGCGCATCCAACCATGCAAGGCACGGGCTTACCTTCAATCTCGTCAGGGATTAGCATCGAGAGCCTTCGCCCAGCTCTGTTGCTGGGCCGCTGACTTTGACCAGGAGTATCCAATGAACAGAAAAGTCGCCGTGATTCTTTCCGGCTGTGGCGTGTACGACGGCTCGGAAATCTACGAGAGCGTGATTACCTTGCTACGCCTGGATCAACGGGGCGCCACGGTCCAATGCTTCGCCCCCAACATCGAACAGATGCATGTGATTAATCACCTGACCGGCGATGAAATGCCGGAGAGCCGCAACGTGCTGATCGAGTCCGCGCGTCTGGCTCGAGGCGAGATCAAGGAACTGAGCGAAGCGAACGCCGATGACTTCGATGCGCTGATCATGCCGGGCGGGTTTGGCGCAGCGAAGAACCTCTCCGACTTCGCCACTCAAGGAGCCGGCTGCACGATTCTTCCTGAGGTGCTATCGGTTGCGCAAGCTTTCGCCACAGCCCGCAAACCGGTCGGCATGATGTGCATAGCACCCACCATGGCCGCACAGATCTTCGGACCCGGCGTGGTCTGCACGCTGGGGAATGATGACGATCCAGCCGCCGCTGCATCACGGGAAATGGGTGCCGAACACCAGGCATGCGAAGTCACGGAAATCGTCGAAGACTCCAAGTACAAGCTGGTAACGACGCCTGCTTATATGCTCGCGCAATCGATCAGCGAGGCGGCGTCAGGCATCTACAAAATGGTCGACCGAGTGCTTGAGCTTACCGGCAAATAGCTACCTTCCGCGTCGGCCTCCATTCCCGCGCCCAGACCTGGGCTGGAGGCCGTCCATGGCTATACGGCCAATCGTACCGGCGCACCCGCCGCGCCACTGGTCAAGCCGATCGCTCTCCGGCAGTTTGGCCTGATCTGCCAGGAAGCCATGCTCATGCCTCAGCACCCAATCGATACCATCGAAGAGCAACAACACGCCGTGCGTCAGCTCTTCGAGCGCATCCCATTCAATGAATACCTGGGCATCGAGCTGGACGAAGTGTCTCGCCAGCGCGTGGTGATGCATTTGCCGATGAAACAGGAGCTGGTCGGCAATTTCTTCCATGGCATTCTTCATGGCGGCGTTATCGCCTCGTTGCTCGATGTCGTCGGCGGTGCCATGGCAATGGTCGGAGCCTTCGAGAAGCATCAGCACCTGAGCACCGAGGAGCGCGCCTTGCGCCTCTCCCGCCTCGGCACTATCGACTTGCGAATCGACTACCTGCGTCCAGGACGAGGCAAGCGTTTCAGCGCCAGTGCAACCCTGTTGCGTTCCGGCAACAAGGTAGCGGTGGTTCGCTCCGAGCTGCACAACGAGGAAGGCGTGTTGGTCGCAGTGGGCACCGGCACTTATCTCTGCGGCTAAGCCCTGCTGGATGTCGGCCGCGCGCAGATGCCGAGCGTCGCATCGTCACCGCCCACGCTCGTCTAGCGAGCTCTGGCTCGCATCAGCTGAGTCAGCAGGCGATCCAACGCATTGGCGAACGCCTGGCGATCCCGCTCGCCATAGGCCGCCTGACCGCCACTGGCCTGGCCCTGTTCACGCAGGTCGGTGAACAGGTTGCGCACTGCCAAACGATCGCCCATGTTGCGCTCATCGAATTCGCGACCGCGTGGATCGAGCACAGCAACCCCCTTTTTGACCAGGCGATCAGCCAGCGGGACGTCGCTGCAAATCACCAGCTCGCCCGGCTGGGCATGATCGACCAGATAGTCGTCCGCCGCGTCCGGGCCACTCGGCACGACAATCAGCCGCACACAGGCGAAGGCCGGCTTGATCTGGCTCTGCCCCGCCACCAGTAGCACTTCGAATTTGCGTTTGAGCGCAAACTTGATCAGTTGCTCCTTCGCCGCCTTGGGGCATGCATCGGCATCGACCCATACCCGCAGCGGCTCGACCGCCGTCATACCACCGCCCGCCGTACCGTCGCCAGCAACGCCGCCGCGCCGGCGAACATGGCGGCGAAGCTGCGATTGACCAAACGCTGCTGGCGAGGCGTGCGTAGCAGTCGCAGCACCTTCGCCGCCAACCCGGTATAGCCGGCCATGACGATCAGATCGACCAGAACCATGGTGGCGCCCATGTGCAGGTATTGCAGCACCAGGTCTCGCTGCGGGTCTAGAAACTGCGGCAGCACCGCAAGAATGAACACGATGGCCTTGGGGTTGCTGGCATTGACCAGAAAACCGCGCAACACCAGCGTCAGCGGTCGGCCAATCGGCCTCGGCGCGGCACTGTCGTCGAGCATCGATGGCAGCGCCCTCCACTGCTTCAGAGCGAGCCACAGCAGATAGGCGACACCGAACCACTTGATCAGGCTAAAGGCCAGCGAGGAGGTCGCCAGCACCGCACCGACACCCGCTGCCACAACCGCGATCTGCAACGCCAGCGCAATCTGTAGACCGATGGCATTCCAGTAGCCACGCCAGAAGCCGTACTGCAAACCGCAAGACATCGAGGCGATCGCCCCGGCCCCCGGCGACAGGCTGATGATCCAACAGGCGACAAAGAAGGCAAGCCAGGTTTCAAGCGTCATGGTTGATCCTCCAGTAACCGCTGCGCCGGGTAGGCGCAGCGGACATACCGCCTCAGTCCGGCAGGTCCTTGCCGAGTTTGAGCGGGTCTTTCAGCTTGCGCTTCATCGCTTTGCGCATACGAATGTTGAGCGCTTCGACCCCTAGCGAGAACGCCATGGCGAAGTAAACGTATCCCTTGGGCACATGTGCACCGAAAGCCTCGGCCACCAGCAAGGTGCCCACCACGATCAGGAACGACAACGCAAGAATCTTCAGCGTCGGATGCTTCTCGATGAAGTCGCTGATGGTGCCCGCAGCGAGCATCATTACGCCGACGGCAATGATGATCGCCGCAACCATGACCGCGACGTTGTCCACCAGGCCAACGGCGGTGATCACCGAGTCGAGCGAAAACACAATGTCGATCACGGCAATCTGCAGAATGATGCCGATGAAGCCCGCCTTCACGGCGCCACCGGCTGAGCTTTCCGCTTCCTCTTCGCCCTCGACGCTGTGCCAGATTTCCATGGTGCTCTTGAACAGCAGGAACAGGCCGCCAAAGAACAGAATCAGATCGCGCCCGGATACACCATGTTCGAAGACAGAAAACAGCTCATTGGTCAGGCGCATCACCCAGGCGATCGACAGCAACAAGAGAATCCGCGTCACCATCGCCAGCGCCAGTCCGAAGAAGCGAGCCTTCGGCTGCTGTTCCTTGGGCAGCCGTCCGACGAGGATGGAAATGAAAATAATGTTGTCGATACCGAGGACGATCTCCAGGGCGGTCAGGGTCAGAAACGCGATCCATATTTCTGGATTGCTAAGCCATTCCATATTGTTTACTCGTGGGTGCTGTGAATGTGTGCCTGAATATCGGTTCCGCGCCAGCGACGCAGCACCTTCTGGAAGAACAAACTGTTGGGCACCTGGACAATCGCCGTGGTTCCACCCTCGCTGCTCTCTTCAAGCGTGGTGTACAACAGATTGATATCGATGACGCGGCCCTTGACGATGGGCTTGTCGGCGCTTTCCACCAATTCCACCAGATCGCCCAATCGAAACGGCCCGACGGCCATGATCAGCACGGCGCAAAGCAGGTTGGACAAAACGCTCCAGATAGCGAAGAAGGCGACCGCCGCCACGGCAACGAACCCGGACAAGGCGGTCCACAGCACGGTCGCTGACACGCCGAAGCGCTCAAGCACCATGATCAGCGCGCCACCGATGATCAACCAGCGAATACCGCCACGCAGGGGCAGAAGCAATTCAGGCGGAAGCGGATAATGACTACCGAGCCTTGTCAGCCCCCGAACCACCAGCCGCTGCAGCACAAAAGCGATCAACAGGATCAGCAGGACCTGCAGCCCAAGCAGCAAAGGGGCCCGCCATTGCTGGGAAAGAAACAGCAATGACTCGTTCATACGCTGCCCTCAAGCTGAACTTGCAAGGTTTCGAGCGCTTCCAGCGCAATCAGCCAGGCCTCTTCCAACTCGCCCTCACGCACCTTCAGCTCCGCCTGCGCGGCCAGCAATTCGCGCAATTCGTCCTTGCGCGCCGCCTCGTAGAGGGCGGTGTCCCCGAGGCGTTGCTCCACCACGGCAAGCTTTTCCTGGATCCCGGCCAGATCCTTTTCGAGTTTGTCTGCCTGCCGTTTGACCGGCGCCAGTTGCTGCCGCAGCGCAGCCGCCGCCTGACGCACGGCGCGCTTGTCGGTTTTGTCGCCGACCGGCTCGGCAGCATTCGCCGGCTGCTGACGGGCACGATAGTCCACCAGCCAGCGCGCATAGTCTTCGAGATCCCCGTCAAATGTGGCGACCCGCCCTTCTGCCACCAATAGAAACTCGTCGGTGGTGCTCTTGAGCAGGTGACGGTCATGCGACACCACCAGCACAGCTCCCTCGAAGTCCTGCAACGCCAACGTCAGCGCCAGGCGCATCTCCAGATCGAGGTGGTTGGTCGGCTCGTCGAGCAGCAACAGGTTGGGCTTGCCCCAGGCGATCAACGCCAGCGCCAGACGCGCCTTTTCACCACCGGAGAAGTTCAGGACCGGCTCGTCACAGCGATTGCCGCGAAAATCGAAACCACCCAGAAAATCGCGCAGAACCTGCTCGCGCTCACCCGGCGCGATGCGCTGCAAGTGCAACAGCGGGCTAGCCTTGGCATCCAGCGCGTCGAGTTGATGCTGCGCGAAATAGCCGATCACCAGATTTTCACCGCGCTGCAGACGACCGCTCAGGGGTTGCAGTTCGTTGGCCAGCGTCTTGATCAGCGTCGACTTGCCCGCACCGTTGGGACCGAGCAGCCCGATCCGCGCGCCGGGAACCAGCTGCAGCTTGACCTTGTCCAGCACCAGCTTGTCGCCATAGCCGAGACGGCCCTCGGCCAGATCCAGCAACGGGCTGGAGACTTTGTCTGCCTCACGGAACACGAAGTCGAACGGCGAATCGATATGCGCCGGGGCCAGCTCCTCCAGCCGCTCGAGCGCCTTGATCCGGCTCTGAGCCTGGCGCGCCTTGCTCGCCTTGGCCTTGAAGCGCCGAATAAAATCCTCCATGTGCTCGCGCTGCGCCTGCTGCTTTTCGAACGCCTGCTGCTGCTGAGCCAGGCGCTCGGCACGGGCTCGTTCGAATGCCGAATAACCACCGCGATAGAGGGTCAGCTTGCGTTGTTCGACATGCACCACGTTGCCGACCACCTCGTCGAGAAAGTCGCGGTCATGAGAGATGAGCATGAGGGTGCCTGGATAACTCTTGAGCCAGGCCTCCAGCCAGAGAATGGCATCCAGATCGAGGTGGTTGGTGGGCTCGTCGAGCAACAGCAGATCCGAAGGGCACATCAATGCCTGCGCCAGGTTCAGGCGCATCCGCCAACCGCCGGAAAAGCTGCTGACCGGAAGATCCATCTGCTCGTTGGCGAACCCCAGACCAGCGAGCAGCTTGCGCGCTCGAGCGTCGGCGGTATAACCGTCGGCATTGTCGAGTTCGGTATGCAGACGCGCCAATGCGGTGCCGTCGTGTGCAGCCTCGGCGGTCACCAGTGCGGCCTGAACACGGCGCAATTCGGTGTCGCCATCGAGGACATAATCGACGGCCAGGCGATCGAGCGTGTCGACCTCCTGGCGCATGTGGGCGATACGCCAGTCCGGCGGCAGTTGGCAGTTGCCGCCGTCAGCCGTGAATTCGCCGCGCAGTAGGGCAAACAGGCTGGATTTGCCGGCGCCATTGGCGCCTACCAGCCCGACCTTCTGGCCAGGATGCAGGGTCAGCTCGGCGCCTTCCAGCAGACGCTGGGGCCCGCGCTGTAGAGTCAGGTTCTGAAGTCGGATCATAATGGCGGCGGAGTTTATCAGGTCGCTCGGAAATCCATCCGGCTCTTACGAAAAAAACCGACGCTCATGACACGTAACGATCTATGGACGTTTGCCCTCGCCTGCTATGCGCAGCCTGATGTGGAGACGGCTTGCCTCGGACTGCAAACCGCGGGGGCAGATGTCTGCTTGCTATTGGCTGGCGCCTGGCTGGAGTGCCGCGGCATTGGCTGTAACGAGGCGCGGCTTGCGCAGCTGAAGGATATCAGCGATGACTGGCGGACTCAGGTCGTCGCGCCGCTGCGTAATCTGCGCCAGTGCTGGCGCGAGGCGGCCACTGCCGACAACGATCTGGCAGGTTTGCGCGCGCAGGTGAAGAAGCTGGAACTGCACGCAGAGAAAATCCAACTCAAGCGTTTGCAGGACGTTGCGCAGCATTGGCCGACGGCCCGAGAATCAACCGGCTGGCTAGAGCGACTCTGCGCCAACCTGGGCGGTGATACGCGCAGGCCGGTGGAGATACTGCGATGCGCGGCAGCGGCTCAGCTCGCAATCGGCGAGGACTGATCGGCTGTTTCGCGCCTGGAAGTGGCCGGCTTGCGCGCTGCCGGTTTCTTCGCTGCCGCGGGCTTGGCGGCTGTCGAAGCTGGTTTGGCGGGGGCAGGCTTGCCAGCCGTGCTGGCCGGACGCGCAGCACTCGGCGCTTTAGTCGCAGGCGTCTTGGCCTCGGCTGGCTTCTCCGCGGCGCTGGCTTTCGCGGCATCCGGTCTGGCGCGGCGGGCAGGCGAGCGCGCCGCACGTACAGGCGCCTTGCCTGAAGCTATGTTGCTACCTGCTGAAACATCGGCGGCAGGTTTGGCTGTATTGGAACCTGCTTTGGCTTTGCTTGCAGCTCGCGGGGTGGCAGGCTTTTCTCGTGACGCCAGGGCTTGAGCGGCGGCCTTTTCGACTTGGGTAACACCCTGGGCCAATTTCAGGCTTTGCTCCGCGTCGCGTTTTAGTTCAGCCAGATAACTCAGTGTTTCACTCTGCCGCGCCTGCAGCACGGCGAGGACGTCGTCCAGCTCAGCCAGTTTGGCGCGAGCCTTGGTCTGCGCCTTCGATTTGCCCGCATTACCGGCGTCATCAAGCTTGGCGCGCGCCTTGACGATCTTCTCCTGCGTCTTGCCCCGCTGTTTTTCGAGCTGGGCCAGCAGGACTTCGGCGTCCCTCTGTGCCTCGCCGCATGCCTTCTGCAGATGCACTACCAAGCTGTGCGAAAGCTGCTGCAGCAAGTGCAATGGAGTGCTTACGGGATTTTTCTTTGCAGGCATGAAGACGCCTCCTGGCGAGATGGATACTGCCATTACCGAACGATCCCCTGGCCTCTCTACAGACCACTTCCGAGGCTGCATGCGGTCACACACAACCGGACACTGGGGCCAGTGTCAGGCAGTAGCGGCGGTTTGCTTGTGCGCGGTATGGAGGACTTCGATCAGGCAATCCTCCAACTCGAAGCGCTCGTGTAATAACGGTCCCAGTCGCTTCAATTCGTCGGGCAAGCCTGGGCTGTTCAGACAATCGCCTTTATCACAGCGGTCATTGAAGGCCACCGCTACTTCGGTAATGGCTTCGATTCGAGGATAAATCTGGCGGGCAAGCTCGAGGCCGCGCTCATCACCAAACGCCTCGGCTTCGTTGAGCAGTTGCTCGTAGATTTCGAAATGACCGGCCGACACGTAGTCGAGCAGAATTTCGCAGAATTTCTGCAAGGCGGAACGGCTGGCAACAGCCTCACCGACATGCAATCCATCGAATGCGTTGATCAATGCATGGCGTTCTTGCAGCCAGCGGTCGATCAGCAGGTGCACACCTCCCCAGCGTTCCTGGGCGTTCCGACAGCTCTCGAGCATGATGACCTCACTTCCCTAATCGATGATGCCTGTTGCGCCTTCCGAGACGGTTATTGTCTTGGGATATCGGCCTTGGGTGAGTGGCAACGACGGACGGATACCGACGCTGCCAGAGCAGACTAAGCTGCGGCGGTCGAAGCATCAAGCAGCACAGATCAAAATTACTCCGCGCAATCGAACGTCCATCGCTTTGCCCAGGATCATTGACCGCCAAGCGCAGCGATCATTCGCTCACCCGAACAAAAAGCCTCAATCGCGTCGCAGCAGCTGCCAGAGGCAGAAAAATACCATTGCGATGAAGGCCAACAAGGTCCATTCAGGAATGCTCATGCCCAGCAATGTCCAGCTGACTTCGGCGCATTCGGCCGTGCCGTGGAGCACCAGCCGGGCAATCTCTTGGAACGGCAGCGCGTCCATCATGTACTCGAGACTGGGCAGGCAGCTCGGCAATTGGTCGGCAGGCATGTTCTGCAACCAGATCTGGCGAATGGCGGTTGCACCGCCTGCCACCGCGAACAGCAGCGCCAGAACCGAATATACGCGACGACCGGTTTTGTGCGGCCCGTGCAGCGCGCCGATCAGGCAGACCAGGCCGAAGCCGATCACGCAAATACGCTGGACGATGCATAGGGGGCATGGCGCGAGGCCGACCACATGCTCGAGATACAGTGCAGCGATCATCATCAGCACGCAGCCGATGAAGGCCAGAAGAAACAGCGAACGTGGGCTGGCCAGGTTCATGGTGACTCCGCAGACAGGAAAAGTTCGCTACGGTAGTGCTGCGCGCGGCGAGCTGCAAGCCATACGGAAATTGGCGCAACGGCACGGGATGGCCGTCACGCCACGTGCTCACTAATTGCTAGCCGCCGCTGACCGTCTGCAACTGGTTGCTGCTGGACTGATCGAGAAGCCCGAGCCCTTCCTGAAATAGGCGATTGCTACGCTCTTTGTCACCCAGTTGGGCCAACAAGCGCGCCAACTCGGCGCAGGTTTGCGGACGATGCTCGAGCTGCAGGCTCGCTTCCAGATAGTCGCGCGCCTTGCCCCAGAACTCGTTGCGAAGGCTCAGGCGGCCAAGCGCTAGCAGCAATTCTGGATTTCCCGGATGCGCCTTCAGCCAGGTCTCCGCGTGAGCTAATTGACGCGACGGCTCGCGTCCGCGAACGCGACCGTAACGCTCGATCAAAAGATTATCGAATTCGCGCTTGAGAGCGGCATACAGCACTTCCTCCGCCTTTTCCTCCGCGCCCAACCGGCTCAAGCCATCCGTATAGGCACGCACCAGCAGCGGCTCGCTACGCAACTTGTTCGGAACGGTCTGCCAGCATTGATTCAGCGCCTGCTGCGCAGCTTCAGCAGTTGCGGCTTGCACCTGCCCCACCTGTTCCAGGGCAGCGGTCCAGGCCAGCCGCTCCAGCTCATCCAACCGAGCGGGAGACAGCACGCGATGCTTGCGCAACTCTGGCAGCAGCCGGCAAAGGGCGCTCCAGTCCTGCAGCTGCACGTAGAGTTGCTGAAGCAAGGTCAGGACATAGGGATGCCGAGGATGATCGCTGTGCAATGCGTTCAGAGACTCACGCGCCGCATCGTACTGGCCCCGAGCAATCTGTAACTGGGCTTGTGTCAGACCAACAGCCAGGCCGGCTTCGGGTTCGCGCTCGCGCGCTTTGCGCAGCAACTCGTCACTTTGCTCATATTCGCCCAGCTCGCTCGCGGCCCGGGCCGCACCAAGATAATGCACCAGTGGCTGGCGATCATGCTCGGCGGCGATACGCAGGTGTCCGAGCGCATGCCCCCACTGACCCTCGGCCAGCTCCCGCAAGCCCGCGCGCGAGGCCTTGGCGACACGACGGGCCCGATGGCGCCGGGACCAGGGATTGACCAGCGCGCCGGACGTATGAAGCAATCCGATCACCCAGTGAACCACCATTGCCAGCAGCCAGAGACAGGCGATCAAGCCCAGGAATATCCAGAAACTCGACTCGTAGCGAAAGCGGTCATAGCTGATCAGCACGTAGCCGGAGTCCTGGTAAATGGCCCAGCCGAAAAAGCCGGCCACCGCCAGCAGGATAAGAACAACAAAGGCGAGTCGCTTCATGTGCGCAGATCCCCTTCGGCCGCCTGTTCGGCCTCGCCGGCCGGCTCATTGCGTTCAGCAGGCGCGGCAGGTTCGCTGTTCTGGGACGACTCACGCTTTTGCACATAGGCCTGCATGGCCTGCAGCGCCGGCGCCAGATCCGGCAGGTTGACCGCAACCTGCCGCTTTGCAAGCTGCTCGATGCGATCACGCAGACCGCGGCTCTGGCCGTTCTCCTCGCTGAAGTGATCTTCGATCAACCGGGCAGCCTGATCCAGCGATTGTCGATAGACCTGTTCGTTGCCATTGAGCACCGCCCACTGCGCCTGTTCGATGGCCAATGATAGGGCGAGCCGGACCTGCGCCAGGCTCTGGCCGGCCAGCAGTGGTTTGACATCGGTACCCGCATTGAAATCGATCCGCACGTAGCGCGTCAGCTCATCCAGCCATTGCCGCCAGCGACTTTCGCCCTGCATATCTGGCTCGCCTGGGCCGTTTTCGAATTCTGGGGCCAGGCCGCTGAGCTGATTGGCTTGACCACGCAATGCGCCTAATTGCATGAACAAGCCAGTCCTGTCCAGATCCGGGAGACTGCGCAACGCTTCGAGCCCCTCCAGCAGTTTCTGCCGGGCGCCGTACGCCCCCGGATCGTCCTGCTTGCGCAGAATCAGGTCAGCTTCGGCAATCAGCAATTGCGCACTGTTCACGTCCTGCATCGCCGACAGGCGCAACATCGCCATACGCAACAGGTGCTCGGCCTCGGCCAGGCGCCATTGTTCACGGCTGGCCCCGAGAACCTGCTCCACCCGCCCCGAGAGCCGCTGCTGATCGCTTTGCAACTCGGACAACAAGCGCCGCCGGTCTTCAAGCTGCTCCGCCGAAGGCAGCTGTTCCAGCCGCCCGAGGCGGCTGTCCAGTTGTTGACTGCGCGCGTCCAGCTGACTCGCCTGGTCACGCGCCGCCTGCGCCGTATCGAGCTGCTGGCGCCCCTGCTCGGCCATCTGCTGAGTCTGCCAGACGCTGTAGCCTCCAGCAGCCAGGCCGGCCAGGCCGACCAATAAAGCCAAGCCGGCCAGCGCCTTGCCGCCGCCGCGGGAGTCGGACGTAGCAACAGGGGACGTTTTGGGCGGCGGAGCCTTGGGGGGCTCTTTCGAATCTCTCTTATTCTCTTTCTCGACGGGCTTCGGTGGGGTGACGGGATCGCTGCCCGTGGGTTGTTTCGCTGCCTTATCGGAATCTGCTTCGCTCACGTTTCCATCCTTTGCATCAGGAGGCGGGCTCAGGATTGTCCCGTAGCGCCGCCAGCAAAGCCGCGGTTCCGGCACCACGGCAGTCCACTATTATTTTGGCGCCCAAGGCTGCGGCCATTTCGGCCACCCGAGGGCTCGGTACGAACAAGGGTAGCTCACGCAGCACGGGCCAGTCGGACCCAGCCAGGGCGTACAACGACTCCAAGCCCTGCCCACTGCTGACCACCAAGGCATTCAGCCGTTCCGAACGAAGGATTTCGATCAGCGCCCCTGGTGGGTATTCAGGCAAGCAACGCCGGTACAACTCAAGGGTGTCGACCTGGGCGCCGCGCAGGCGAAGCGTTTCGGCGATATGCTCGCGACCACCCTCGCCGCGCAGGATCAATACCTTCGGGTCCGCCTCTTCGAGCGCCTCTGCCAGGCGCGGCAGCGCCAGCAGAGCCTCGCTGTCGTCGCCACGGTCGGGCCAGCTGGCATCCACACCATTGTTTTTCAGGATGGCGCCTGTCGCCGCACCGACGCTGAACCAGGCTTGACCAGGCGGCGGCTGCTGCCCGTAGCGACCGAGCAGCTCCAGGCCCAGCCTCGCGGCTGGCTTGCTTACCACCACCACCGCGCAGTAGCGTTCCAGCTCGCGTATCGTGGCGCGCTGCTCGGCGGTCTCGTCCAATGGCTCGATCGCAAGCAGCGGCAGGCTCGCGCTGTGGATACCCGCCTCGGACAGCGCTGCAGCCAAGGCGGCGCATTCTTCAGCCGGACGCGTCAGCAGCAGACGCCAGCCGCTCACGCCTTGCCGGCCTCACCGTAAACGTCCTGCAGGATCTTGGCGGCGCCTTGTGCGAGCAGCGCTTCGGCAACGCGTACGCCGAGAGCCTGCGCTTCAGCAATGGGCGCGCGGTCTTCGGCGCGCAACAGCAAGGTGCCATCCGGCTGACCGACCAGGCCGCGCAACCACAGCTGATCGCCTTCGAGCACCGCATAACAGGCAATCGGCACTTGGCAACCGCCATTCAGATGGCGATTCAGTGCGCGCTCGGCGCTGACACGCAGCGCCGTCTGCGGATCGTTCATGCATTGCAGCAACTGGTGCAGTTCCTTATCGCCGGTCCGGCATTCGATACCGACCGCACCTTGGCCACCTGCGGGCAGGCTGTCTTCGACACCGATGCTGGAGCGGATGCGTTCACCGAAACCAAGGCGGATGAGACCGGCCGCGGCGAGGATGATGGCGTCGTACTCGCCCGCATCAAGCTTGGCCAGACGGGTGTTGACGTTGCCGCGCAGAAACTGAATCTTCAGATCGGGGCGTCGCGCCAGCAGTTGCGCCTGACGCCGCAGACTGGATGTGCCAACGACCGCTCCCGACGGCAATGCGTCGAGATCCTGGTAATGATTGGAGACGAACGCATCGCGGGGGTCTTCACGCTCGCAGATGCAGTACAAGCCGAGCCCCTCGGGAAATTCCATCGGCACGTCCTTCATGGAATGCACCGCAATATCCGCCTGGTTCTCCATCATCGCCGTTTCCAGTTCCTTGACGAACAGGCCCTTGCCACCGATCTTCGCCAGCGGCGCATCGAGCAGCTTGTCACCGCGACTGACCATCGGCACCAGGCTGACGGTCACATCGGGATGAGCGGCCTCAAGGCGCGCTTTGACATACTCGGCCTGCCACAGGGCCAAGGCACTCTTGCGGGTGGCGATGCGAATTTCGCGAGACATGGGCAATTCCAGACAAATGAACTGCCGCCGATGATAACAGCCCGGGCCAGGCTGCTGGGTTGGCGCGGATCAAGAAGGGCCGGTTCAAGGCACGCTTATGCCTGATCTTCGCCGCGATACCTCGCACGAGCGGCCCGGCGGAATAAGCCTACAAGTCAAGCTCGCCTGGGGGCTCGCGTCCTGCAACCGCTGCCCAGGTTTTTGCTACTAGCTTTCCGCTGCTTCTCAAAGGTGCTGCATTAGCTTGCGCACACCGGCGACATGTCGCCGACTGACTGTCAGCGGCTCACCTTCGAGGCCCTTGAGGAACAATTGGAAATGGCCAAGCGGCGTACGCTGCAGCCGCTCGATGCGATCCCGGTACACCAGGGCGTTGCGATGAATGCGTACGAAACGGTCACCGAACTCGTCCTCGAGCGCCTTAAGTGGTTCATCCAACAGCACCTCGCCGCCCTCGTGACGCAGGGTCACGTATTTGTGGTCGGCAATGAAATAAATCACCTTGGGCAGCGGAATCAGCTCGATGCCCTTGCGAGTCCGGGCGCTGATATGGCTGCGGGGCCCGGTGCCGGAAACCGCCGCAGGGCGGGTGAGCGCAGCGAGCTGGACCCGGTTCGGACGCTCGGCCTTTTTCAGCGCCTCGGCCAGATGCTCCGGGCGTACCGGCTTGACCAGATAGCCAACCGCGCTGACCTGGAAAGCATCCAGCGCGAACTCGTCATGGGCCGTACAGAAAATTACAGCTGGGGGGGCATCGCGCTCGCAAAGCTTGGCCGCGACCTGAAGACCATCGAGGCCTGGCATACGGATATCCAGCAACACGACATCGGGGCGCAGTTCCTCGATCAGGGACAGCGCCTCCTCGCCGTTGGCGGCGGAAGGTTCCAGGACACGATAGCCGTCAAGATCACCTACCAGTCGGGCAAGGCGCTCGCGGGCTAGAGGTTCGTCATCGACAATCAGCACATTCATATGGATCTGGCTTCCTGCTTTTATGTCGCACACGGATAGCGTAGACAGGTGTAGTAACGGGCGTTATGCCGCTTCACGCTGAGACTCGCTGCGGGACCGAAAAGTGCCGTTAGTCGTGCGTCTATATTGCGCAGGGCCTGCTGAGTACCCCGAGATGGCGGCGCTTGGGCGGCTTCGTCGAACGGATTGCTGACCTCCAAATGAAACACGCCATCGGCATAATGCGCCGCCACGCTGACCATTCCACCCTCGACCCGAGGCTGAATACCGTGAATCAGCGCGTTTTCCAGCAGCGGCTGCAATGTCAACTGAGGAATCGGCAGATCATCCGGAACGCCATCGACCTGCCACTCGACCTGCAGCCGCTCGCCCAGCCGGTATTGCTCGATCGACAGGTAGCGACGCGACAGCTCCAGTTCCTCACGCCAGGGCACCAGCGTGCCGGGGCGTGCCAGGCTGGCACGGAACAGGTCGGACAGGTCCAGCACCGCCTGCTCGGCCTTGCCCGGATCCGTCGCCACCAGACTGGCAATGCTGTTCAGGCTGTTGAACAGAAAATGCGGACGGACACGCGCTTGCAGCGACTCGATGCGTGCCTTGAGCTCGGCCTGCTCCTGTCGCCGCCACTGGCTTTGCAGGTAGAAATAGCGCAATAGCAGGCCCGACATGATCAGGCTGATCAAAGCATGTCGCAGATACAGATTGACCTCACCGACACGAGTCAGCGGCCCACCCAGCTGGTAGATATCAGCCACCGCCGTACAGGCCAGCGTCAACCCGACCACCAAGGCGCAGCAGACCAGGCCTGCGAGCCAGGGCGACAATCGCGCCAATAACGGCCTCAACTGGCAGGTCAGACCGGCCGATAGCAGCATCACCCATTGCACGAACAGCGACGTCAGCGCCAAGCGCATCCAGTTGAAGCCGGGTTGCATCGGCTCGGCCAGCACCAAGACCAGCACCAGCAGCTCGGCGAGCAGAACCAGCCCGAGTAGTGCCTCTGGCTCGCACAGTTCCGGCACGAAAAAGTCGTCGGGCTGGGGAGCTGAGCGCGACCGGCTGGGATTTTTTATTTGCATGGAATGAATGTCCGCGCGGCAAGGGCGCAAAGCAATGAGCAGACAGAGGGGCTAAGTAGCCGTCATCGCGCCTGTGAGCGTTTAGTCTATCGGTGCCTAGCAAACGGGATGTACTAAGCCTTCGCAAGTTGCGCACGGTATCGAATCGGCAACGGTTCATCAGGACGATTAAAGACGCGAATGAGCTGGCCGACACCGGAATAATGGCTTAATGATTGCATTGCGCCTACCGTCTATTGGCCGCTCGAGGCGGCAGGAGTAAGAGCCGTGCTGCTGTTTTCTTCATTGCGTAGCCGTTTGCTGCGTCCGGTATTTCTCACGTTGTGTGCAGCGGTGGTGGTGCAGGTCGTGGTCGCCCTCGCACTGACACGGGGCACGATCGGAGCGCTGGAGCAGGAAATTCGAAAAAACCTGGGCCAGGACGCCGCGCGCCTGCTCGGCGAGCTGCAATCCGCTGATGTGGAAGTACGGAGTGGTCTGTCCAGCCTGTCTGAACGCTTGAAAGACGATCTCGCCCAAGGCCTGACACAGCGCCTCACCGACGAGCAGGGGCAGCTGCAGGACGTGCTCAAACGTCATCTCAAGCAATCCGGCGATGACTTGGCTGTTCTGCTGGCTGGCGTCGCGCCCGCGGCGATTTGGGACAACGACGTTCCCGCATTGACCGAATTCGTCAGGATGGCTCACCGAAACCCGGCCGTCCTGTTCGTCGTTTACTTCGATTCCGATGGCAATCAACTCACCCGCCATCTGAATCGCAAGGATCCGAGGATCAAGGCGCTGCTCGACAAGGGCAACGGCCGATCCGCTTTCGACAAGGTTCTGTCCGCGGCCGAAAACGACCCGGCGCTGTATCTCGCCAAAGCCCCCATCAACCCCAAGGGCGCCGTCATTGGCCAGGTCGTCCTCGGTTTGTCTACATCGGCGGTTAACACCGAACTCGCCGCCTTCGACAGCCGCTTCCAGACGCTGATCGACGGCACCGCGAAGCTGGTCGAAACCGGCCTTGCCGCCACCGCCAGCGACAGCGCACAGGTACTGGCGGCGCGCCTGGCGGCGGCCGCGGAAGTGGCACAAGCGCTCGACGCGAACAGCCAAAAGGCCGTGAAACAGTCGGCGACCAGCCTGCTCTGGAAAATCAGCCTCGGCCTCGCGATAACTGGCGCGCTGCTGCTGATTGCCGTGACGCTGGTTTTGGGCCGTCGGGTCCTGCGGCGCCTGGGTTTGTTGGTGACAGCCTTGCGTGACCTGTCGGCCGGCCACGGCGACCTCACCCAACGCGTGAAGATTCACAGCACGGATGAAGTGGGCGACATGGCCGATGCCGTCAACCTGTTCCTGGCCAAGCTTCAGCCCATCGTCCAGGAAGCGCGCGCTATCGCCGTGCAGACAGGCACTGAAATCGCTGCGCTGAGCAGCCGCAGCACTGCCGCAGCGACCGCTGCCGAGCGCCAGCGCGACGAGGTGGCTGGCAGCCTTCAGGCGCTTGCGGACATGACGCACCGCGCCCAGGAAGAAAGCCTGGCCATGCAAGCTGCGCTGGAGCAAGTAATTTCAATCCGCAAAGCGGCTCTCGACAACGAGGCCATCTCGGATCAGGTCGGAAGAACCATTGCAGCACTCGGCGAAGGCGTACGCAGCAGCACCGAGGTGATCGAGAAGCTGGCCAAGCAGAGCGAACAGGTCGAAGTCGTGCTGACGGTGATCCAGGGCATCGCCGAGCAGACCAACCTGCTCGCGTTGAATGCCGCCATCGAGGCAGCTCGTGCCGGCGAAAGCGGTCGCGGCTTTGCCGTGGTAGCCGACGAAGTGCGTGCGCTGGCCAGCAAGACCCAACAATCCACTGGCGACATCCGGGCGCATATCGAAAGCCTGCAGCAAGGCGCGCGAGCTGCCGTCTCGACCATCAGCAGTACCGGCGAGCAGGCCGACAGCGGCTTGGCTTCGCTCACCACCAGCCGAGAGTTGCAGCGCACGCTCCAGCTCGCCGTGGCGCAGGTGCATGACACCGTACAGGAAGCGACAAAGGGCGCCGAACGGCAAGCCCATACCGCGTCCAGCGTCCGGGAGCGCGTGCAGGTGATTCTGACCGAGGCCGAACGATCCGCCGAGGCGGTTACCGCCACCGCCACCAGTGGTCGAGCGCTGGGCAATCTGGCTGACCGGCTCGAAGCGAGCCTGGGCCAGTTCAGGGCGTGACCATGACGGAAACTCGCGCTGGGCAGACCGTCACGTCTGAGCGCGCCCCTGGCGCGCACATTGCTTCCGGGCGGCGCGCCATTACGGACGGTGATCCCGCCCACGCATGAGGGGCCACTGAACCCTGTTATTATTCGGCCTTTCTTTTCGCCCACCCGATTTCTGCGAGCGCATTCATGAGCACCGACAAGACCAACCAGTCCTGGGGCGGCCGCTTCAGCGAGCCCGTCGACGCCTTCGTCGCCCGATTCACCGCCTCCGTCGAGTTCGACAAGCGCCTCTACCGTCACGACATCATGGGCTCCATCGCCCACGCCACCATGCTGGCCAAGGCCGGAGTGCTGAGCGATGCCGAACGTGACGAGATCATCGCCAATCTGAAGGACATCCAGGGCGAAATCGAGGCCGGCACCTTCGACTGGCGCGTCGATCTGGAAGATGTGCACATGAACATCGAAGCGCGCCTGACCGACCGTATCGGTGTGACCGGCAAAAAACTGCACACCGGACGCTCACGCAACGATCAGGTCGCTACCGACATCCGCCTCTGGCTGCGCGATGAAATCGACCTGATCCTCGGCGAAATCACGCGACTTCAAGAAGGTCTGCTGGGGCTGGCCGAAGCGCAAGCCGATACGATCATGCCCGGCTTCACGCACCTGCAGACAGCCCAGCCGGTGACCTTCGGCCATCACCTGTTGGCCTGGTTCGAGATGTTGTCGCGCGACTACGAGCGCCTGGTCGACTGCCGCAAGCGCACCAACCGCATGCCGCTGGGCTCGGCCGCGCTAGCCGGCACGACTTATCCCATTCAGCGCGAAATTACCTGCGAACTGCTGGGTTTCGAGGCCATCTCCGGTAACTCGCTGGACGGCGTCTCGGATCGCGACTTCGCCATCGAATTCTGCGCCGCCGCCTCGGTGGCGATGATGCACCTGTCGCGCTTCTCCGAAGAGCTGGTGCTCTGGACCAGCGCACAGTTCCAGTTCATCGACCTGCCCGACCGCTTCTGCACCGGCAGCTCGATCATGCCGCAGAAGAAGAACCCCGACGTACCGGAGCTGGTGCGCGGCAAGACTGGTCGTGTATTCGGCGCACTCGCAGGTCTCTTGGTGCTGATGAAGGGCCAGCCACTGGCTTACAACAAGGACAACCAGGAAGACAAAGAGCCGTTGTTCGACGCCGCCGACACCCTGCGCGACTCGTTGCGCGCCTTTGCCGACATGGTGCCGGCGATCAAGCCCAAGCGCGAAGTCATGCGCGAGGCCGCGCTGCGCGGCTTCTCCACCGCGACCGACCTGGCCGATTATCTGGTGCGCAAAGGCCTGCCTTTCCGCGACTGTCACGAGATCGTCGGTCATGCGGTGAAATACGGCGTCGAGACCGGCAAGGACCTGGCCGAGATGAGCCTCGACGAGCTGCGCCAGTTCAGCGACCAGATCGGTGACGATGTATTCGCCGTATTGACGCTGGAAGGTTCGGTGAACGCCCGTGACCATATCGGCGGCACCGCCCCGGCACAGGTCCGGGCGGCCGTCCAGCGCGGGCGCGAGTTGCTGGCGATGCGCTGAATCAGCGTGCGCGCCGCGCAGTGCCAGCGTATCTCCGTGGTCGGTTGTTCGGGCTCAGGCAAAACTACCCTGGCGCGGCAGCTGGCTAGCCGCCTGGGTTATCGCCACGTTGAACTCGATGCGCTGTTCCATCAGCCGAACTGGCAACCGTTGCCCGACGATCAGTTCATACAGATTGTTGAACAGGCGTTGCAAGGAGACGGCTGGATTGTCGAAGGTTCCTATTCTGCGGTGCGCCCGCTGGTGCGCGAACAGTCGGATATGGTGATCTGGCTGGACTTGCCCAGAGCAGCGGTGATGCGCCAGCTAATTCCAAGGACACTTCGGCGCCTGGTGCTCCGCAAAACCCAATGGAACGGAAATCGCGAACGTTGGGAAAACTTTCAAGCTCAGCGCCAGGCAATCCATCTTGGCCTGGGCCTGGACCAAGTAGGTCATCTATCGGCAACGCTACGGGGTCGAGATGGCAGCGTCGCCCCTCTCAACGTTATGTGCGGCTGGACTCGCGTCATGCCGTCGACTGTTTTCTGAAGAGCCTGCCAAACGGGCTCGCACCTCTGTCGGAGTGAGAACGCTATCGTGCCCTTGAACATCCGCCCCGCTACACATACCGACGCTGCGCTGATTCTGCGTTTCATCACTGAACTGGCAATCTACGAGCGCGCCGAGCAGGAAGTGAAAACCGATGTTGCCGGAATCGAAACCAGCCTGTTCGCCGATGACTCAAGCGCTCGTGCGCTGATCTGCGAGCGCGATGGCCAACCCATCGGTTATGCCGTCTATTTCTTCAACTACTCCACCTGGCTCGGCCGCAACGGCCTCTATCTTGAAGACCTATACGTCACGCCTGAAGCGCGCGGCATCGGCGCAGGTAAGGCACTGTTAAAACATCTCGCCCGTATCGCAGTGTCTCGCGACTGCGGTCGCTTCGAGTGGTCGGTGCTGGACTGGAACGAACCGGCAATTCAGTTCTATGAATCGCTCGGCGCAAGGCCGCAGGAGGAGTGGACCACCTACCGCCTGACGGGCGCCGCGCTGCAGGCGTTGGCGGAACAATCTTGAGGGCGGCCACAGGCTGGGAACTCATGGCTACGGACGGCGCCGAAAGCTAGACGTAATGAATGGCTCCTACCCACCATGGCTGATCTGAAAACGTTACTCCTCAATCAGGACACCCAGGGTGCCGAGGTTTTTGGCTCGGCCAAGGAGCGTCTGAATTTTTACCGTTCTGAGATCCACTTTGAATCGACGCTACTGGCCAGCCGCACCAGCGGATACCTGTCGTCGCAGTCGTTCCTGATGATCGCGTTTGCCTCATCAATGGCCAATACCAATCCTGACTGGGGCAGCCTGTTTCGACTGGTCGTTCCAAGCGTGCTGGCGATGCTCGGTCTGCTGACGTCGCTGCACGCGATACCTGGGATTCGCGCAAGCTTCGACGTAATCGAACGGTGGCACCGCAAGCAGTCCGAACTGCTGCAGACCGAGGGTAACGTCGGCCTGCTGCCCAATCATGACTCGGCGCTTTTTGGCGAAGGCAACAGCCCGGCAGGCGGGAAGCGCTACAAGCGCACCCTGTTATTCTCCCTGCGTACGCCCATCATCTTCGGCAGTGTATGGATGCTGCTCGGTGCCTTCTGCATCATCCTGTATTTCTTTGGTTGATCAGAGCCAATCGCGGAACTTGAACCAGGCATAGGGAATAATCGCCGAGATCACCATCATCCCCAGCGCCATCGGGTAACCGAGCGGCCAGCCGAGTTCGGGCATGCGCTCGAAGTTCATGCCGTAAACCGTGCCCACCAGTGTCGGAGGCAGGAACAGCACCGCAGCGATCGAGAACACCTTGATGATGCTGTTCTGCTCGATGTTGATCAGGCCGAGGGTGGCATCGAGCAGGAACGCGATATCGCCGAGCAGGCGCGCCTGATGTTCGCCCAGCGACCGCACGTCCCGTTCCAATGCTTTCAGCAGGCCCTTGGCGACGCCCTGCTTGGGCTCGCCGGCATGCAGACGGTAGAACGCGATCAATCGACTCGAGCTGAACAGGCTTTCGCCCAGCTGCGACAACAGCGAGCGGTGTTGCCCAAGCTGTTGAATGATCTGCTGGAGATCTCTGCGATGCTCCTTTCGCTCATCGAAAATGCGCCTCGACAAGGCCTGCAATTCAACCTGCACGCTTTCCAGCACATCTGCGATGCGATCGACCACTGCGTCGGCTAGAGCAAGAAAGATTTGATGACTGGTGGCGTAGTTGGACGGTTGCCGTGAACTCTTGGACTCGAACTGGCGAAACGCGCTGAGTTCGCTGTACCGCACCGTCACCAGGCGGCGCTTGGTCAGAACGAAGGTCACCTCGGCATTTTCCGGGCGCCGATCGGCGATCCCCATCACCACCGTCGTGGTCATGAAGATGGCGCCGTCCTCGTCGTAAAACCGCGACGAATCCTCGATTTCCGCCAACTCCTCACGGGTCGGGATATCCAGCCCCAGTTCCGACTCGACGAAGCGCTCTTCTTGCTGATCAGGCGACAGCAAGTCGACCCACAGTACGTTGTCGGGCAGCGTTTGCAGGTTTTCGGCAACGCGACGCACCAGCGCGCCATTTTCAAGGCAGTACAGAGTGATCATTGCTGCAGTCGTGCTCCTTGATGGTCCATAGTAGAAATAGAGACCGACCCAAGCGAAGCGTTCAGGCGTTCGCGGCTGGCGCCAGCTTGCCGGGACTCGCCGAAACGCGCTATCGAGATTTTCCTGACGAGAATTGCGACATGAACGATGCCACGTCCGACGAAGATGAAAGCTTCGCCGAAGAAACCCTGATCCAGGCGATCGAAAACCAGCTTGACGCCGGCGAGCCCGCCGCCGCGCAGGCTACGCTGAACAAACTGACTCTGGTCGGCTACGAACGCGACGAGATTCTCAAGCTGATGGCGCTCGTCCTTGCCCGCGAGATTCGACAGATGCTCGAGCAAGACCGCGCATTCGACGTCGACAGCTACGAATCGCAGCTGCGCAACCTGCCCGACCTGGCCGAATAGCTAAGAGTGCGGCACGCCTGCCCACAGCATCTACACTTCGCAAACAGGGTCCATGCCCACCACCCGAAGGAGCACTCATGTCCTATACCCCCGAACTGGTAGCCGAGCTGGAAATCCTCAGCCTGTTCAACCTCGACAACACACTCGAAGGGCTGAAAGTGCATCAGGATGCCGGTCAGGCAGCCATCGCTGCCGCCCAGCGCCTGCATACCAAAGGTCTTACGACGCAGCCCGACGGAGGCTACCTGACCAGCCTCGGCCGTGACGCGGCAGAGAATGCTCAGGTGCTGTTGACGATCCTGGCGGAGACCGCGCCAGCATAAGCGGCGCCCGGCAAAGTCCTGCTCGTCTATGTACCGCTCAGGATTTGCCGGATCAGCTCGATCAGACGGGCGGCAGGGGTGCCGTTGCGACTTTTCCCTCGAGCTTCGGCCCGTGTTATTTTCCGCCCTCTGCCTCGATCTACAGCTTGGACAACGTCGATTGCCTGAACGAACTGCCTCATGACGCGCCATCAGGAAATACGCCCTATTCTTGAAGATGGAATCGATCGCTCCGTGCTCGCGGCGCTCCGTGCTCGCTTTCTTTCGCTGAACGCTGCACGCCTGGAACGCACCAAACCGGTTATGTCGTCTCGCCAACAGGCAGTGCTGACGCTGTTGCCGCTACTGTTCCACGTCAACCATCCGATTCTTCCAGGGTATGTTTCCAACGCTACGCCTGCCGGGCTATCGGGCTACGAGCCCGATGCCGACACATTGGCGGAAGCACAGGCCTTGAGCCGCTCGTTCTCGTACAAACCGTTACGCGGCAAGCAGTCCCAACCCATTCATGGGCTATTTCTCATGGGGAGCCTGGGCACCGTTGCCCAGGACGATCAGAGCGACCTCGATGTTTGGGTTTGCCATGACCCTACTTTGTCGACGCAGCAACTCGAAGAGCTTCAGCGCAAGTGTGATCATCTGCAGGCGTGGGCCGCGACACAAGGCAGTGAGGCGCATTTCTTCCTGATCGACCCGGTGCGCTTCACCCAGGGCGATCGCGAGGCAAAACTGACCTCCGATGATTGCGGCACAACGCAGCACTACCTTCTACTCGATGAGTTCTACCGCACCGCGATCTGGCTCGGCGGCCGGACGCCGCTCTGGTGGTTGGTACCCGATTACGAAGAGCATCGTTATAGCGAGTACGCCCGAACCCTGTTGGACAAGCGTTTCGTGCGCAGTGACGAGGTGCTGGATCTTGGGAGTCTCGCCACCATTCCATCCGGCGAATACCTCGGCGCAGGGTTATGGCAGCTGTACAAGGCCATCGAGTCGCCATACAAGTCCCTGTTCAAGCTGCTACTGGTCGAGGTGTATGCCAGCGGGCATCCTCAAGCGCGCTGCCTGAGCCTTGACTTCAAACAGGCGGTATACGCCAACCGCATGGAATTGGACGAGCTTGATCCATATATCGTCGCTTATCGCAGAATCGAAAATTATCTAGCCAAGCGGGATGACCAGGAACGGTTAGCGCTGCTGCGTCGCTGCCTCTATCTGAAAGTGAACAAGCCGCTCAGCCGCCCCCCAACCGGACGCAGCAAAAGCTGGAAGCGGCGGCTGCTCGAGCGTCTGACGGCTGACTGGGGATGGGACGAACGACAGTTTGCCCAGCTCGATGCACGCGGTCAGTGGAAGGTCCGACGCGTTGTGGAGGAGCGCCGGGCGCTGGTCAACGAACTGACCTACGGTTACCGGTTCCTCAGTGAACTTGCCCGCCGGCTGCAGATCACCAGTTGTATCAACGGTCGCGACTTCGGCGTATTGGGCCGCCGCCTGCACGCGGCGATCGAACGCAAGGCCGGCAAGATCGAAGCGATAAACCTCGGTATCGCACCGGACCTGGCCGAGCACAGCCTGACCCTCGTACAAGGCTACGATGCGGCAGACGACGTATTCTGGGCGCTTTACGAGGGCAACCTGAACGCCAGGCAAGTCAGCAATTTCTCCCCGCTGAAGCGCTCCCGCGAAGTGATTCCTCTCCTGGGATGGTGCCATCGCAACGGCGTAGTCGACGCCGCGACTCACGTCGCCTTGCATCCGGGCGACAGCGGCCTGACGGAAGCGGAGCTGTTTGCCCTGCTGACCGACTTGCGACAGGCCCTTCCGATGCCGCCTCAACCCGTCGCCGACGACGCGCTACTCAGCGCAGCGGCTCCCGTCAACGTGCTGCTGTTGTTGAACGTCGGGCTCGATCCGCTCAGTCCCGCTCACCCGTTATCGTTCGATGAACTGACCGACTCGCTCGGGCATGGCATTGCTCGGGAGAACCTGGTGCTGAGCATCGACCAGCTCACACAGAACAGCTGGGGCGAACTGATCGCCACCCGCTATGAGAGTCCCGCCCCGTTGGCCGAATGTCTACGCGACTACCTACAGGCGCTACCGACCCAAGGCGAGCGGCCGAGCCTGCAGGTTCGGTGCTTCAGCCGAAACGCCGGAATGGCGCTTTCGCGGCGGGTCGAAGCAGTCTTCATGGATGCCCAGGCGGTGCTCGATGAGCCGGCGCAAACTCGTTACCTGCTGCAGGTCCGGCACCATTTCCATATGCTCGACCTGGTCACTGGCAATGTTCGCCACACTCCGCTGAGCGACATGCCCGCACTGCTGGAGCACCTCGGGGAAGCCCATCAGGAGATGCGCCCGATACGGGTGGACCGTTATGCTTTGGAAGGCACGGATCTTTCGTTGATTCTCGGTCACGCAAGGCCGCATTGCCTACAGGTGTTCTATCGCGTCCGGGACGACATGGCAGAAGTGACCGTCATGGACGAATTCAACGCGCTGTGGCGGCAACAGCAGCCTTACAGGGACGAGCAAAGCCTGTTGACGCCGCTGCTGCGCTTTCTGCAATCGGTAAGTTATCGCCGCATTACGCAACTGCCGTTCGAAGAAAGCCGTCTGGCGGCGATCGATATCCTTTTCTACCGGCTATTCACGCCCTCGACGGGGCGTCTCCCGGACATCGAGCGCAGACCTGCACCGCTCGAAGAACCCAGTGATCCGTTCTACGACATTCAGGCCATCGTCGAACCCAGTGAACGCGGCCGCTCGCAGGTCACGCTGTACTGCAATCATCAGGAGTTCTCAAGCCTGGAATACGGTGCAGAGCTATTCGCCGCGGTGGCGCATTATATCCTCGCGCAGCGTCGCGAAGGCGAACGCTATCCCTGCTATATCACCGACCTCGACCTTTCCGGGCTGCACCGCCAAGGTCGCGCCCAGACCGTGCAGCATCTGCGCTACAAGGCACACCTAGAAACGGCACTCAATCAGGCATTGCAAACGGTTTGATGGTAGGGATGATGCTGCCCACATGCGTAACGCAGCGACTCATTTCACACCGACATCACCCGCCGCTTCGGGCTGATACTCAACGGCCAGCAAGGTCAATTTAAGCACTTTGCCGCCCGGCGTCGGCCAGTCGATATGCTGACCTACGCTCAACCCCAGCAGCGCGCTGCCAACCGGCGCCAGAACCGAGACGGTACCGTCCTTTCCAGCGTCCTGTGGGAAGACCAATGTCAGATGGTAATCCTTGCCGCTGCCCTCCTCGCGACAGTGGACGCGCGAATTCATCGACACCACGCCGGCAGGCAGCTCGCTGCGCTCGACCACCTGGGCGCGCGACAACTCTTCCTCAAGCGCCTCGGCGGCCGGACCGTAGTCAGCCAGGCTATCAAGCACTCGCTCGAGCCGCTGCAGATCGGGTTGGGTGATGATGATGGGCGGTACACTGGCCATGGGTCCGAGTGAGCTCCTGTAAAAAAGTGGGTGGGTAAAAAAAGCAAAACCCCGCCCGAAGGCGGGGTTTTTTAACCTGCACTCGACCCTATCACAGCTCATTAAATAAGCAAGGGTGCCTGAGGGCTCAGGCGCGCCGATCCGGTTCAGACGGCACTTCGCCTCACAGGTCCTCGAACTCGAGCGTCTCGCCCCCTTGCTCCTGCGTGACCCGAGCCAGCAGCTCGCCGAGACGCTCGTCATTAGCGTCGCAGATCCACAGCGACAAGGCTTCGTCATAGTCGAAGTGGAAGCCGCCCGAGCGCGCAGCCACCCAGAGCTGGCGTAGCGGCGGCTGCCGGCTGAAAATCAGCTGCGTGCCGTTCTCGAAACGCACGGTGAGCACGCCACCGGAGTTTTCCAGATCGACATCCATGCCGCTGTGATCGAAGACATCCTCGATTTCTTCCTGCACGGCGTCGACAAGATCGTGAAAGCGGGCTTCGCTCAGGCTCATGAATCGTATTCCTCGGTACGGGTTGTGCGGCGGCGACACGACCGCCGACGATGCCGGCGAGCTTAGCAGGCCACCGCCGCGTCTAGCGAGCGGCTGTCCGGTCCGTCGCCCGATATGGCTGCCGGCGAGCGCGGCCACATAGGCAATCCGCTGGGTGCTGGGTATACTCCGGCCCATCGATTTTCAAGGATTGTCTCCAATGAAGCGTCTATTGCTTCCACTCATCGCTCTCGCGGTTCTCGCTTCCGCACTCAGCGGCTGCGGCCAGAAAGGCCCGCTGTATCATCCGGACGACGAGGCAGCCGCCAGCGAGCGTTCCAAAGACCGTTTCGAACTGTAAAGGAGGCATTCCATGGAGGCCTTCTCGTACCGCGACGGTCAACTGTTCGCGGAGGGCGTGGCGCTGCCCGCTCTTGCGCAACGCTTCGGCACCCCCACCTACGTCTACTCGCGCGCGCATATCGAGGCACAGTACCGCGCCTATGCCGATGCGCTGCAGGGCATGCCACATCTGGTCTGTTTTGCCGTGAAGGCGAATTCGAACATTGGCGTACTCAATGTGCTGGCCCGCCTCGGTGCCGGCTTCGACATCGTCTCGATCGGCGAGCTAGAGCGCGTTCTGACGGCCGGCGGGCAGCCGGAACGCATCGTGTTCTCCGGCGTCGGCAAGAGCCGTGACGACATGCGTCGTGCGTTGGAAGTCGGCGTGCACTGCTTCAACGTCGAGTCCACCGAGGAGCTCGAACGCCTGCAGCAGGTCGCCGCCGAGCTCGGTGTGATGGCGCCGGTGTCGCTGCGGGTCAACCCCGATGTGGACGCCGGCACCCATCCGTACATCTCCACCGGCCTCAAGGAAAACAAGTTCGGCATCGCCATTGCCAACGCCGACGCGGTTTACGGCCGTGCTCACGAGCTGGACAACATCGAAGTGATCGGCGTCGATTGCCACATCGGCTCGCAGCTCACCACGCTGCCGCCGTTTCTCGACGCGCTAGACCGCTTGCTGGCACTCATCGACCGCTTGGCCGTTCGCGGTATTCGCATTCAGCACCTGGATCTGGGTGGTGGGCTCGGAGTGCGCTATCGCGAAGAGCAACCGCCATTGGCCGGCGATTACATCCAGGCAGTGCGCAAGCGCATCGACGGACGCGATTTGGCGCTGGTATTCGAACCCGGTCGTTCGATCGTGGCCAACGCCGGACTGCTGCTGACGCGCGTGGAGTACCTCAAGCACACCGATCACAAGGACTTCGCCATCGTCGATGCGGCAATGAACGACCTGATCCGCCCGGCGCTGTATCAGGCCTGGATGGATGTCGTGCCGGTGCAGCCGCGTGAAGGCGAGGCGCGCCACTACGACATCGTTGGCCCGATCTGCGAAACCGGCGATTTTCTCGCCAAGGAACGCCCGCTGGTCCTGGCCGAAGGCGACCTGCTGGCTGTGCGTTCGGCTGGTGCCTACGGTTTTGTCATGAGTTCCAACTACAACACCCGCGGCCGAGCCGCCGAAGTGCTGGTGGATGGCGACGAAGCCTACGAAGTGCGCCGCCGCGAAAGCGTGCAGGAGCTATATGCCGGCGAAAGCCTGCTGCCTGCCTGAGGCCACGACGATGCTTTTGCGTTTTACCAAGATGCACGGCCTGGGCAACGATTTCATGGTCATTGACCTGATCAGCCAGCACGCGCATATCCAGCCGAAACACGCCAAGCAATGGGGTGATCGGCATACCGGCGTCGGCTTCGATCAGCTATTGCTGGTCGAGCCGCCGCACGATCCCGATGTGGATTTCCGCTACCGCATCTTCAACTCAGACGGTTCTGAAGTAGAGCAATGCGGCAACGGCGCGCGCTGCTTCGCACGTTTCGTGCTCGACAAGCGCCTGACCATGAAGCGGCAGATTCGCGTCGAGACCAAGGGCGGGATCATCGAACTGGACATCCGTCCCGACGGGCAGATCAGTGTCGATATGGGCCCACCACGCCTGGTCCCAGCCGAGATTCCGTTCCAGGCCGATGGCGAAGCCCTGACCTATCCGCTGAACGTCGATGGGCAGCAGTTGGAGATCGCCGCGCTGTCCATGGGCAATCCGCACGCCGTGTTACGCGTGGACGACGTCACCACCGCGCCGGTGCATGAACTGGGGCCGAAGATCGAGCATCACCCGCGCTTCCCGCAGCGAGTCAATGCCGGTTTTCTGCAGGTCATCGACCGCCAGCACGCGAGACTGCGGGTATGGGAACGTGGCGCCGGCGAAACCCAAGCCTGCGGCACTGGTGCCTGCGCCGCCGCGGTCGCTGCGATTCGCCAAGGCTGGATGGATTCTCCCGTACAACTCGATCTGCCGGGTGGCCGTCTGTCCATCGAATGGGCAGGTCCGGGGCAGCCAGTTATGATGACTGGCCCCGCCGTTCGCGTTTTCGAAGGACAAGTTCGCCTATGACCGAGCAAAACCAGGACAAGCCGCACGTGCCGGACGCAGAAGCCGTCGCGGCCTATCTGCGTGCCCACCCGGAATTCTTTGTCGATCACGATGAGCTGATACCCGAACTGCGTATCCCGCACTTGCCCGGCGGTGCTGTGTCGCTGGTCGAGCGGCAGGTCAAGTTGCTTAGAGAACGCAATATCGAGATGCGCCATCGCCTGTCGCAGCTGATGGATGTGGCTCGCGATAACGACAGGTTGTTTGACAAGACCCGTCGACTTGTCCTTGACCTGTTGGATGCCAATAGCCTGGAAGAGATCATCGGTGCGGTGGATGAAAGTCTGCGGCACGAGTTCCAGGTGCCCTACGTCAGCCTCATCCTGTTCAGCGATTCGCCGCTGCCGGTTGGCCGCAGCGTGGCCGCCGCCGAGGCGCAACAGGCCATCGGCGGCCTGCTCGGCACCGGCAAAACCGTCTGCGGCGTGCTGCGCCCACATGAGCTGGCGTTTCTGTTTGGCGAAGAGGAAAGCAGCGGTATCGGCTCGGCCGCGGTGGTCGCCCTCAACCAGCAGCAAGGCATCCTGGCGATCGGCAGCCAGGACCCGCAGCATTACAAGAGCTCGCTGGGCACACTGTTTCTTGGCTATATCGCAGAAGTGCTGACGCGAGTCCTACCGCATTACTCCACACCGCTGCGCTCGGTACGTTAGAAGTGATCGGACGCTGGAAGCCAATGTACGGGCCACGAGCGATTCGTCCAGCTTCTACGTCCAGTTTCTACACCGATGGCTGCCTCATATCGAAGTGAGCGCTGATGCAAACCGATCTGGACGCCTATTTCGAACACCTGCGCAGCGAGCGGCAGATGTCGCCCCACACGCTCGATGGCTATCGTCGCGACCTGATCAAGGTGATGAACTTCTGCCACAAGCAGCACCTTGAGCAATGGGCCGACCTGAAGAGCCCCCACGTTCGCCAGCTGATCGCCGAACAGCATCGCCAGGGTCAATCCGGCCGCAGCCTGGCACGGCTGCTATCGTCGCTGCGCGGCCTTTATCGCTATCTCAACGAGGAAAAGCGCTGCGCCCATGACCCGGCCGCCGGCATCTCTGCGCCGAAAGGCGAGAAGCGCCTGCCGCGCCTGCTCGATACCGACAGAGCGATGCAACTGCTCGATGGAGGGGTCGAGGACGACTTCATCGGCCATCGCGATCAAGCCATGCTCGAACTGTTCTATTCGTCCGGCCTGCGCCTGGCCGAGCTGGTCGGCCTGAATCTCGACCAGCTCGACCTGCCGGCCGGCCTGGTTCAAGTCCATGGCAAGGGCAACAAGGAACGCGTGCTGCCGATCGGTCGCAAAGCCCGCGAAGCCCTGCAGGCTTGGTTGCCGCTGCGGGCACTGAGCAAGCCGGCCGATGGCGCCGTCTTCGTCAGCCAGCAAGGCCGACGCCTCGGTGCCCGCGCGGTACAGCTGCGGGTGCGTCAGGCCGGTGTACGCGAGCTAGGCCAGCATCTTCACCCGCACATGCTCAGGCACAGCTTCGCCAGCCATATCCTCGAATCCTCCCAGGACTTGCGCTCAGTTCAAGAGCTGCTCGGTCATGCTGACATTGGCACCACGCAGATCTATACCCACCTGGACTTTCAGCACCTGGCGAAGGTCTATGACCAGGCGCACCCGCGCGCTAAACGCAAACAGGGCAGTGACCAATGAGCATCCAGCTGATCACCTTCGACCTCGATGACACGCTATGGGATGTCGCGCCCGTCATTCGCGGCGCCGAAGCGACCCTGCGCGATTGGCTGGGACGCAACGCGCCACGCCTGGGCGACTTCACCACCGAAGCGCTGTGGGCGATCCGTGAACGGCTGCTGCAGGCCGACCCGGCGCTCAAGCACCGCCTCAGCGAGCTGCGCCGACAAATCCTGTTCAACGCACTGGAGCAGGCTGGCTATCCGGCAGGCGAAGCCAAAGCGCTGGCCGAGACAGGTTTCGGCGTATTCCTCGAAGCGCGGCATGCTGTCGAACTGTTCCCCGAAGTGCACCCGACGCTGGAGCTGCTCGCCAATCGCTACATGCTCGGCGTGCTGACCAACGGCAACGCCGACGTCAGCCGACTGGGACTGGCCGACTACTTTCGCTTCGCCCTTTGTGCCGAGGAGCTCGGGGTCGGCAAACCCGACCCACATCCGTTCCGCGAAGCGCTCAAGCGGGGCGGCGTGGAGGCGGCTCACGCGGTGCATATCGGCGACCACCCCAGCGATGATATCGGCGGCGCCCAGCGCGCCGGCATGCGCGCGATCTGGTTCAATCCCGGCGGCGGTGAATGGCAGCATGCGGGCAGGCCCGACGCCGAAATTGGCACCTTGTCCGAGTTGCCGCCGTTGCTCGATCGCTGGCACTGAGCGCAGCGCGATCGAAACACCACATCCTGGCTCACAAAAAAAAAGCCCGCGGTAGCGCGGGCTTTTTTCACAGGCGGTCGGCTCAGATAGGCCGGCTGCCGTATTTGCTGTCCGGTTTTTTCGGCGGATCGGCGACCACGTTGGGTTCAACTTCCTGCACGCGGCCTCCCCGCGCAAGGAATTCTTCCATGGCTCGCGCCAACTCGTCGCGTTCGCGCTGCTTGGCTTCCAGGCTCGGCAACTCTTCGACAACAACCGCCTTGGCCTTCGCCTTCTTGGGGGTCGGAGTGGCTCGTTCGCTGTCGGTCCCCTCATCGTCGGCGAGTTCGTCACCGTCATCGGCAGTGGCCAGCTCTTCTTCATCTTCCTCGTCGTTAACGTCCAGATCTTGTTCTAATTCTTCGTCGCTCATGTTCAACCTCGTACCTTGCCAAAGCGGAAGTTATAGCCCAGCGATGTGCTTTGTTCGCCATCGCCAAAAAAAATTCAACTTGCCATCCCATGTAGCGTCGCAATGACCTGCCTGGCACCACCCTGATCGCGGTGCTCGCCCAGATAGATGCCCTGCCACGTCCCCAATGCCAATCGCCCGTCACTGACCGGCAAACTCACCTGGCACCCGAGCAGGCTCGCCTTGAAGTGTGCCGGCAAATCGTCCGGCCCTTCGTAATCGTGTTCGTAACCATCCTGACCCTGCGGCACCAGGCGGTTGAAGAACCGCTCGAAGTCGCGCCGCACCGCGCCGTCGGCATTCTCGTTGATGGTCAGCGAGGCCGATGTATGACGCAGCCACAGGTGTAACAGACCGACCGGGCATTGTTGCAGTTCCGGCAGTTGTGCAAGCAGCTCGTCGGTAATCAGGTGGAAACCTCGCGGCTTCGGACGCAGCGTGATCATCGTCTGTTGCCACATGCCTGAACCCTCTGCGATCACCTGAACGGGCGCATTCTAGCGCGGCGCCAGAAAAAACAAAGGGCGCCAAGAGGCGCCCTCGTCACAAGCCAGCAGGTCAACGCTTGCTGGTGAACTCCGGGTAGGCTTCGAGGCCGCATTCGACCACGTCGACACCCTCGTATTCCTCCTCTTCGCTGACGCGCAGGCCGAACACCGCCTTGATAATGCCCCAAACGATCAGGCTGGCAATGAACACCCAGGCGAAGATCGAAACCAGTCCCAGCAGCTGCGCACCGAAGGTCGCCTCGGCATTGGTCAGCGGCACCGCCAGGAGACCCCACATGCCGACCACACCGTGCACCGAAATGGCGCCAACCGGGTCATCAAGCTTGAGCTTGTCCAGACCAAGAATGCTGAACACCACCAGCACACCACCGACACCTCCGATCAGCACGGACTGCAAGGCGCTCGGCGTCAGCGGCTCGGCGGTAATCGCCACCAGGCCGGCCAATGCTCCGTTGAGCACCATAGTGAGGTCGGATTTGCCAAACAGCAGGCGGGCGGTGATCAGTGCCGCGACGAGGCCGCCGGCGGCCGCCATGTTGGTATTGGTGAACACCTGAGCGACGGCGTTGGCGTCTTCGATGGTGCTCATCTTCAATTGCGAACCGCCATTAAAGCCGAACCAGCCCATCCACAGGATGAACGCACCGAGGGTTGCCAGCGGCAGGTTGGCGCCGGGGATCGCGTTGATCTGACCGTTCGGGCCGTATTTGCCCTTGCGCGGGCCGAGCAGCAGCACGCCCGCCAGGGCAGCGGAGGCGCCCGCCATGTGCACCAGACCGGAGCCGGCGAAATCGAGGAAACCAGCGGCGTCGAGGAAGCCACCGCCCCATTTCCAGAAGCCCTGCACCGGGTAGATGATGCCGGTCATCACCACCGCGAAGGCGATGAAGGCCCAGAGCTTCATCCGTTCGGCCACGGCACCGGAAACCACCGACATGCAGGTTGCGGCGAACACCACCTGGAAGAAGAAGTCAGCGCGTGTCGAGTAGTAAGGCGCGTCTTCGCCGCCGGCTGCGACCACGTCTACCGCGTTCTCGTCGCCGATCAGAAAGCCCAGGCTCGGCAGAATGCCGCCGTCCGGACTGGAATACATGATGTAGTAACCGATCAGCAAATACATGATCGACGCCACGGCGTAGAGCACGATGTTCTTGGTGAGGATTTCGGCGGTGTTCTTCGCCCGGACCAAACCGGCTTCGAGCATCGAAAAACCGGCCGCCATCCACATCACCAGCGCGCCGCAGATGAGGAAGTAGAAGGTATCGAGTCCGTACTGAACGGGTATCAGTGCTGTGCTATCCATTTGTTATCACCTTTTCCGTCGCGCCTTGTGACGCAGTTCGGTTAAGGCGCCCGGGTTGGCTCCGGGCGCACTCCGTGTGCTTACAGGTTGTAGCCGCGCTCGTTGTGCAGGCTGAGGTCGAGGCCGATGGTTTCTTCTTCTTCGCTGACCCGCAGGCCCATCACCATGTCGATCACCTTGAGAATCACGAAGGTGACGATGGCGGTGTACACGACGGTGAAGACCACGCCCTTGAACTGGATCCACAGCTGCAGCGCGATGTTGTCCACCTCACCGAAGCCGCCCAGTGCCGGGGCCGCGAACACACCAGTGAGGAGCGCACCGACGATGCCGCCAACGCCATGCACGCCAAAGGCGTCCAGGGAATCGTCGTAACCGAGCTTGCGTTTCAGGCTGGTGGCGCAGAAGAAACAGATGACGCCCGAGGCCAGACCGATAATCAGCGCGCCCATCGGCCCCACGGTGCCAGCAGCCGGAGTGATGGCAACCAGACCGGCAACCACGCCCGATGCAATGCCCAGTGCGCTGGGTTTGCCGTGAGTCAGCCACTCGGCGAACATCCAGGCCAGTGCCGCGGCAGCCGTCGCGATCTGGGTGACCAGCATGGCCATGCCGGCAGTGCCGTTGGACGCTAGCGAGGAACCGGCGTTGAAGCCGAACCAGCCGATCCAGAGCATGGCCGCACCCACCAGGGTCAGCCCCAGGTTGTGTGGCGCCATCGGCGTAGTCGGGAAGCCCTTGCGTTTGCCCAGTACTAGGCACGCCACCAGCCCGGCAACCCCGGCGTTGATGTGCACCACGGTGCCGCCAGCGAAGTCGAGCACGCCCCAGTCCCACAGCAAACCGCCGTCGCCGCCCCAGACCATATGCGCGATCGGCGCGTACACCAGGGTGAACCAGACGCCCATGAACACCAGCATCGCGGAGAACTTCATACGCTCGGCGAAGGCACCGACGATCAGCGCCGGGGTGATGATCGCAAAGGTCATCTGGAAGGTGATAAAGACGCTCTCCGGAACGGTGCCGGTGAGACTGTCAGGCGTCAGGCCGCTAAGGAAAGCGCGACCCAGACCGCCGACGAAGGAGTTGAGGTTGGTAACGCCTGCTTCCATGCCCGCCGTGTCGAATGCCAGGCTGTAGCCGTAGACCATCCAGAGGATGCTCATCAGGCCGGTGATGGCGAAGCACTGCATCATGACCGACAGAATGTTCTTCGAACGGACCATGCCGCCGTAGAACAGCGCCAGACCCGGAATCGTCATGAACAGCACCAGCGCAGTGGCGGTTAGCATCCATGCCGTGTCACCTGAATCAAGCGTTGCCTCCTGCGCCATGGCGATGCCGGGGCTGATTAGAGACAAAAGGGCTCCTAGCCCTGCGAACTTTCGCAGAGTCATGGTTTTACTCCTGGGGCGTGGGGTTCGTAAGCCTGCTAAGCAGGCAATCGCAAAAGCTCGGAAATCGCGTGGCTACAGTTCGGGCGTTGCCGTCCGCTCACACACTCGCTACGCGTCATGCCGTCAGATTGCGTCTGTATCGGTTTCGCCTGTCCGGATGCGGATAGCCTGTTCCAGATTCACGACAAAGATCTTGCCGTCGCCGATCTTGCCCGTGTTAGCCGCCTTGGTAATGGCCTCGATCACGCGATCGAGTTGATCGTCGGCAATCGCCACATCGATCTTCACTTTCGGTAGAAAATCCACCACGTACTCAGCACCGCGATACAGCTCGGTATGGCCTTTCTGGCGCCCGAAACCCTTGACCTCGGTGACTGTGATGCCCTGAACGCCGATCTCGGACAGCGACTCGCGTACGTCGTCCAGCTTGAACGGCTTGATGATGGCAGTGACTAGTTTCATGAAACTCTCCCGTTTAGGTGGACTTGCCCCAGAAGTACGAACCCGGCTCAAGTCTAAGCTCAGTGTCTGGCTCTTGTAACGCGCCGGCGTGGCCGAGCGACTCCCGACACCATCAACCGATCCGACGAAACGTCCCGAATCGCCTGCGCACCGCAACGCTCTGGTGCATCGTCAAGGCCATCCAAGCAGAATTGGTGCCAGCTTGCTCAAAAGCACCGTCTGGTGCGGTCCACGCTGCGGGAGGCAGAGGTGTTCATAGAGAACCAGCGGAACCGCGCACCAATACCGCGCACAACCGCACGGGCGTTTGCCCATAATCGTGCATGCCTATGAAAAATTGATCTCAGACGGCCGTGTTACACTGCCTGCTGCTCAGAAACAGGTGATGCTCATGTTTCCACCCAAAGCTTTTCTCGATGCCATCGGTTCCCAGGCTTCGCGCCTGTTCAACGGTGAAACGCCACTGCCCCGCCCTGAAATCGAAGCCCAGCTGAAAGGGATCGTGCAGGGTGCACTGAGCAAGCTGGATGTCGTCAGCCGTGACGAATTCGACAGCCAGATGGTCGTCCTGGCCCGCACCCGGGCGCGTCTCGAAGCGCTCGAAGCCAAGGTCGCCGAGCTGGAAGAAAGACTGGTGCCCCCCGCCGCCGAATAAACCCGGTGGCGACACGATCAAAGGAGTGATCGAATGTCCCTTGCCATAGTTCATAGCCGCGCCCAGGTTGGCGTGGAAGCGCCCACCGTCACGGTGGAGGCGCACCTCGCCAATGGCCTGCCTTCCTTGGCATTGGTCGGTCTCCCGGAAACCGCCGTGAAGGAGAGCAAGGACCGCGTACGCAGCGCGATCCTGACCTCCGGCTTCGATTTTCCCGCTCGCCGCATCACCTTGAACCTTGCGCCTGCCGATTTACCAAAAGACGGTGGCCGCTTCGATCTGGCCATCGCGTTGGGCATTCTTGCGGCAAGCGGCCAGATACCGGCAGACCGCCTCGATAGCCTGGAATGCCTAGGGGAACTCGCGTTGTCTGGAGCGTTACGCCCGGTCCAGGGCGTCTTGCCTGCCGCATTGGCGGCGCGGCATGCCGGGCGCGCTCTGCTGGTGCCACGAGCCAATGCCGAGGAAGCCAGCCTGGCTTCAGGGTTGGTGGTCTACGCCGCCGACCACCTGCTGGAAGTTGCGGCACACTTCAATGGCGTCACACCACTCGAGCCCTTTCAGGCTCAAGGGCTGTTGCGCCAGGTACTGCCCTATCCGGATCTCGCCGATGTTCAGGGCCAAGCAGCGGCCAAACGAGGCCTTCTGGTGGCTGCAGCGGGTGCTCATAATCTGTTGTTCTCCGGTCCACCCGGCACCGGCAAAACCTTGCTCGCCAGCCGACTGCCCGGCTTGCTTCCGCCGCTCGAAGAGCAGGAAGCTCTCGAGGTGGCTGCAATTCAATCCGTCGCCAGCCAATCGCCGCTTGCACATTGGCCACAACGCCCGTTTCGACAGCCCCATCACAGTGCATCTGGCCCGGCACTGGTCGGCGGAGGGAGTCGGCCCAGGCCCGGCGAGATCACGTTGGCTCATCAGGGCGTCCTGTTCCTCGACGAGCTGCCGGAATTTGATCGCAAAGTATTGGAAGTGCTTCGCGAGCCGCTTGAGTCAGGTTGCATCGTCATTGCCCGAGCCCGAGACAAAGTACGTTTCCCTGCAAGGTTCCAGTTGGTTGCCGCGATGAATCCATGCCCCTGTGGATATCTGGGCGACCCCAGCGGGCGATGCCGCTGCTCACCTGATCAGATTCAGCGTTACCGGGGCAAGCTGTCCGGTCCACTGCTGGATCGCATCGATCTGCATCTGACGGTCGCCCGTGAAGCCACGGCGCTGAACGCACCAATAGCCAGCAATGAAACCACGCGACTGGTTGCCGAACAGGTGGCTGCGGCGCGACGCATCCAGCTGCGGCGCCAAGGTTGCGCCAATGCCTTCCTCGACCTTGCAGGACTGCGCGATCACTGCCAACTGCAACCGGACGATCAGCTGTGGCTAGAGCGTGCCTGTGAGCGCCTCGGTCTTTCGCTGCGAGCCGCGCACCGCCTTCTTAAGGTGGCTCGCACACTGGCGGATCTTCAGCAGGCGGCGTTCATTGGACGTCCACACCTGGCCGAGGCTCTGCAGTACCGCCCCGGCAGCCAAACCGGCTGAGCCTTTTCTAGCCGACGCCGGCGTCGACCTGTCCTGCCGAAAGGTCGCAAATTACCTCACGGCGTCTGCTGCAACCTTCACTTTCAAGGGGTCACACCTGTAAGCGACGACCCTGTCGTCGCGAAACGGGCCCGGTCAGAAGCTGACCAATATGTTAGATTGCGTCCTCTTCGCCACAGGCGGCCACTCCCTAATCTGTAATAAAGGAGCGCAGCATGGAGGCCAACAAGTCTTCTCCGTCCACTCTCAACCCCCCGGTTTTCTACGGCTCCGCCGTTATCATCCTGTTACTGGTGATCTACAGCGTCTCTGTCCCGGAGCACGCTCAAGGTGTGTTCAGTAACGTCCAGGCCTGGATCATCGCCAACGTCAGTTGGCTGTACATCCTTGCCGTAGCCATCATCCTGCTGATGGTCGTCCTGCTGGCGCTCAGCCGGTATGGCGAGATCAAACTGGGCCCTGATCATAGCGAGCCGGACTACAGTTACCTGACGTGGTTCTCGATGCTATTCTCCGCCGGCATGGGCATCGGCCTGATGTTCTTCGGCGTTGCCGAGCCGGTGATGCATTTTCTCTCGCCACCCGTTGGCGAAGGCGGCACCGTCGATGCCGCACGCGAAGCCATGAAGATCACCTTTTTCCACTGGGGTCTGCATGCCTGGGCCATCTACGCCATTGTTGCGATGATTCTGGCCTACTTCAGTTTTCGCCAGGGCCTGCCGCTGACGCTGCGCTCGGCCTTGTACCCATTGATTGGTGACCGAATCCACGGCCCTATTGGCCATGCGGTGGATATCTTCGCCATCATCGGTACCGTGCTCGGCGTCGCCACGTCATTGGGCCTGGGCGTCACCCAGATCAATACCGGCCTGAATCATCTGTATGGGCTACCCATCTCGGTGCCGGTGCAGATCGCGCTGATCGCCGGCACGACCGTCCTGGCCACCATCTCGGTGGTCACCGGACTGGACAAGGGCGTACGCCGGCTGTCCGAACTGAACCTGACGCTGGCAGCGCTGTTGCTGCTACTGGTCCTGATCGCCGGACCGACCGTGTTCATCCTGCAGACTTTCGTGCAGAACACCGGCAACTATTTCGCGCAGATCGTCACCGCCACGTTCAACCTCTACGCCTACGAGCCGAACGACTGGATCGGCGGCTGGACACTGTTCTACTGGGGCTGGTGGCTGGCCTGGTCGCCCTTCGTCGGCCTGTTCATCGCCCGGATCTCGCGTGGTCGTACCATCCGTGAATTCGTCACCGGCGTGTTGCTGGTGCCAACGGCATTCACCCTGCTGTGGATGACCGTGTTCGGCGATACCGCGATCCACATGATTCTCTGGGATCACGTCACCAGTCTGGGTGAAGCCATCGAGCGAGACAGTTCACTGGCATTGTTCGCATTCCTCGAGCATTTCCCCTTTGCGTCGTTGCTGTCACTGATCGCAATCATCATGGTGGTGGTGTTCTTCGTCACTTCAGCGGACTCCGGTGCGCTGGTGGTGGACATGCTCGCCTCCGGCGGCGAAGGCCAGACGCCGGTCTGGCAGCGCGTGTTCTGGGCCGGATCCATGGGCGCGGTAGCCATCGCGCTGCTGCTCGCCGACGGCCTGACGGCCTTGCAGACCGCCACGATTGCCAGTGCGCTGCCCTTCACCCTGGTGCTGCTCTGTGCCATGTGGGGTTTGCTCAAGGCGCTGCGCGTCGATGCCACCAAGCAAGGCCTGCGCTATCAAACAATCAGCACCACGCCTACAGCTCCCCAGGAGGGTGGATGGCGCCGGCGAGTGCAGAACCTGACCAAGTATCCGCGCCGTCATGACGTAGAGCGTTTCATCAGTGAAATTGCGAGCCCCGCTTGTGCAGCTGTAGCAGAAGAGTTGCGCAAGCAGGGGTACGGCGTTGAGCTGACTTCCGACGAGGACAACCGTACCGGGCTGCAGATCACCCACGAGGGCGCGCCCGATTTCATCTACCAGATTCGGCCACGCGGCTATCCAATGCCCAGTTTCGTCGCCACCGAAAGCGACGGCGACGAGCCCACCTATTACCGCGCTGAGGTTCACCTCAAAGAGGGCGGACAGAACTACGACGTAATGGGCTGGAGCCGTGACGGCGTCATCGGCGACATTCTGGACCAGTACGAGAAGCACATGCACTTTCTTCACATGGTGCGGTAAAGGGTGCGCTAGCCGCCGGGCGCCGGGCTTATGCCCGGTGCCTCAAACGCCGGCGTGGGCCTGGCGCCCTTGCGCCAGAAAGCTCTCCAGTTCCGCCAGTGGCAGGGGCTTGCTGATCAGATAACCCTGAATCTGGTTGGCGCCGAAGCGCTCCAGTAGCTTCAGCTGACCGATCCGTTCTACGCCTTCGGCAACCACTTCCAAGCCCAGGTCATGAGCCAGGCCGATCATGGCTTGCACCAGGCTGTTGTCCCCCTTGGCCGTTACGCCGTCGACGAAGCTCTTGTCGATCTTCAACAGGCTGATGGGTAGCCGGCTCAGGTGCACGAACGACGAAAACCCGGTGCCGAAGTCGTCCAGCGAAAAGCGCACACCCAGCTCCGCCAATGCACTCATGGTGCCGCTGACCTGATCGCTGCGGCGCATCACCGCGGTTTCGGTGAGTTCGAATTCGAGCCAGTGCGGGTCCACCCCGCGCTCTTCGATCAGCCGCTGCAGGGTGACCAGCAGTTGGCTGTCCTGAAACTGCCGGAACGACAGGTTGACCGCCATGTGCAGCTCGCCGGAGCCTTTTTCCCGCAGGCTCTGCATGTCGCGAAGCGCCCGCGAAATGACCCAATAGCCCAGCGGCACGATCAGCCCGCTCTCCTCCGCCATGGGGATGAACTCATCTGGCGCCAGCAGGCCGCGCGAGGCATGCGGCCAGCGCACGAGCGCTTCCAGCCCGACGATGCGGCCGGTCTCCGTGCACAACCGCGGCTGATAATGCAGCTCCAAGTCATCTCGACGTAGCGCACGGCGCAGCTCACCCTCCAGATCGGCCAAGCTGCTGGCGCTGCGGTTGATCCGCTCGTTGTAGAGATACCAAGTGCACCCTTGCCTCGCCTTGGCATGACGCATGGCAACCTGCGCCATCCACAACAGCTGATCGGCATCGGTGTCGGCCTTGGCATGGGCCAGCCCAAGGCTGCAGCCGAGCATCAGACTTTCGCCATCGAGCCAGTAAGGCTCGGCCAGGGCTTCCACCACTCGATCGGCTAGCTGCTCGGCGCGTCCGGCATGGCGTCCGGTATCGAGCAGCAGGCCGAACTCGTCACCACCCAGCCGGGCAATCCGATCACCGACTTCCAGCTGCGCCTTCAATCGCGCCACCACTTGCAGGATCAGCCCGTCACCAGCCTGATGCCCCAGCGTATCGTTGACCCGGCGAAAATTGTCCAGATCCAGAAGCCCCAGAGCCAACCCCTCACCGTCATGCTCAGCCAGTTCTCCCGCAAGCAGCGCTTGAAAACCCTGCCGGTTGACGATGCCTGTCAGCGGATCCTGCTCGGCCAGGCGCTGCAGGGCAGCATGCAGCGCGCACCGTTCACGTGCATAGCGCAGGCTGCGGCGCAACACATCGGCGCTGAACTGCGAACCGACCAGCCAGTCGACGACACCTTCGGGCGTCTCGTCCGGCTCTTCATCGAGCAAGAGAATGGTGACCCCGGGGAACCGGCCCGAAGCCGGACGGCGGCGTGGCGTGGTGAGCAGCACAACGTGGCCCGCCTCGGCCGGATGCGCAGCGGCGGTGGGCCAGTCGTCAGCGACCAGCAGCAGGTGTCGGCTGCGCAAAGCAACCAGCGCAGTGTGCAGGCGTTCGCCCCACTCGGGCTCGTCAGCCAGCAGAACCAGACGCATGGGTTGGATGGGCGCTGTCACGGTGTATCCCCGGTTCATGCAGAGCAAGAGGATGATTAGCCACCTCGACGGCACACCTCCTTGTGCGAAACGGAGCGGTGACTGAACAGCCTAAGGCGGTCACGACGCGCATAGACTAGAGCATTCCGGCCCATAACCGAGTGCGGCGGGCGACGACTGGTAGGTGCTACGCCCGGACAACGTCATCTCGCGAGGCATGCCCTGCTAAACTCTCGCCCCCGCTTCAACAGACCGAACGAGAATGTCCCGACTCAACCCCCGGCAGCAGGAAGCCGTGAACTACGTCGGCGGCCCCATGCTGGTGCTCGCCGGTGCCGGCTCCGGCAAGACCAGCGTGATCACCCGCAAGATCGCCTACCTGATCCAGCAGTGCGGTATCCGCGCGCAATACATCGTCGCCGTGACTTTCACCAACAAGGCCGCCCGCGAGATGAAGGAGCGCGTCAGCAGCCTGCTGCGCGGCGGCGAAGGGCGCGGCCTGACGGTCTCGACCTTTCACAACCTCGGCCTGAACATCATTCGCAAGGAATACGCCAAGCTCGGCTACAAGCCCGGCTTTTCGATCTTCGACGAGGGCGACATAAAGGCGCTGCTGACCGACATCATGCAAAAGGAATACGCCGGCGATGACGGCGTCGACGAGATCAAAGGTTATATCGGCAACTGGAAGAACGACCTGATCCTGCCGGAAGAGGCGCTGGAAAACGCGCGCAACCCGAAGGAACAGACGGCCGCCATCGTCTACACCCACTACCAGCGCACGCTCAAAGCGTACAACGCCGTGGACTTCGACGACCTCATCATGCAGCCGGTCAAGCTGTTCCAGAATCATCCCGAGGTGCTGGAAAAGTGGCGCAACAAGGTCCGCTACATGCTGGTGGACGAGTACCAGGACACCAACGCCAGCCAGTACCTGCTGGTCAAGCTGCTGGTGCAGGAGCGCGCGCACTTCACTGTGGTGGGAGATGACGACCAGTCGATCTACGCCTGGCGCGGCGCACGTCCGGAAAACCTGATGCAGCTGAAGGAGGACTTCCCCTCGCTGAAGGTGGTGATGCTCGAACAGAACTACCGCTCCACCAGCCGCATCCTCAAGTGCGCAAACGTGCTGATCGCCAACAACCCGCACGCCTTCGAGAAGCAGTTGTGGTCCGAAATGGGGCATGGCGACGCGATACGGGTGATCCGCTGTCGCAACGAGGAAGCCGAGGCCGAGCGCGTGGCGATGGAAATCCTCACGCTGCATCTCAAGACCGAGCGGCCCTACAGCGATTTCGCCATCCTCTACCGTGGCAACTACCAGGCCAAGCTGATCGAGCTGAAGCTGCAACACCACCAGATTCCCTATCGCCTCTCCGGCGGCACCAGCTTCTTTGCGCGGCAGGAAGTGAAGGACCTGATGAGCTACTTCCGCCTGCTGGTCAATCCGGACGATGACAACGCCTTCCTGCGCGTGATCAACGTGCCGCGCCGGGAGATCGGCTCGACAACCTTGGAAAAGCTCGGCAACTACGCCACCGAACGCAAGATCTCGATGTACAACGCCTGCGACGAAATGGGCCTCGGCGAGCATCTGGACAGCCGCTTCACCGATCGCCTGTCGCGCTTCAAGCGCTACATGGACAACCTGCGCCAGCAGTGCGCGCAGAACGACCCGATCGCCGCGCTGCGCAGCATGGTCATGGACATCGACTACGAGACCTGGGTGCGCGCTCAGACCTCCAGCGACAAGGCCGCGGACTTTCGAATGGGTAACGTCTGGTTTCTCATCGACGCCCTGAAAAACACCCTGGAGAAAGACGAAGAAGGCGGCATGACCATCGAGGAAGCCATCGCCAAACTGGTGCTGCGCGACATGCTCGAGCGCCAGCAGGAAGAGGAAGAAGGCGCCGAGGGCGTGCAAATGATGACCCTGCATGCGTCCAAGGGTCTGGAGTTTCCCTACGTGTTCATCCTCGGTATGGAGGAGGAAATCCTCCCGCACCGATCCAGCATCGAAGCCGACACCATCGAGGAAGAGCGCCGCCTGGCCTACGTGGGCATCACCCGTGCTCGGCAGAACCTGGCCATGACCTTTGCCGCGAAGCGCAAGCAGTACGGCGAGATCATCGAATGCATGCCCAGCCGCTTCCTCGACGAACTGCCGCAGGAAGACTTGGAATGGGAAGGTGGAGAAGACGCACCAGTGGAGGTCAAAGCCGCTCGCGGCAACGATGCGCTGGCCGCAATGCGGGCGATGTTGAAGAAATAGCAGCGCCCCCGCGGCTCAAGCAGACGTAGGGTGGATCACGTTTCATCGATCCACCGGGTGGCGCTCCACCGAGCGGCGCAAATCGAATCGTGGATGGCGATTCACCGAGCGAAATCATGGTGGATGAAAAGAGCGTCATCCACCCTACCTACTGGAGTGGGAAGGCCAGGGACGACTCAAAGCTGCCCGCAGTAACGATGCATTGGCCGCCATGCGGGCAATATTGAAGAAGTAGCGGCGCGTCCGCGGCTAAAGCATACGTAGGGTGGATCACGCCTCACCGATCCACCGGGTGGCGCTACACCGTGCGGCGATACCCCGGGTGGTGCTCCACCAATTCGTGGGGGGGCTATTCCACCGAGCGGAATCACGGTGGATGAAAAGAGCGTCATCCACCCTACTACTCAACCACTGACGATCGCCTCCAACTCCTTCGCCGCTGCGCGCAGGCGCGGCACGAAGCTGAGGAGTTGCGCCATGGTGCAACGAATCACCGGGGCGTGGGTGAACAGGCAGGCGCTCAGCTCCCCGCGGGCATCGCGCACGGGCACGGCGCAGGCAACCATGCCGTCGATGAACTCCTCCGAATCGATGGCGAGGTCTTCTTCGCGGATCCGTACCAAGTCATCACGCAGAGCGCTGAGGTCGGTCAGGGTGTTGCGCGCCAGCTGCCGGATCGGCAGGCGCGGCAGGATGCGCTCCAGCTGGTCGTCAGGCAGCGAGGCGAGATACAGTTTGCCGCTGGCGGTGCACCAGAGCGGCGTGTGGCTGCCGATGGGCAGGTTGATCTGCAGTGGCCAGTTGGTCTGCACACGATCGAAATAGAGCATGTCCAGGCCATCAGGCACCGACAGGCCGCAGGTTTCGCCGATCTCATCAGACAGCTGTCGCAGGACCGCCTGGCGCAGGGCCTTGTGCCGGCCGCTGCCCAGGATATTCACTGCCGTCGCGTGCAGCCGATCGCCCGGTAGCAGCCCGCCCCGCAGGCCGAACTGCAAAAAGCCTTCTTTCTCCAGCGTCTGCACCAGCCGGTGGGCGCTGGCCTTGGGAATATCCAGCTTGTCCGCCAGCACACTGGGCGTCAGCGGCTCCGTTGCGCCGGCTACGGCTTCAATGATTTCCAGCACGCGGGTGATGGATGAACCTTTTTCACGCGGGGTACTGCGCATCGCCAGCCCTGTTAGCAGAGAGAAATTGAGCGCGCTATGCGCGGACTGAATGTATCGACCGGTGCAAACTGAACGCGCGGTGGGCTGAAGCCCACCCTACCGTGCTTTTTCACGCAGGTACTGCGCATGGATCAATCCCGTTGCGGTAGTTGAAAGACGGCCTAAAGGAAAGATCGCGAACCGGGGCCAGGCGAGTTCCACTGCCTGCAATCGCATTACTTCGTGCGTGGCCGGCCTCGAGAAATCCGGACCGGCCCGCAGCCCGCAGCCTGCAGCGTAACCGGCAGGGTGGGCTTCAGCCCMCCCTGCCGCACCCACCATGCGAGTCGGCAAGCGAATCAGAACGAACGCTTCGCCAGCAGTTACGCCTTGCCGCTGCCGACCGGTGGGCTGAAGCCCACCCTACGACGCCGCGATGTCTACTTCATAGTCGGCATCGAGAAATCCACGCCCGCACGAATGCCGGTCGGCCAGCGCCGGGTCACGGTCTTCATCCGGGTGAAGAAGCGCACACCGTCCGGCCCGTGCATGTTAAGCGGGCCGAAGATCGAGCGCTTCCAGCCGCCGAAGCAATGGAAGGCCATCGGCACCGGAATCGGCACGTTGACACCAACCATGCCGACCCTGACCTCTTCCTCGAACTGCCGCGCCGTGTCACCGTCACGGGTGAAAATCGAGGTGCCGTTGCCGAACTCATGGTCGTTGACCAGCTTCAACGCCTCGTCGAATGAATCGACGCGCACCACTACCAGCACCGGACCGAAAATTTCCTCCTGGTAGATGCGCATCTGCGGCGTCACTCGATCGAACAGCGTTGGCCCAACGTAGAAACCGTTCTCGAAGCCCTCGACCTTCAGCCCACGCCCATCACAGACCAGCGTTGCACCTTCTTCCACGCCGAGATCGATGTAACCGGCGACCTTCTGCTGATGTTCGCGCGTGACCAGCGGTCCCATGTGCGGCTCGGGCTCGCCCGTACCCGGGCCGGTGCGCATCTGGCTGATTTCTCCCTTGAGCATCTCGACCAGGTTGTCCGCCACCTCATCACCGACACAGACCGCCACCGAAATTGCCATACAGCGCTCACCGGCCGAACCGTAGGCCGCGCCCATCAACGAGCCGACCACTTGCTGCGGATCGGCGTCGGGCATGATCACCATGTGGTTTTTCGCCCCACCCAGCGCCTGGCAGCGTTTGCCGTGGGCCGACGCGGTTGTATAGATGTATTCGGCGATTGGCGTAGAGCCGACGAAGCTCACCGACTGCACGCGCTCGTCGGTCAGCAGTACGTCCACCGCCTCCTTGTCGCCGTTGACGATATTTAGCACGCCTGCCGGCAGTCCGGCTTCGGCCAGCAACTCACCGAGCAGCATGGTCGCGCTCGGGTCCTTCTCCGACGGCTTGAGGACGAAGGTATTGCCGCAAGCGATGGCCACCGGCAGCATCCACAGCGGCACCATGGCCGGGAAGTTGAACGGCGTGATGCCAACGCACACGCCCAACGGCTGCATCAGCGAATTGGAATCGATGTCGCGCCCGACGTTTGGCGAGAACTCGCCCTTGAGCAGATGCGGGATGCCGCAGGCAAATTCCACCACTTCGAGGCCACGGGTAACTTCGCCCTGGGCATCGGAGAACACCTTGCCGTGCTCCAGCGAGATCAGTCGGGCGACGTCGTCGCGACGCGCTTCGAGCAGCGCCTTGAAGCGGAACATGACGCGGGCACGTACCAGCGGCGGTGTCTTCGACCAGCCTTCGAACGCGGCCTGCGCGGCGGCGATGGCTTCGCGTGTTTCGTCCGCTGAGGACAGCGACACATAAAGGCGCGGTTCGCCGGTGGCCGGGTTGTAGACGGTCGCGTGGCGTTCGGAGCGGCCAGCGACGGCCTCGTTGTTGATCAGGTTGCCGAGGGTCTGCATGGGACTCACTCCTGGTTCCAGACGGTTTCGTAGAGATCGATGATTTCCGCTTCGGTTGGCACGCGCGGGTTGTTACCCGGCGAGCCGGAGGCAAGCGCCTGCTTCGCCATGGTTTCGCGCAGTTCGAAGAAGCGCTCGCGGGTGATCCCGAACTGCTCGGGGCTGGGCACCTGCAGTTCCTTGTTGATGGCACGCAGCTCGTTCAGCAGCTTGTCGTTCGCCGTCTCGACGCTGTCGTCTTCACCCGCGACGCCCATGGCGCGCGCGCAATCGGCGTAGCGCTCGGGCGCTGCCGGAATCGAAAACGCGGTAATGGCCGGCAGCAACATGGCATTGGACAGTCCATGGGGCACATGGAAGAAGGCACCGATGGGCCGGCTCATGCCATGCACCAGCGCCACCGAGGCGTTGGAAAAAGCGATGCCGGCCAGCGTCGCGCCGAGCATCATCGCCTCGCGTGCCTGGCGATTGCCGGGCTCGTGATAAGCCGCGCGCAAATTGGGCGCCAGCAAGCGCATGGCTTGCAGGGCCTGCGCATCGCTGTAGAGGCTGGCTTTGCGGCTGACGTAGGCCTCGATGGCGTGAGTCAGCGCATCGATACCGGTGTCGGCCGTCACCCGCGGCGGCAGCGACAGGGTCAGCTCGTAGTCGATCAGCGCGGCGACCGGCATGAAACCGAGGCCGGCGCAGAGCATTTTCTCGTCGCTGGTTTCGTCGGTGATGATGGTGAAGCGCGTGGCTTCCGAGCCGGTGCCCGCTGTGGTCGGGATGGCGATCAGCGGCAGGCCGGCTTCGCTAACATCACGCGGGAAGCGGTAGTCGCGCATCTCGCCGCCGAACTTGCCGAGGATACCGATGGCCTTGGCCGAATCGATGGGGCTGCCACCACCCAAGGCGATGATCGAGTCGTAGCTGCCTTGGCGCACCATCTCGACGCCCGCTCGAATCGACGCCGCTGTCGGCTCCGGCAAGGTGTCGGCGAAACAGTCGCTGGGAATGTCGGCCTTGGCCAGCGTCTCACTGATCCGCGCGGCATAGCCCAACTCGACCATCATCCGGTCGGTGACGATCAGCGGCCGTTTGCAGCCCAGGTTGTGCAACACGGAGACGATCTGCTGGCTGGCGCCGGCGCCGACTTCCATCAGGCGCGGCAGGACAATGCGGTGGCTCATGGGACTCTCCGGTGGACGCTCGCTAAGTTGTCGGAGCCCGGCGATAGCTGCCAGACGAAGCGCATACGCGAGTGGTTTTCGTGAGGAGACCTCGGGGTCTCGTTTGTTATTTTGGGACAGTTCGTCTCATTTGGCATCGAGACTAGAAGCGATGCGATTAATCGTCAATTAAAACGAGACATTTTTTCTCGATATTGAAACAAGCAGGACCGAAGCCGCCACGGCAGATTGGAGTGTTGCCACGAGAGAGCATGGATCATCAGCGGGTCGGCGCTGACAGGATCTGCTATTGCCAACTCAAGCGTTTCAAACTGGCCCACGTTGGCCGGTTCCGGCCTGGGCGAGTAGTAACTGCAAAAGGCCGTCGCCTTCTGTCTGCAAGCGTTGGCGGCTCGACCCGGCCTGCTCCCGGCTCTGGATGTCATCAAGGCTTGCCATGTCGGCGTCGACATTGATCAGCGCGGCGCTGAGCCCGGCGTGGATGAGTACGGCTCCAGCCTGAATGTCGCTTTGAACGTTTTCCGCCGAGCACGGCCAGGCGGTGGCCGCCAGCTCGAGCGCCTGCAGGCAGCAATGAGCCAGCGCCAACGGTACCGCGCAGGCCTGACGGGCCGCCGCCTGCTGATCCTCGGGATCGCCGTCACGGGTGGCGCTCAGGTATTCGCTAAATGCCTGCATGTCGTCGTCGGCGAACGCCCCCGGGCGCCCCAGCAGCGCCTCAGCCGTGTGCGTCAATGCTCTACGGGACGGGACGGACTCGTGGGCCTCGCTGATACGCAGGCCTTTCACTACCAGCGCCAGGCCAATCTCTGCCGTGACGGCCGCCGCCGCACCGCAACCTGGTGTGGGCTGCCGCGCAGCCATGGCAGTCCGAAAATCTGCCAGCGGCTGGCTCCAGATGCTCGCGCTTTCACTCATGGTTCAAGCCCGTCAGCTCGCGCGCGCCGAGCCGTCGCCCCAGGCCAGCAGTACGTCGAGCATGCGATTGGAGAAGGCCCATTCGTTGTCGTACCAGGCCAGCACCTTGATCAGCTCGCCTTGCACCCGCGTATGGCTGAGGTCGGCCACGCAGGAGATCGGATAGCCGATAAAGTCACGCGAGACCAGCGGCAGGTCGTTGCACTCCATCACCCCGAGCGGCATCCGCTGCGCCCCTTCGCGCAATATTTGGTTCACCGCCTCGACACTCGCCGGCGGCCGCTCGGCGGTGAAGGTGAGGTCGACCAGCGACACATTTGGCGTCGGTACCCGCACGGACAACCCATCCAGGCGCCCGGCCAGTTCCGGCAATACCAGGCCGATGGCCTTGGCTGCACCGGTGGTCGAGGGAATCATCGACTCTGCCGCCGCACGAGCGCGGTAGAGATCCTTGTGCGCCTTGTCCAGCAGGTTCTGGTCGTTGGTGTAGGAGTGCACGGTGTTGAGCAGGCCTTGGCGAATCCCCACCGCTTCATGCAGCACTTTAGCCAGAGGTGCCAAGCAATTGGTGGTGCAGGATGCGTTGGAGATCACCCGCTGCTCGGCGTTGAGCAGTTGATGGTTAACGCCATAGACCACGGTGAGGTCGGCACCGTCCAGCGGATGCGAGGCGAACACCCGACCGGCACCGGCGTCCAGGTGCTGGTCGATCAAGGCGCGCTTCTTGAACTTGCCCGAGCACTCCAGCACCACATCGACCCCGAGCTGCTTCCACGGCAACTGGCTGGGGTCGCGTTCCTGCAGCAGGCGGATCGACTGGCTGCGGATCTGCATCACGTCATCCTGCAAATCAACCTGCTCGTGAAAACGCCCGAAGGTGCTATCGAAGCGCGTCAGGTGCGCCATCGCGTCCCGGTCGCTGAGGTCGTTGATGGCCTCGATGTGGATCTGATCGTCCAGGTTTCGCTCGAACAGGGCTCGCAGTACAGCTCGGCCGATACGGCCATAACCGTTGATGGCAATACGCAACATAGCGCTCTCCTGGGTGGTTGAGGCTGGTCCAGAGTTAGTCGGAGTATCCGCTGTGGCGTTCAGTACCGTCCGACGGAGATCAATGAACCTGGGAAACCCGAGCACCGCTCGTCAGTCGTACACCTCACAGGCCCGTTGCGCTGGGCCTGCCGCACACCGGAAAAAGGGCCACGAGCATGAGCGAGTCAACCCAGGCACCCTGGTGGAAAGGCGCCACGGTTTACCAGATCTATCCGCGATCCTTCGCCGACAGCAATGGCGATGGCATCGGCGACCTCAACGGCGTGCTGCGCCATCTAGACCATTTGCAGCAGCTCGGCGTCGACGCACTTTGGCTGTCGCCCATTTTTCGCTCGCCGATGGCCGACGCAGGCTACGACATCAGCGATTACTGCGATATTGACCCGCTGTTCGGGTCGCTGGCGGATATCGACCGGCTAATCGCCGAAGCCCACGCGCGCGGTATTAGGGTCCTGCTGGATTTCGTGCCCAATCACACTTCCGACGAGCACCCCTGGTTCGTCGAGTCGCGTAGCTCGCGGGACAACCCCAAGCGCGACTGGTACATCTGGCGTGACGAGCCCAATAACTGGCGAGCGGCACTGGGCGCAGGCAGCGCCTGGACTTGGGACGAACATACCCAGCAGTACTATCTGCACCTGTTCCTCGCCAAGCAGCCGGACCTCAACTGGCGCAATCGCGAAGTGGTCGAGGCGATGCACGACGTGCTGCGCTTCTGGCTCGACCGTGGCGTCGACGGCTTTCGCATCGACGTCATCCACTGCACCGGCAAAGATTTGAGCTTCGCCGATGATCCGCGCTGCCAAGCGGGTCAGCCGCTGTCAGACTTCAACGATCAGCCCTACAGCCATGAAGTGTTGCGAGGGTTACGGCGATTGGTCGACAGCTATCCGGGTGATCGCATGCTGGTCGGCGAAGTGAACATCCGCTCCACCGAACGCGTGCTTCAGTACTACGGCGCCGGCGACGAACTGCACCTGGCCTTCAACTTCAACCCACTCGACGCGCCCTGGGACCCTGTGCTGTTCCGCACGTGCGTCCGCGAGGTCGAGCACTGGCTGCAACCGGCCGGGGCCTGGCCGACGTGGGTGCTATCCAACCACGATAACGTGCGACAGCGCAGCCGTTACAAGGGCTCCGAGCGGGCCGCTCGCGCCGCTGCGGTGCTCTTGCTCACGCTTCGCGGCACGCCGTTCATCTACCAGGGCGAGGAGCTGGGACTGGAAGACGCGGTAATCAGCGCCGATACCCGCATCGATCCGGGCGGCCGCGACGGCTGTCGCGCGCCCATTCCCTGGCAAGCCGAGCCGCCCCATGGTTGGGAAGGCGACGAACCCTGGCTGCCCTTTCCGCCGGAGGCCGATGAGCTGGCAGCGGAGCGCCAGACGGGCGCGGCCAATTCGATGTTCTCTCTCTATCAACGACTGCTGATTGCCCGCAAAGCCAGCCCGGCGCTGCATCACGGTGATTTCGAAGAATTGCCGTCACATCCCGAGGTGCTGGCCTATCGCAGGCAGCTCGGCGATGACTGTCGGCTGATCTGCATCAATTTCGCCGAGCAGCCCCACGCTCACCCTCACGCGGGCACCTGGCACGTCGAGATTGCCAGTGACGGCGTCGGCGAAGGCGATCCCTACAGTGGCACCCTCAACCCAGGGCAGGCGGTTGTCCTGCGCCCAACGGAGAGCTGAGCATGCGTCCACTCTGGTACCGCAACGCGGTGATCTATCAAGTCGATCCCGCTCTGTTTCGCGACAGCAACGGCGATGGCTGCGGGGACCTGCGCGGCATCACCGAGCGGCTGGATTACATACGGGGGCTGGGTGCCACCGCCGTGTGGATCATGCCGTTCTACGATTCACCCTTCTGCGACGCCGGCTATGACGTCACCGATCATTTGCAGGTCGCGCCGCGCTTCGGCGATCTGGCGGACATGGTCGCGCTGCTGGAAAAGGCCGAGGAGCTGGGCTTGCACGTGATCGTAGAACTGCTGGTGCAGCACACCTCTATCGAGCACAAGTGGTTCCAGGAGGCGCGCCGCAATCGCGACTCGCCCTACCGCGACTATTACATCTGGGCGGACGAGCCGCAGCCGGACGAGTCAATGAAACCGATCTTCCCGACGGTCGAAGACAGCATCTGGACCTGGGACGAAGAAGCCGGCCAGTACTACCGCCACCTGTTCTACAAGCACGAGCCGGATCTGGACCTGGCCAACCCGCGGGTGATCCACGAGATCGAACGGATCATGTCGTTCTGGCTGCGCCTGGGCGTGTCGGGTTTCCGCATCGATGCGGCGGTACACATGGTGCGCCAGGCCGGCGGCGGTGATCTCAAGAAGGGTTACTGGCTACTCGAGCACATGCGTGACTTCGTCACCATGCGCCGGCCCGAAACCGTACTGCTCGGCGAGATCGATACCGATCCGGAAAAGTATGTCGAGTACTTCGGCGACGAGGCCGACCGCGTCACCCTGCTGCTGGATTTTTGGACCAACAACCATCTGTTTCTGGCACTGGCTCGGCAACAGGCCGAACCGCTGATCCGCGCGATAAACAGCCAACCGGTCCCGCCCAGCCACTCGCAATATGCATCATGGATTCGCAACCACGACGAGCTGAGCCTGGACCGTCTGGAAGAAAGCGAACGCAAGGAAGTGATGGACACCTTTGCCCCTGATCCGAAAATGCGCGCCTATAACCGCGGCATCCGACGGCGGCTCGCCCCCATGCTCGACGGCGATGAGCGACGCATCGCCGCCACCCATGCCCTGCTGTTCTCGCTGCCCGGCACGCCGATCATCCGCTACGGCGAAGAGATCGGCATGGGCGACGACATGGAGCGTCCCGAGCGCCAAGCCGTGCGCACACCGATGCAGTGGTCCAACGAGCCTAACGCCGGCTTCTCCTGCACCACAGGTGAGCTGGCCGCACCGCTGATTGACGAGGGTCCGTTCACCTACGAGAAGATCAACGTATTCGCCCAGACCCTGCGCAGTGATTCTCTGATGGCGCGCACCGGCAATATGATCCGAACTCGCATCGGGCTGCGCGAGATCGGCATTGGCGAGCGTCAGACCGTGGAAGTCGATGATCCGGCCGTGTTTGCCATCCGCCACGACAACGGCTCCACCGTGCTCATGCTGGTCAATCTGGCCGACAAGGAAACCACCGTCGAGATCACTGCTGATGACCTACAGGACATGGTCGATGTGCTCGCCGACTGCAACTACGACCAGCCCGAAGGCACGCCGCTGAAAATCCGGCTCGGGCCGTATGGCTACCGCTGGCTACGGCGTAAACAGCAGCTGTTTGGATGACCGTATGATCAAGCTACTCGATGCATCCCAATGGCGCGCCTGGCACGGCGCTGATTTCCCCCATGACTGCTGGCGGGAGGAGGACGATGAGCTTCAAGCCATCGCCGGTACGCAGCGGGTCGACTTGATCTCGCGGCAGCGTTATCGCGACTTCGTCTTGCGTCTGGAATTCGCGTTGCCAGCGGGCGGCAATTCCGGCCTGTTCTGTCGGGTTGAAGAGGATGCCGAACTGAGCTGGCACAGCGGCCCGGAAATGCAGCTGCTCGATGACCTGAATCATCCGGATGGCCGCGAGCCCACCACGCGCAACGGTGCGCTGTACGGGCTACTGCGGCCCGAGCTGGAAACGCCGATCGAGCCCGAGCAGTTCATCGAGGCGGCACTTTGCGTGCGTGACGGCGAGGTCGAGCATTGGCTGGGTGGGCGATGCGTTCTGCGCTATTGCCTCGATGATTCGGCCCTGCGCGAGCGCATCACCCACAGTAAATTCCGTCGCTATCCGCGTTTTGCCCAGGCCGCCGAGGGGCACGTCGTCCTGCAGCACCATGGCGAGGCGGCGCGCTTTCGCCGCCTGTCGATCGAAACACCGGACTGAACGGTCCACTTGGACCCGCGCATGAAATTGAGCGAGAATGCGCGGCTTTCCAGGCTGCGGAAGCCTTGACGAACGGACGCTGGATCGAAACGAGCTGGGCGCTCGCCTCTATTGGCGCAGCGCCCAGCTGGTTTTTCGGCAAACGATTCGTCCGGCGAACCCGGCCGCTCACGCTTGAGGTAGCGCGTCTGTGGAACAGCTGAAACAGAAGATTCGTAATGAAGGCATCGTACTTTCCGACCGTGTTCTCAAGGTCGATGCCTTTCTGAACCACCAGATCGACCCTGTGCTGATGCAGCAGATCGGCCAGGAATTTGCCCGGCTGTTCCGCGATGAGGGCATTACCAAGATCGTTACCATCGAAGCTTCCGGCATCGCTCCGGCGATCATGGCGGGGTTGGAGCTGGGCGTGCCGGTCATTTTCGCGCGCAAGCACCAGTCGCTGACGCTGACCGACCACCTGCTGACCGCCACGGTGTACTCCTTCACCAAGCAGGTCGAAAGTACCATTGCGATCTCGACCAATCACCTGTCACCCAACGACCGGGTGTTGATCATCGACGACTTCCTGGCCAATGGCAAAGCAGCCAAGGGCCTGATCTCGATCATTCAGCAGGCCGGCGCGAGCATCGCCGGGCTGGGCATCGTCATCGAGAAGTCGTTCCAGGCGGGTCGCCAAGAACTAGAAGCAGCCGGCTTTCGCGTCGAATCGCTGGCGCGCGTGGCGGCGCTCAGTGACGGTCAGGTGATGTTTGTCGAATAAGCACACCGCGCTTCTCGTTACGTCTTATTCCGCACGCCATAGCCCGACCAGGGCGCCCTGGGTGCCGGCAACCGGATCGCTTATCGGCACGCCGACCCGCTCGGCGCGCGCCCGCGCTTCGTCGTGGCTGGCTTCATCCGGGCGCAGCAGATCGTACTGCTGGTCGACGGGATAGCCACCCACTACTTCGAAGTCATCGCTGGCGCTCAACTGGCAATGACCAGTACCTGCCGGCAGCACCAGCGCATCGCCGGCGTGCACCTCGACTTCCTGCCCCTGCTCCCCACCGAGCATCAGCCGCGCCGAACCACGCGACACGCCAAGCACCTCATGGGTAGTGGAATGGTAATGGTGATAGTCGAACACGGCGGCGCGCCATTGCGCAGGCCATAAATGGCTGTTGAACAGGTTCTCGAACGCGCCGGCGTAGTCGCCATCAGCCAACGGCAGCTGACGGTAAACCAATACCGGATGCGAACTGTTCGGCGTGCGACCGTCACTGGCAAAGTGCAGTTGCTCGGGTTGCGGGGCGGAACTGGGCATAGGCACCTCAACTTCATGCCAAGGCAGGCAGGAGGCCAGCCCTGGGGAACAGGTTTGAAGTTTTGACCAGACGCCTCGCAGCTTTGCTCCGTCAGAAACGACAAAGCCGCCCGAAGGCGGCTTTGCTTGCTGACCGGCGGACGCTTACAGGCCGGACATGTGCTGGATGGCGGCCTTCAGCTCGTCGTCGGAGCAATCGGCGCATGTACCCTTGGGCGGCATGGCGTTGATACCGGAAATCGCTTTGGCCAGCAGGCCATCGAGACCGCCTTCTTTGTCAGCGCGAGCCTGCCAGGCAGCCGTATCGCCGACTTTCGGCGAGTTCAGCAAGCCGGTGCCATGGCAGGCGCCGCAGAACTTGCCGACCACCTGTTCGCCAGTGCGGGCAGCGCCGCCAGCGGCAGCAGCGGCCGGACCGGCTGCAGCGCATTCTTCGCCTTGGATACAGACTTCGCCCACCGGCTTGAGTCGCTCGGCGATGTCGTCGTTGGTCGCAGCCTGAGCGCTCACTGCCCACAGGGCCACTACGGCAGTCTGTGCTACCAGGATCTTCTTAATCAGGTTCACCTTTCACCCTCATGTGGCTAGACACGCCCGCGGCCACGGTTACGCGAGCGGCGGCTAGTATAGCGGCAAGCCATGCTTGCCGAAACAACCCATGTTGCGCAGGTATCGCCAGCGACGCTGTGTCGCACCGCGGAGCCGCTCTATGGTCGGATCCTGGCCCAGGTCAGAAGTTAGCCGGCGTCGTCGCGCTGATCAGCTTGGCAGGCGCATCGAAGGGATTGCGAAAACGGTGTGGCTTGCTGCTTTCGAAATAATAGCTATCGCCGGTTTCGAGCACATAGGTCTGGCCACTCACCGTTAGTTCCAGGCGCCCTTCGACCAGCATGCCGGCCTCTTCGCCCTGGTGCGCCAGCATGTCCGTGCCGGTATCGGCGCCTGGCGGATAGGTTTCCGCGAGAAAGGCGATGGCCCGCCCAGGGTGCGCCTTGCCGACGAGTCTCATGCTCACCGCGCCGTCGGAAATATCGATCAGCTCGCCCGCCTTGTAGACCACCTGGGTATCACTCTCCTGCTCGAAATCGGGCGAAAAGAACTCGACAAGCGACATTGGGATGCCGCTCAACACCTTTTTCAGCGAGCTGATGGAGGGGCTGACGCTATTCTTCTCGATCATCGAAATCGTGCTGTTGGTGACGCCTGCACGTTTGGCGAGTTCACGCTGGGACAGGCCCTTGAGTTTGCGGATGGTTTGCAGTCGAACGCCGACGTCCAATACGGGAGCCCCCAATCAAGCGCGATAAACAGAGGCGCTATGATGGCGAGGGCGTTCAGTATTTTCAACACGCCAGGACGAAATGCCTGACAGGTGTGGATCCATGGTGTTATTCCGGCAGCGCGGCGACCACCGAAAGTTCGACCAGGATCTCCGGCTCGCACAGCTTTGCTTCGACGGTAGCGCGGGCCGGCGCGGCCCCGTCCGGCAGCCAGGTGTCCCACACCGCGTTCATCCCGGCAAAATCGGCATCGATGTCCTTGAGGTAGATGGTTACCGAAAGAATGTGCTGCTTGTCGGTGCCCGCCTGACGTAGCAGTCGTTCGACGTTGTCGAGCGTATCGCGGGTCTGCTGCTCGATACCGGCGCTCATGTCTTCACCCACCTGGCCAGCCAGATAGACCGTGCCGCGATTGATGACGATCTGACTCATGCGTGAGTTAGTGTGCAGGCGCTGTATGGCCATGTTTGCGGGACTCCTTGGTCGTGCCGTAACGGGAAATGTCCAGCCCATCGGTGCTGATATGGGTACGTTTTTGCGCCAGCAGGTCGGCGAGCACACGCCCGGAACCACAGGCCATGGTCCAGCCAAGGGTACCGTGACCGGTGTTCAAATACAGGTTGCGATAGGCGGTGGCGCCAATAATCGGCGTGCCATCTGGCGTCGCCGGGCGTAATCCGGTCCACAGCTGCGCACTGCTCGGGTCGCCGCCCAGCGGGAAGAGATCACCGACAACCATCTCCAGGGTTTCGCGCCGGCGTGGATTCAGCGAGAGATCATGCCCCGCGATTTCGGCCATGCCGCCGACGCGAATCCGCTGGTCGAAGCGGGTGATGGCGACCTTGTAGGTTTCATCGAGCACCGTCGAAACCGGTGCCATGGCCGGATCGCTGATCGGTACGGTGAGCGAATAACCCTTGAGGGGATAAACCGGAGCATGAATGCCCAGTGGCTTGAGCATCTGCGGGCTATAGCTACCGAGCGCCAGCACGTAGCGATCGGACTTCTCCAGCTTGCCGCCGATCCAGACGCCATCGAGACGATCGCCGGAAAACTCCAGCCGCTGAATGTCCTGCTCGAAGCGAAATTCCACGCCGAGCGCACGCGCCATCTCGGCCAACCTGGTGGTAAACATGTGGCAGTCGCCGGTCTGGTCGTTGGGCAGGCGCAGCGCGCCACTGAGCTTGTCCGCTACTCGCCCCAACGCAGGTTCGACGCGAGTGATGCCGGCGCGATCCAGCAATTCGTAAGGCACGCCGGAGGCTTCCAGGACGGCAGTGTCCTTGGCGGCGTTATCCAGTTGCGCCTGGGTACGGAACAGTTGGGTCGTGCCGCACTGACGGCCTTCATAGTCGATGCCTGTCTCGGCGCGTAGCTCGTCGAGGCAGTCACGGCTGTATTCGGACAGCCGCACCATGCGCTCCTTGTTCACCGCGTAGCGCGCCGTCGTGCAATTGCGCAGCATCTGCGCCATCCACAGGTATTGCTGGATATCGCCGGTAAGTTTGATGGCCAGCGGGGCATGGCGCTGCATCAGCCATTTCATCGCCTTCAGCGGCACGCCGGGCGCGGCCCAGGGCGAGGCGTAACCGGGAGACACCTGGCCGGCGTTGGCGAAGCTCGTTTCCATCGCCACGGCGGGCTGACGGTCGACAACGACCACTTCGAATCCCGCACGCGCCAGATAATAGGCACTGGTGGTGCCGATTACGCCGCTACCCATCACCAGAACACGCATCCCCGCCTCCCGCCCGGCCTCGACCGGACTGTCCGAGTCACTATTAAAGCGGAGTATAAAAAGCTACCGGCAGTGGTATTCGCCATATAAAGCGCTATCTTTGCGTTTTATTCACGCCATAAACGGCTTATTTGGAGGCGATACACCTATGCGAACCAAGCATCAGACCCGCCGAGAATTGGATAAGCTCGACCGTCAGATCCTCCGCCTGCTACAGGCCGAAGGGCGTATGCCGTTCACTGAGCTGGGCGAGCGCATCGGCCTGTCCACAACGCCTTGCACCGAACGCGTCCGCCGCCTGGAACGCGAGGGCATCATCATGGGCTACACCGCCCGCCTGAATCCTCAGCATCTCAAGGGCGGGCTGCTGGTCTTCGTCGAAATCAGCCTGGCCTACAAATCCGGCGACATCTTCGAGGAGTTCCGCCGCGCCGTGCTCAAGCTGCCGCATGTGCTGGAGTGTCACCTTGTATCGGGGGACTTTGACTACCTGATCAAAGCGAGGATTTCCGAGATGGCTTCGTACCGCAAACTGCTGGGCGACATCCTGCTCAAGCTGCCACACGTGCGCGAGTCGAAGAGTTACATCGTCATGGAAGAGGTAAAGGAGTCGCTCGAACTGCCCGTACCGGATTGATCGAGAGACTGCGCTTTTTGCTCAGCGGACCCGGTCCGGTCTACCCTTCGACCAGGAAAATCGCTCAAGGCTCGACTATGACCACTCGGCAACCGGCCGCACCCGCACAGCTCCACGCCCCGTCCTACTATGCTGCCAGCGCCAACCGAACCCTCGAGTTCGCCCCCTTGCAGGGCGAGCAGCACGCCGATGTCTGCATCGTCGGCGGCGGCTTCAGCGGCTTGAATACGGCCATCGAGCTGGCTGAGCGCGGCATGTCGGTGGTGTTGCTGGAAGCACACCGGATTGGTTGGGGCGCCAGCGGCCGTAACGGCGGGCAGCTGATCCGTGGCGTCGGACATGACGTCGAGCAGTTCCAACCGGTGCTGGGCGATGACGGTGTGGACAGCCTCAAGCGTATGGGGTTCGAGGCGGTGGACATCGTTCGCCAGCGCATCGAGCGTTACGCCATCGAATGCGATCTGACCTGGGGCTATTGCGACCTGGCGACCAAGCAGCGCCATGTCGAGGGATTCGAAGCCGACTACGCCGATCTTCAACGTCTGGGCTATCCCCATCCGTTGCGGCGCGTGCCGAAAGACGCCATGCACGAGGTCATCGGCTCGGATCGTTACGTAGGTGGCTTGATCGACATGGGCTCCGGCCACCTGCACCCGCTGAATCTGGCGCTAGGGGAAGCGGCCGCAGCGCAATCGCTGGGCGTCCGATTGTTCGAGCAGTCGACGGTCGAGCGCATCGACTATGGCCCGCAGATCCAGGTGCATACAGCGCAGGGCAGCGTTCGTGCAGGGCAGCTGGTACTGGCCTGCAACGCTTATCTGGGCTCGCTGAACAAGGCGCTGTCTGGGAAGGTGTTGCCAGCCGGCAGCTACATCATCGCCACCGAGCCACTGCCCGAAGACACAGCCCGCGCGCTGCTGCCGCAAAACATGGCGGTCTGCGATCAGCGGGTGGCGCTGGACTATTTCCGGATGTCGGCTGACGGGCGCCTTCTGTTTGGTGGCGCCTGCCATTATTCAGGGCGGGACCCGAAAGACATCGCAGCCTACATGCGGCCCAAGATGCTCGAGGTGTTTCCGCAGTTGCAGGGCACCCGCATCGACTTCCAATGGGGCGGCATGATCGGCATAGGCGCCAATCGTCTGCCGCAAATCGGACGGCTACCCGATCAATCCAACGTGTATTTTGCGCAGGCCTATGCAGGGCATGGATTGAACGCCACTCACCTGGCCGGGCGGCTCCTGGCCGAGGCCATCACCGGGCAGGCCGAGGGCCGTTTCGACCTGTTTGCCCGCGTCCCGCACCCGACCTTTCCAGGCGGGCAACGCTTTCGTTCCCCCTTGCTGGCGCTGGGAATGCTCTGGCACAGGCTAAAAGACCAGTTCTGAATTCTGCCGTTTCGCTGACGTCCAAGCTGTCGGGATAACAATCGACAGGAGGACCCTGCACATGCGTCTGCTGTTTCTTGTAGTGGTGCTGTTCCTGGCCGGCTGCGCGGGCCAGGTCGTTCCCGCCCCGCCATCCTACGCCCTGCCCAGCCACGATTCCGAACTGGCCAAGCGAGTCGATGCGCTGGGGTCCGGACAGCCTGACGGCACTTCCGGATTTCGTCTTCTCTCCGACAGTGCCGAGGCCTTCACCGCACGCATGAAGATGATCCGCCATGCGCAGACGAGCCTCGACGTGCAGTACTACATCGTCCACGACGGGCTCAGCACCCGAGCATTGATCGACGAGATGCTGCGTGCGGCCGACCGTGGCGTCAGGGTCCGGCTGCTGCTCGACGACACCACCAGCGACGGCAGCGATTACCAGATCGCGACGTTGGCCGCGCACCCCAACATCCAGATTCGTGTGTTCAATCCGTTGCACCTAGGTCGTAGCAACGTCGTCACACGCTCACTGGGGCGCCTGTTTCACCTTTCCCAACAGCACCGGCGCATGCACAACAAATTGATGCTGGCCGACAGTAGCCTGGCCATCGTCGGAGGGCGCAATCTGGGCGATGAGTATTTCGACGCCGACCAGGGCTTCAATTTCACCGACATCGACCTGCTCGCTGCCGGCCCGGTCGCTGGCCAACTGGCCGGCAGCTTCGATGAATACTGGAACCATGAACTCAGCGTGCCGATCCAGCACTTCCTGCGTTATCCGCCGGACCAAGCCGAACTCGAGCAGGCGCGCAAAGCCGTCACGCACTATTTGCAGATCGAGCAGCGCAAAGACAATCGGCGCTATCAACACCTCATGGGCAATCTGGACGAACCGCTGCTCGATCATTGGTTAGCGGAGTTGATCTGGGCGCCAGGCGAGGCGCTCTGGGACAATCCCGACAAGATCGAAGCGCCCGGCACTCCGGACGAGAAACTGCTGCTGACTACCCGACTACAGCCAAGCATGGATGGCGTGAGCCGCTCGATGACGTTGATCTCCGCCTACTTCGTACCCACCGAGGAGGGCGTCGAATACCTTGCCGACCACGCTAGAAACGGGGTCGCCGTGCAGATTCTGACCAACGCGCTAGAGGCAACTGACGTGCCCGCGGTACATGGCGGCTACGCGCCCTACCGAGCCGACCTTCTCCAAGCAGGGGTGAGGTTATTCGAACTGCGCCGCCAACCGGACCAGGACACGAGCTATAGCCTTAGCGGCGATTCGGAGTCCAGCCTGCACAGCAAAGCGGCCATATTCGATCGGGAGCAAGTGTTCCTCGGTTCGTTCAATTTCGATCCTCGCTCGGTACTATGGAATACCGAGGTTGGCATTCTGGTGGACAGCCCTGCACTGGCCAGTGAGGTGCACCAGCTAACGCTGGAGGGCACTTCGCCCGCCGTGAGCTATGAGGTCCGGCTGATTGAGCACCAGGGCAAACAGCGCCTGGTCTGGATCGCTGAGGATCAGGATCAGCGCAAGGTGCTGCTGCACGAACCCGGCGGCGCCTGGCGGCGATTCAACGCTTGGATCAGCTGGATGATCGGGCTTGAGCGCATGCTGTAGGCGACCTTTGGAGCGCAAATCCGTTTCGTGACACTTCGGCCAATCTTACTGACGAAACGGTCGGGGTCTCGGAATTCATCCCTTGGTGTGATACCAGAGTGCTACCTCTTAGATAAGGCTAGCGAGCGGTTAATGCCGTTCCGAAATGGACGGCGCCTGCTTCTATAAAAATAAAAAGGAGCGCGACATGCATTCTCGCAAATGGCTATGGATGGTTATTGTGTTGGCGAGCTGGTTCCCAGCGCTGCTCAATTCCGCTCAAGCTCAAACGTTCACCGCGCTGGAAAGCATGCAGATTCATGCCAACCGCGCCACCAGCAGCCTACTTCTTTACCGTGGCGAAGGCTTTCAAAAAGCGCACCTGAAACGCCTGGATAGCGACCTCAAGGCGCTGGCCGACACGGTAGACAACTTCCCCGGCGCCAGCAATGAACTGCGCGAGCTGCATCAGGTGCTACAGGCCACATTGCGCGAGGGCGCAGGCTTCGGCTATGAGGAAGATGACGTGCCCTGGGGCTGGCCGCTGCACATGAGCAAGGCGCTGCGCGACTTCCTCACGGCGGTGCGTAGCCAGCAGGGCGCCGACGTCCGCGCCGAGCTGCCCGCCAAGGTGGAATACCTGACCGTCCAGTATTTGAGCCGTGCCTATGTCGGCTCCTTCGAAACCGCTCGGGAACAACCGGACACCTACCTTGGCCAGGATGAGCGGCTTCTGGTGCCTTCGATCGATAAGCAGCTCGACGCCCTGGACAGCCAATCAAATCCAGCCGTCGCCAAATTGAAGACCCGCTGGGGCTTTCTCAAGGTGGCGCTCGAAGACATGAACAGCGGCAACAACAGCTTTAACACAGCCTCAGGCCGCGCCTTCGCGCCGATCATGGTTGATCGCCATGCCCGCAGCCTCACTGATCAGTGGATGGCGCTCGCGCCTGATTGAAGGCCCTAACACCCGCGTTCAGGCATCAATCGGGCGCTGGCGTAGCCCTACCGGTCCGACCCGCGCCTCGATGGCCTGACGCAGCGGCTCACGCAGGCCGAGCATGAAACCCAGTTCGGCCGCGACGAACAGCGGCCCGATGATCAACCCGCTCAGATCATCGGCGAACGCGGGCTTGCGCCCTTCGAAGTAATGGCCGACGAACTGAAAGATCCAACCCACCACGAACAACCCGACTCCCGCGCTCAGCCAGAGCGCCGTCGACTGCTGCGCCAGGTGCGCGCCGATCCAGACGCAGAGCAACAGCAGCGCCCCCATGAGCACGCCAAAGCGTAGGTCCAGCCGCAGGTAGAACAACGTGGCGCCGACGGCGAGCGCGACAACCGGACTCAGCCAAAGCCCGGAAACCTCCACGCCGGGACGCGACAGCAGCACCGCGACGGCCAGCACGATCATCGGAATGCCGATGAAATGGGTAAGCAGATTGCGCGGATCACGGTGATAGGCCGCGTACTGCGCCAAGTGATCGGTCAGGGTTTTCATGGGTGAGCTCCGGATGGCCTGTGCTGCAAGCTTAGCCAGCCTGTCAGCTCGCAGGGTGGCAACCAATGGTAGATGACTGCCAAAGGCCAAGGCGCTTATGCCAACGCGCCATCAACCCGCTATGGCTCGGGGCGATAGCCCAATCGCAGGCCACCCCAATGACGGCCGGCCACCATGATCGGCACCGACAGGTCATGCATCAACTCGCCGGTGTCGCGGCTATAGGTCTGTAACAGCACCTTGCGCTGGTGGCTGCCACAGCGCCCACCGGTTCGATCGTTGAATAGGCGCTTGCTGCGACTCTTGATCTTGTCGATCTCCGGATCGCCAACCGGGGGCTGACTGAAGGCGCGGTTGTGGGTCGGTACGTAGCCGTCCGGTGTGGTCGCGATGGCATAGACCAGCGCATCGTTACGCTCGAGCAGTGGCTCCTGAATTGCCGGCAGGACTTCGTCGGCATAGCGGTCGAAGCGGGTGCTGTAGCGAACCGGATTGGTCCCCGCCTGCGCCTGGTAATTTCGATCGAAAAGGTCATCGAGCCTGAGCCGTCCGGCTTGCAGATCGGCCTCGAAACGCGCACCGATAGCGCCTGCGCCTTCACGCGCCAGGTCGAAGATGCTCTGGTGATAGTCATCCAGCTGCACTTCGGCGAGCTGCTCGCTGACGGCTTCTGCCTGGCTGACGAGCTTCTCTGCTGCCTGCTCCAACTGGCGAGTCTGCGTTTCGCTCTCCAACGCATCTCCGCGCAGTTGGTCCAGCGCCACGAACAGCTGTGCGAGCCGCTCGTGGTTATTGGCCGTGCCGGAGGTGATTTCCGCCACTTGGGTTTCGACGTTGCCGGCCAGGTCGGCGATACCGCTGAGCTGCGTCCCGGTACCGGCAATCTGCGCCGCGGCTTCGTCGAGTTCGCTTGCCTGTTTCTGGATGTGGTCGACTACCGCCCCACTCTGCTCGCGGATATCGCTGACCATCCGCCCGACTTCATCGGTGGCGCTGCTGGTCCGTCCGGCGAGGTTGCGCACCTCATCGGCGACCACCGCAAAGCCGCGCCCGGCCTCCCCGGCACGCGCCGCCTCGATCGCGGCATTGAGCGCAAGCAGGTTGGTCTGGCTGGCGATGGACTGGATCACATCGGTGATCCGCCGTATTTCTTCAGTGCGTGCCGAAAGCCCGTCGAGCAGCTCGCGACTGGCTTTGGTCTGCGCACTGAGCCCTTGCATGCGTTCGATTGCATGCTGCAGCTCGGCGCGCCCGCTGTCGCTGCTGCGGCGGACGGCTTCGGCGGCTTCCAGCGCCTGGCGTGCACGAGAGGCGCTGTCCTGCTCGGTCGCGGTCATTGCCTCGGCGCCATTGGCCACCTCACTGATCGCCACCAGCTGCGACTGCAGGCGTGCGGCCAATTGCTCGGCGCTGAACGACACTTGCGCGGCCGACAGCGCGTTGTGGCAGGTATGACGAGAAAGGCTCTTGCTCAGCGCGGCGGAGCTCTGCAGGCCAGTGTCGACCGAAACAGGGATGGCGCTGTCGGCACGCCACGGACCTAACCAGGGCCACAGAGCGAGCAGCATGATCGAAATCACGGTCAGATAGAACGGCAGTCCCATCCAGTCATGAAACAGCAACAGTCCCAGCAAGGCGGCTGCGTGCAGCAGACAGGCCTTGGGGCGAAGGCGGAAGGCAGGGCGCATCGGTGGCCTCTTGTTTTCATCCGGTAAAAAGCTGTTGTACCACCTCTGCCACCCATGGACATCGTTCCTTAGTGGCAAACAGCCTGTACCAGGCGGAAAAAAACGAGCAGTCGACCTTTCCTACCGCCTGGTATGGCCGGGGCTACCGGGTTAGCGGCAGCAAATCGCCAACCTTAAGCTACGCCTCGATCCTGCTGAATATCAGGCTCGCTTCGTCTCAGCGCGGCGCATCCGGCGCCGTCAATGGCAGACCGAGCTGCACCCGTCGCCGCAGCCAGGGACTTGGGCGATAACGGGGCTCATGACCGTAGCAGGCCTGCATGCCTTCCAGAATGCTTAGGATTCGGGCGGGGTTGTAGTAGTCGGCGAACCCCAGCGGCCCCTTCGGATAGCCGAGCGCAACAGTCACGGCGCGGTCGAGCGTGTCCGGCGAAGCAATGCCCTTCTGCGCGATCTCGCAGCCAAGGTTGACGATGCTGGCAATGACTCTCTGGCTGACGAAGCCCGGAGAATCATTGATCACTTCGACGGGTACGCCATCGGCTCCCAGCGCTTGGCGCGCCTGCGCCTCCAGCGCAGGATCCAGCGCTGGCTGGCGCATCAGCACGCGACGCTTGTCGAGATCACTGAACAGGTCCAGCGCAATGGTGCGCACTGCAGGCAGCCCCAGCCGCTCGATGCAACTGCTGGCATCCTCGCCCAGCGGCGTGATCAGGCAGATTGCCTGGCTCGATGGTTCGGCACCCTCTTCGAGTACGGCACCGGCCTGCTGCAGGACGGAATCGATATGACTGCGCAGCTCGGGCTCGATGCTGTCGAGCCAGAACGGCCGATTCACAGTCACTGGCTCGAAGTGGGGCTCCGGCGTGCGGATCTGCTGGCCATTCTCGTAACGGTAGAAACCCTGACCGGTCTTGCGTCCGAACAACCCTGCGGCCACCCGCTGCGCAGCGAGGTAGGACGGCGTGTAGCGTGGATCGTAATAGAACTGATCGTGCACCGACTCCATCACCGCATGGGAAATATCCAGGCCGGTCAGATCGAATAGCTCGAACGGACCCATGCGAAAGCCGGGGCCGTCACGCAGGATGCGGTCGATCTGTTCTGGCGCGGCGATGCCCTCGCTGAGGATCCGCTGGGCCTCGGTGCCATAGGCGCGGCCTGCGTGATTGACCAGAAAACCGGGGGTATCCGGGGTGACCGCGGGAAAATGCCCGGCGTGCTCGGCCAGTTGCACCAGCCGCTCGATGACCTCGGGGTCGGTACGCTCACCGCGGACCACCTCGACGAGCTTCATCAGCGCCACCGGGTTGAAGAAGTGATAGCCCGCTACCCGTTCGGGATGCTTGCAAGCACTGGCGATGCGGGTCACCGACAGCGACGAGGTGTTGGTCGCCAGCACCGCGTCGGCGGCGACCAGGCCTTCGAGCTCGACAAACAGGTTCTGCTTGGCCTCGAGATTTTCGACAATGGCTTCGATCAGCAACTCGCAGGTGGATAGCTCGGCCAGTTGATGAGCCGGCTGCATGCGCTCCATAACCGCGGTCAACTCATCGGCGCTCAAGCGCCCCTTGGCGACACTGCGTTCGAGTAGCCCGCGGTTGAACTGCAAGGCTTGCTCAATGGCCTCGGGCCGACTGTCGTACAGCCAGACCTGCTGACCGGCGCTGGCGAATAACTGCGCAATGCCGCGCCCCATGGCGCCGGCGCCGATGATGCCAATACGGGAAAACATGCGAACCTCCTGAATGGATGGCGTTGCGTCTGCCTGGATCTATATCTAAATTTCGCACTGCGGAATGGTATTCCACCTTTATTGACCAAGAGCCTAAAGACTGCCAGTCTCCTTAGCAAGCCATCCGCGATCGAACACCATGTCCACTTCAGACTATTCACTTGCCCAATTGCAGCTGGTGCACGCCTCCGTTACCGGCTTCTTTCAGGACATCGGCTGCGAGCTGCTGGCCTATGGCCCGGAGCACGCCACCCTGGCGCTGAATCTCCTGCCGCGGCATCTGAACAATGCTAGCAACATGCACGGTGGTGTCATGGCGACCCTGATGGATGTTGCCATGGGCCTGTGCGGCACATGGGAGGCGGACCCGGCAGAGCGCCGGGTAGCGCTGACGCTGTCGATGAACATCAATTTCAGCGCACCGGCGGCGGCAGGTAGCCGTATCAGAGCAGTGGCCCGGTGCCGGTCCGCCGGGCACAAGGTATTCATGGCCAGCTGCGATCTGCTGGATGACGGGGATCGGCTGATCGCCTTCGGCGAAGGCGTGTTCAAGCGCGGCGCCCGACGGCGCGAGCTGCCCGCCTAGATGACTGCGCTCCTGCCGCTGGCCCTGCTGTTCGAACTTCTGGCGCTGGTCACGCGGCTACAGCCGCTTAGCGTTATGAGCGGCGTCCTGCTGGCGCTGTTCTTCAGCTGGCACTGGCGCTCGCTGATGCCCTACCCGCGTCGGCTCGGGATGGTCACCCTCGCCGTGCTCGGTTATTGGTTGGTGACCGGCGAGGCGAACTGGCAGCAGGCCGCGCGAATGTTGTCGTCGGCCGCCTACTACGCCGCCTTTATCGGCGCGTTGGGCCTGATGCACTGCCTGGTCAAGCGTCTGAAGCAGCTCAGCGAGCTGCATCGCCTGTTGCTGTCCGGGCCTCGTGCGTGGCTCTATCCCGGCTATCTGATGAGTACCTTCGCGATCAGCTCGGTACTCAGCTTCGGCATGCTCAATCTGATCTGCGGATCGCTGGAGAGTCACCTTGGGCGCCGCCCGTATAGCGATAGCCAGTGCCGCGAGGGCCGGCGCGGTGTGATGGTCACCGCACTGCGTGGATTCGCGCTGGTGCCCTTGCTGGCACCGACCAGCGTCGCGGTGGCGATTCTGACCCGCGAACTTCCTGGCCTAACCTGGAGCACGCTATTACCGTTCGGCCTGCTTGGCGGCCTGATTCTGTTGCTGTTTGGCTGGCCAACCGAAAACCGTCGCCTGCAACAGTTGATCGACCATTCACCCGCCAAACCCGGCGCGGGTTCGCCACAGGCTAGCGGTAGCCTGCGTGGATTGCTCATTGGCAGTCTGATCGGTATCGCGCTGATCGCCCTGCTGGCAGCCCTGACCTGGCTGTCCGCCACCCAGGCCGCCATGCTGCTGGTGCCGATCGCCGTGATCGTGATCCTGCTCTGGCAACGGATCGCGCCACCACAGGTATTCAGCGAGGTCAGCGAAACGCTCATCGGGATGCGCAACGAGACCTTTATCTTCGCCAGCTCGGCGTTGCTCGCCGGCCTGGTCGCGGCAGTGTTGCCGGTGCATCACCTGGCGGATCAGCTCGGCAATACGCCGTTGGCACTGTTCGCGCTAGGGACGTTCGGCGCACTGGCGGTGATGGCGCTGGCGCTGCTCGGTGTCGCCCCGCTGATTTCGCTGAACCTGTGTGCGGCTCTGCTGGCGCAGCTGGCGAGCCAGGGCCTGCCAATCATGCAGCCAGCGGTGGCGCTGCTGTTCGGCTTTTCCCTGGCGATGCTGCTATCTCCCTACGGGCCCTCCGCCTTATTACTGGCTCGCCACGCCCAGCTGTCGCCCTGGCGTATCGCCGTTGGATGGAATGGCCGTTTCGTGCTCAGCGTGCTGCTCCCACTCTTGCTGGTACCGCTGCTGGCGTGAGGCACGGCGGCTTACATCCAGCCGTATTCGGCCATGGACAAAGGCTCGCCATCGCCGACGATGAAATGATCCAGCACCCGCACGTCGATCAGCGCCAGCGCATCGGTAAGTTTGCGGGTCAGTTGCCGGTCGGCCTGACTCGGTTCGGCAATACCGGAAGGATGATTGTGGGTCAGGATGACTGCCGCCGCATTCTGCGCCAACGCCCGCTTGACCACCTGCCGCGGGTAGACGCTGGCCCCGTCGATGGTGCCGTGAAACAGCACTTCGAACGCTAATACACGGTGCTTCGAATCGAGGAACAGACAGGCGAACAGCTCGTGCGGCTCGTGCCGCAACCGCGCCTTGAGGTAGTCACGCACCGCCTGTGGACTTTCCAGCGCCGAGTCGCGGCGAATGCGCTCGGCCAGATGCCGTCGGGCCATTTCCAGCACCGCCTGCAACTGGGCGAACTTGGCCGGGCCCAACCCCAGGTGACCGCTGAATTGCTCCAGATCGCTTTCGAGCAGCGCCCGCAGACTGCCGAACTCGCTCAGCAGGTACCTCGCCAGATCCACCGCGCTTTTGCCAGCCACCCCGGTGCGCAGAAAAATCGCCAGCAATTCTGCATCCGAGAGGACCGACGCACCCTGCTCGAGCAGTTTTTCCCGCGGTCGTTCCGCCGCAGGCCAATCACGAATGCTCATGTCACCTCCATGTCGAGCGTAGCCCTCGTCCGCTGAGGGCGCTGTGCTATCTTAGCGGCCTTTTATCGACGGTACCCGGCCCCTGCCGGAACCAGTTCTCACCCGTAACAAGGCAGGCCTATGCAGCGGCTTTATCGTAAACGCATCGTCCTGGGCGTCGGCGGCGGCATCGCCGCCTACAAGAGTGCCGAGCTGGTTCGCCGGCTCCGCGACCAGGGTGCCGAAGTCCGCGTCGTCATGACCAGCGGTGGTCGCGAATTCATCACCCCACTGACGCTCCAAGCCCTTTCCGGCCATCCGGTCCATCTGGATCTGCTCGATCCGGCCGCCGAAGCCGCCATGGGACATATCGAACTGGCGCGCTGGGCCGACCTGGTCCTGATCGCGCCTGCCACAGCGGACCTCATGGCGCGTCTGGCGCAGGGCGTCGCCAACGACCTGCTGACCACATTGGTGCTGGCCACCAATGCCCCTATCGTCCTGGCCCCGGCGATGAACCAGGCGATGTGGGCCGATCCCGCGACCCAAGCCAACCGCGTCCTGCTACAGCAGAGAGGTATCCGCCTGTTTGGCCCCGCATCCGGCAGCCAGGCCTGCGGCGATGTCGGGATGGGCCGCATGCTGGAAGCGGACGATCTGGCCCAGGCGGCTGCCGATTGCTTCGAACGCAATGTGTTGACCGGCCTGCATCTGCTGATCACCGCCGGGCCGACGCAGGAAAACATCGACCCGGTGCGCTACATCACCAATCACAGTTCCGGCAAGATGGGTTTCGCCCTGGCCGAAGCGGCCGCCGAAGCCGGTGCTCGCGTCACGCTGGTTGCCGGCCCGGTGTTCCTGCCAACACCTGATCGTGTGCAACGCATCGATGTGGTCAGCGCTCGCGACATGCTCGCTGCCTGCGAATCGGCGATGCCTTGCGACCTGTTCATTGCCGCTGCGGCCGTGGCGGACTATCGCCCGGAAGTAGTCGCACCGCACAAGCTGAAGAAAGACCCCACCAAAGGCGACGGATTGCTTCTGCAGATGGTCCGTAATCCCGATATTCTCGCCACCCTGGCCGGACGTGATGACCGCCCTTTCAGCGTCGGCTTTGCCGCTGAAACCGAGAATTTACTGGATTACGCCACACGCAAACTGCGTGACAAGAACCTCGATCTGATCGTGGCAAACGACGTGGCCAACCCCAGCATCGGTTTCAACAGCGAAGAAAATGCCGTGACGGTCATCGACCGTCAGCAGCACGAAACCCGCTTCAGCCAGGCCAGCAAGGGGCACATTGCCCGTCAGCTGATTGCCTTTATCGCCGACCGCTTTCATCAGGCCTGACCATGCATAAACTCCAAGCAAAAATTCTCGACCCACGCCTCGGGCGCGATTTCCCCCTGCCTGAATATGCCACCAGCGGCTCCGCAGGACTCGATCTGCGCGCGATGCTGAAGACCGAGACAACGCTCGAGCCGGGCCAAACCGTGCTGATTCCCACCGGCCTGTCGATTCATATCGCCGACCCGAACCTGGCGGCGCTGGTATTGCCGCGATCCGGGCTCGGGCACAAGCACGGCATCGTGCTCGGCAATCTGGTCGGCTTGATCGATTCGGACTACCAGGGCGAACTGATGGTGTCCTGCTGGAACCGCGGCCAGACGCCCTTCAATATCGCGGTAGGCGAACGCATCGCGCAGCTGATGTTGGTGCCGGTGATCCAGGCACAATTCGAACTGGTCAAAGAGTTCGACAGCAGTGAGCGTGGCGCCGGCGGCTTCGGCCACTCCGGTAGCCATTGATCCAGATTCGCTTTTTCAGGACGATCGAGGAGCTCCATGAAACTCTTCAAGCGCACCGCCAGGGACGCCGGCGTACTCAACCCCGCCGATACCACATCATCGCCGCGTCGCCGTAGAAACGGTCTAACGACGCTGCTGCCTGGCTTGCTTCCCGGCTTGCTGGGACTCGTCGTTGCTGGTGCGCTGCTCTGGATCGCTCATCAATCCAGCCAGAAACAACACACTACCGAACTGGCCGAGGCCTGGGGCCAGAGCCAGGCCTCGGCAGTCGAGCAGGCGCTGCAGCAGCTCGCAGAGGACACCCAGGCAGCCGCTCAGGACCCTCAATTGCTTGAGGCGCTACGCAGCGAGCAACCTGAACGGATACAAGCAGCCGAGCGTGAACTGGGCTATCGCGACGGCGTGATCGATGCACATATCAACCTCCGCGGCCGGGCCCAACAGAACAGCGGTCGCCCCGGCCCGCTGAACTTCGCCGCACTTGAGCTGTTGCAACGGGCGGAGAACGGCACCCTGCCGTCGCCCGAGGCGTTCAAGGTCGGCAAACAATGGTTGCTGTATAGCGCCGTGGCACTGCGCTCCGGCCCACAACAGCCGGCCGAGGGCACGTTGCTATTGGTGACCAGCCTGGACCGCTTCCTGGCCACACTGCCGAAGTTGCCCGCCAAGGCCGGCCAACTACGACTGGTTCAGCAATTCAGCAACAGCCCCCAACAACTCCTCGCCCAGCGCGGCGGTGCGGGCCTGGAAAGCGAGGCGATCAGCCTGCCTTCGGCCAATCCGAACTGGAAGCTTAGCTTTCTACACGGCGCCGCACTGAGCACCGCGGCGGTGCATCCGCTTATGCCGCTCGCCGCCGCACTGGCAGCGCTCGGCGGCCTTTTGCTGGGCCTGCAACTGGTATTGAGCGCACAGCAGCGGAGGCTTCGCGACGATGTCATGCATTTGGGCCGAATGGTCCAGGAACTCTCCGCCGGCAGAACCATCAAAACACCGACTTTGAGCCTGCCGGCGCTCGACGCGCTAGCCAAGAGCCTGGTCCGCCTGCCGCTGCGAACCGCCGGAACGGTGACAACCAAAGCATCTGCTGCACCGCAGCCTGCAGCTCAGCAACCCCAATCCACCGAGTACATCGACCCTCTGTATCAGGACACCGATATTCTCGACATCGACATTCTCGACGAGGACCAGGACTGGCTTGGCCTCGATCCCAAGGAGCGAGAAACCGCAATGAGTGCCCCTAAAGCCCCGCAACTGCCTGCCAGCATCTTTCGTGCGTACGATATCCGTGGCGTAGTCGGTGACACATTGACCAATGACACCGCCTACTGGATAGGCCGAGCGGTCGGTTCCGAGAGCCTGGCCCAAGGCGAGCCAAATGTGTCGGTCGGCCGCGATGGGCGGTTGTCCGGCCCAGAGCTTGTCCAGCACCTCATCCAGGGCCTTGTCGACAGCGGCTGCAGCGTCAGCGATGTCGGCATGGTGCCGACCCCTGTGCTCTATTACGCGGCCAACGTGCTGGCCGGTAAATCCGGTGTAATGCTCACCGGTAGTCACAACCCGCCGGATTACAACGGGTTCAAGATCGTCATCGCCGGCGACACCCTGGCCAACGAGCAGATCCAGGCCCTGCGCCAGCGCATCGAGACCAACGACCTGAGCGAAGGTGTCGGCCAGGCCGAGCAGGTCGACGTGCTGGAGAGCTATTTCAAGCGTATCCGCAACGACATCGCCTTGGCCAAGCCGCTCAGGGTGGTGGTTGATTGCGGTAATGGCGTCGCTGGCGTGATCGCTCCACAGCTGATCGAAGCCTTGGGTTGCTCGGTTATCCCGCTGTTCTGCGAGGTCGACGGCAACTTCCCCAACCATCACCCCGACCCGGGCAAGCTGGAAAATCTCGAAGACCTGATTGCCAAGGTCAAGTCCGAGAACGCCGACCTCGGCCTGGCCTTCGATGGCGACGGCGACCGTGTCGGCGTGGTGACAAATGCTGGCACCGTGGTCTTCCCTGATCGGCTGCTGATGCTGTTCGCCAAGGACGTAGTCTCACGCAACCCCGGCGCCGACATCATTTTCGACGTCAAGTGCACGCGCCGCCTGACGCCACTGATCAGCGGCTACGGTGGGCGTCCGGTGATGTGGAAAACCGGCCATTCGCTGATCAAGAAGAAAATGAAGGAAACCGGCGCCCTGCTCGCGGGCGAGATGAGCGGCCATATCTTCTTCAAGGAGCGCTGGTACGGCTTCGACGACGGTATCTACAGTGCCGTGCGCCTGCTGGAAATTCTCAGCCAGGACAAGCGCAGTGCTGAACAGGTGTTCTCGGCGTTCCCCAACGACCTGTCCACCCCGGAGATCAACATCACCGTCACCGAGGAAAGCAAGTTCACCATCATCGACGCGCTGCACCGCGACGCCCATTGGGGCGAAGCCAATATCACCACGCTCGACGGCGTGCGTGTCGACTATCCCAAAGGCTGGGGACTGGTTCGCGCCTCCAACACCACACCGGTGCTGGTGCTGCGTTTCGAGGCCGAAAACGAGGAGGAGCTCAAACGCATACAGGAAGTCTTCCGCGCCCAGCTTTATACTGTCGCGCCAGACCTCACCCTGCCGTTCTGACCCACGGAGCCCTGCATGACCCTCAGCCGTGAAGCCGCCACCCAATTCGCCCAGGTTCTATCCGAAGCATTGCCCTATATTCGCCGCTTCGTCGGCAAGACGCTGGTCATCAAGTACGGCGGCAATGCGATGGAAAGCGAGGAGCTGAAAACCGGCTTCGCCCGCGACATCGTGCTAATGAAGGCGGTGGGCATCAATCCAGTGGTGGTGCACGGCGGTGGACCACAGATCGGCGATCTGCTCAAGCGATTGGACATCGAAAGCCATTTCATCGACGGCATGCGGGTGACCGATAGCCAGACCATGGATGTGGTGGAGATGGTCCTGGGCGGGCAAGTCAACAAGAGTATCGTCAGCCTGATCAACCAGCATGGCGGCAGCGCCATCGGACTGACCGGTAAAGACGCCAAGCTGATCCGCGCGAAGAAACTCAAGGCCACGCGGCAGACACCAGAGATGACATCGCCGGAAATCATCGATATCGGTCACGTAGGCGAAGTCACCGGAGTCAACACCGAGCTGCTGGAGATGCTGGTTCATGGCAACTTCATTCCGGTGATCGCCCCGATCGGCGTCGGCCCCGATGGCGAGTCGTACAACATCAACGCCGACCTGGTAGCTGGCAAGGTGGCCGAAGCACTAAGAGCCGAAAAGCTAATGCTGCTGACCAACATCGCCGGCCTGATGGACAAGCAGGGCCACGTGCTGACCGGGCTGACTACGACACAAGTGGACGAACTGATCGCCGACGGCACCATTTATGGCGGCATGCTGCCCAAGATTCGCTGCGCTCTGGAAGCGGTTCAGGGCGGCGTACACAGCGCCCATATCATCGACGGCCGCGTACCCAACGCGGTGCTACTGGAGATCTTCACCGACATAGGTGTCGGCACACTGATCACCAACCGCAAGTAGCATTCGGACCCCCAATAAAAAACCCAGCCTTTTGAGACGCTGGGTTTTTAACCTTTACCGGCCGAGATTTACTCCGGCTGCCCGAGCAGCTCGCCGAGCCGCTGCCGTTCTTTGGCGAAGCTGACCTCAGCCTGTTTGCGGGCCTGCTTGTAGCGATCGATATCGCGCCGCAGACTAGCCTGCTCCTTGTTGAGGTTGTCAATTTGCGTCAGCAGCTGTTTAGGCAATTCCCGACCGGCGCGTTCGTGGTTCGCGGCCTGGCTCTGCAGGTTGGCCTGCTGGTCGCGCAATGACTGCAAATTGCCATGCGTTATACCGATTACGCTGTCGAGCTCCGACAGCTTTCGCGCCTTGGCACGCTCGACATCCTCGACACTGGCATACAGACGCAGCAGCTGAGCATCCGAGCTGGCACGCGCCTTTGCCTCAAGCAAGCGCTGACGTTCTTCAGGCGTAGGTGCAGGCGGTACCACCCTGGTCACACGGCCCTGGTCATTGAGCACCTCATAACCCTTGCCGATATGCTGGGGAGGAACGCCCTGACGATTGAGCACCACCACACCCTGGTCATCGACATAGCGATACAGGTCAGCTTGCGCAACCGCCGCTCCCAGCAAGCCCAACAGCAACAGTGCGCGGCTCCCTCTCTGCATACTCCAGCCTCTTCCGTACTCGGTGCGTTCGGCAAAGCCATTCGAAACGCCTGATTCTTTTTAATATCCGAAGGGCCTCAGCTTATACAAACCCCGTCACACTTGTGCAGCAATAAGCACACCAACTGAGCGCCCAACCTGTTTGGCGCGCCGTTCTGTCGAGGTTGCGCAATTCGCAACGGCGCGGATACGGAGACCAGAACGAAACGCTCTCCACAGGCTTCGAGCTAGAAGACCGAACGGGGAAGCGTCCGCATCAACACAACCTTGTGGGATACCGTCGCAATTCGTCAGTTGCTGACAAAAGCAGGCCAGCTGATTGGGTGTCAGCCCACAGAGATCACATGGCCGAAATTTTTCGCGGCCCATGGCTGATTGAGGCAGGGCTTAGATCCCGTACTGATCGCGATACGCCTCAACCGCCGGCAGATGCTGCTTGAGCTGTGCGTCCTGAGCCAGAAAGTCCAGCACCTGAGCCAACGAAACAATGCTCACCACAGGCATCCCATAGTCCTGTTCAACTTCTTGAATTGCCGACAACTCGCCCTGACCACGCTCCTGCCGATTGAGCGCGATCAGCACGCCAGCCGCTTCCGCACCTTGGGCACGAATGATCTGCATGACCTCACGGATCGCCGTGCCCGCGGTAATCACATCATCGACTATCAACACGCGACCAGTGAGCGGCGAGCCCACCAGGGTGCCGCCTTCGCCATGATCCTTGGCCTCCTTGCGGTTGAAGCACCAGGGTAGATCGCGCTGGTGATGCTCGGCCAGGGAGATCGCCGTTGCTGCCGCCAGTGGAATACCCTTATAGGCCGGGCCGAAGATCACGTCGAAATCGATGCCACTATCGACCACAGCGGCCGCATAAAAGCGACCCAGTTGAGCCAGCGCCGAACCGGTATTGAACAAACCGGCGTTGAAGAAATAGGGGCTGGTGCGCCCCGATTTTAAAGTGAACTCACCGAAGCGCAGAACCCCGCGTTCGATGGCGAAGCGAATGAAGTCGCGCTGGTACGCCTGCATGAAGAATATTCCCGAAAGACACTGGCTTAGCTAATTGCGAAGAGCTTGGGTTATCATACACGCACGTGTTTTTAGGGGCCATTTATGCGGATCATCAGCGTCAACGTGAATGGCATTCAAGCGGCGGCTCAGCGGGGTCTTCTCAGCTGGCTGCAAGCGCAGAATGCCGATGTCATCTGCCTGCAGGATACCCGCGCCTCCGTAGTAGAACTCGACGATCCGGCCTACCAGCTCGATGGATATTTTCTCTACACCGTAGACGCCGAGATCCCGGAACAGGGTGGCGTTGCGCTGTATTCCCGACTGCAGCCAAAGGCCGTAATCATGGGGCTCGGCTTCGAAACTGCCGACCGCTACGGCCGCTACCTCCAGGCCGACTTCGACAAGGTGAGCATCGCCAGCCTGCTGCTGCCAACCGGTCGCGGTGGCGATGAAGACCTGAACCAGAAATTCAAGTTCATGGACGATTTCGCCCACTACCTGGACAAACAACGCCGCAAGCGCCGCGAGTACATCTACTGCGGCTCGCTGTACGTGGCCCATCAAAAGTTGGACGTGAAGAACTGGCGCGACTGTCAGCAGGCCACCGGTTTCCTGGCTCCCGAGCGCGCTTGGCTTGATGAGATATTCGGCAACATGGGTTATATAGACGCCCTGCGTGAAGCCAGTCGGGAGGGCGACCTCTACAGCTGGTGGCCGGACACCGAGCAAGCGCAGATGCTCAATCTGGGCTGGCGCTTCGATTACCAGATACTCACCTCAGGTATGCGCCGCTTCGTGCGTAACGCCCGCCTACCCCGTCAGCCGCGCTTTTCCCAGCACGCTCCGCTGGTGGTGGATTACGACTGGACCCTGAGTCTTTAAGACAGGCCGCCCGCCCGACTTTCGTGACCTACAGCCAGACGCCAGCGATCATTTGACGATCCGCCAGCAAAACGGGTAGCGATAAGGTTTGCCTTCATTGGCACGGATGCCCGCGATCACCACCAGCACCAACGCCACCACACTGATCAATGCCATCAGCGGAAAACCGATCAAGATCCAGGCCAGCACGCCGCAAATCATCAGCAGAATGCTGAAGGTGATCTGGAAGTTCAGCGCTTCCTTACCTTGCTCGTCGACGAAGGGATCCAAGTCCTTCTTCAGTTGCCAGACGATCAGCGGCCCTAGCACGTTGCCGATCATCGGCACCAGAAACCAGAAGAACGCCGAGTAATGACAGAACATTGCCCATTGCCGCGCCTGCGATGACGGTTGGGGAATCAGTTCCTGATCAGACATGGCGTTCTCCTTCGGATCAATCGGCGAGCGCGGCCAGCTGCAGCGCGAACAACTCTTTCATGCCGTCTTGCGCGAGCGCGAGCATGGCGTTGAGCTCTTCCGGCTGGAACGGCGCGCCTTCAGCAGTGCCCTGCACCTCGATGAAACCACCGGCACTGGTCATCACCACGTTCAGGTCGGTTTCGGCTGCCGAATCCTCCAGATAATCCAGATCGAGCACTGGCTCGCCCTGGTAGATGCCCACCGAAACCGCGGCAACCATTTGTTTGAGCGGATCGCCGCCTTTCAGTCCACCACGTTTCTTCAAGAGTTTCAGCGCATCGACCAGCGCTACCATCGCGCCGGTAATCGAGGCGGTGCGGGTGCCGCCGTCAGCCTGTATCACATCGCAATCGATGTAGATCGTGTTCTCGCCCAACTTGCTCATATCCAACGATGCACGCAACGAGCGCCCGATCAGGCGTTGAATTTCCAGGGTACGGCCGCCCTGCTTGCCGCGACTGGCTTCCCGCTGGTTACGTTCGCCCGTGGCGCGGGGCAGCATGCCGTATTCGGCAGTCAACCAGCCCTGTCCCTGCCCCTTGAGAAAGCGCGGTACGCCATTTTCGATGCTGGCGGTGCAGATCACCTTGGTATCACCGAACTCCACCAGCACCGACCCCTCGGCATGCTTGGTGTAGTTGCGAGTGATGCGGATCGAACGCAGCTGGTCGGCGGCGCGGCCACTGGGTCGTTTCATGAGGCTTATCCTGCTTCTGGGGAATGAATAAGGGCCATTATAGAGCGCTCGACCAACAATAAGGGCCATCGCCGAGCCATTCCGCACCTCGCATTCACGCAGGAGCCCCTTACCCCATCGGGTCCGGCGACAACGGGAGACGATGTACGGACGCCAATATCCAGTTTTTCCTTTACAATCCTTCGCCTTTCGCACCGCACCGAGGGGTTACCCAATGATCCACAGCATGACCGCCTTCGCACGCGCCGAGCAGGCCGGCGACCACGGCACCCTCAGCTGGGAGATCCGCTCGGTGAACCACCGCTATCTGGAGCCGCATCTGCGCCTGCCAGAGGCCTTCCGGGACCTGGAGGGCCTGGTCCGCGAGGCATTGCGTAAAGGGTTATCGCGCGGCAAGGTCGAATGCACGCTGCGCTTTGCCGAGGATGCCGGGGGACGCTCGATGCAGGTGGACAGCCAGCGCGCCACTCAGTTGATAGCAGCGGCGGAGAGCATCGCGGCATTGATCAAACAGCCCGCGCCACTCAACCCGCTGGAAATAATGTCCTGGCCGGGCGTATTGGTCGGTGACTCGGCCGATCCTCAGGCACTCAACAGCGCCGCCCTACAGCTGTTCCACGCCACGCTGGCGGAGCTGAAGAACGGACGCCAGCGCGAGGGCGAAGAACTGGCCCGACTGATCAACGAGCGCCTCGACGCAATAACCGAAGACACCGCCACGCTACGCACACAAGTCCCACAGATGCTTGCCGCTCAGCGCCAAAAAATTCTCGATCGCTGCGCCGAAATGCGCGTCGAACTGGACCCGCAACGACTCGAGCAGGAACTGGTGCTGCTCGCACAGAAAAGTGACGTCGCCGAAGAGTTGGATCGCCTCAGCACGCACGTTAGCGAAGTGCGGCGAGTACTGAAATCCGGCGGCGCCGCCGGTCGGCGTCTGGACTTCCTCATGCAGGAACTCAACCGTGAGGCCAACACCCTTGGTTCCAAGGCGTTCGACACGCGCAGCACCCAAGCAGCGGTGAGCTTGAAAGTGCTTATCGAGCAGATGCGCGAGCAGGTCCAGAACATCGAATAGCAACTACGCTTGGCCTTGAGTGACGGATAGCCCGCCAGGCATACCTCAGCAATCGTACAGAGAACCCCATGTCAGCCTCCACCGGTACGCTCTACATCGTTTCCGCGCCTTCCGGGGCCGGCAAGACCAGCCTGGTCAAGGCCCTGCTCGATGCGCAACCGCAGGTCCGAGTCTCGGTTTCACACACCACTCGCCCCATGCGCCCGGGTGAGGTGGATGGCGTCAACTACCATTTCGTCAGCCGTGCAGATTTCCTAGAACGCTTGGAGCACGGCGAATTTCTCGAACACGCCGAAGTTTTCGGCAACCTCTACGGCACCTCGCAGCGCTGGCTCGAGCAGACGCTGAGTGAAGGTTACGATTTGATCTTGGAAATCGACTGGCAGGGCGCCCAGCAGGTCCGTCGACTGATGCCACAGGCCAAGTCGATCTTCATCCTTCCGCCTACCCAGGAAGCGCTGCGTCAGCGCCTGACCAACCGCGGCCAGGACAGCGACGAGGTGATCGAGAAACGCATGCGCGAGGCGGTCAGCGAAATGACCCATTACGTCGAGTACGACTACCTCGTGATCAATGACGACTTTGCTCACGCCCTGATAGATCTGCAGGCGATCTTCCGCGCCAATCAGCTGCGGCAAGCGCCGCAACAGCAGCGTTTTTGCGGCCTGCTGGAAGAATTACTGGCCTGAGGCAGGCGCAGTGGCCGGCCGCAATAGCCGGCTACGCGAGCGCTGGCGAGGGTTGGCTGCGCATCAGCTCGGGTGCGGAAACGTTTTACCACTTCCCTAATGGCTGGTGATTTTTTAGACTATCCCGTCCGCTCGCCCATTCGGGCATGCTTTACCGTTATTGATGAGGAACACCATGGCCCGCGTTACCGTTGAAGACTGTCTGGACAACGTAGATAACCGCTTCGAGCTGGTCATGCTCGCCACCAAGCGCTCGCGTCAGCTGGCTACTGGCGGCAAGGAGCCTAAAGTGGCTTGGGAAAATGACAAGCCGACCGTGGTCGCGCTACGTGAAATCGCTTCCGGTCTAGTGGATTACGACGTCATCGCCCAGGACGACATCGTCGACGACGAGCCATTGTTCGTGCAGTACGAGGAAGAGTCCAACGAGGCCCTCTGATTAATGCCAGGTCGAAGTCGAACCGCAAGCACAGCGCCCAGCCGGCAAGGAGCAATCCCTTGCCAGCCATAGACGCTCTTGCCGATCGCCTATCGACCTACCTCGGCGCAGACCAGGTCAACCAGGTGCGCCGAGCCTATTTTTACGCCGAGCAGGCCCACGATGGGCAGCGCCGGCGCAGCGGTGAAGCCTACGTCACCCACCCCCTCGCGGTAGCCAACATCCTCGCGGACATGCACATGGATCATCAGAGCCTGATGGCCGCGATGCTGCATGACGTCATCGAGGACACCGGCATTGCCAAGGAGGCGCTGACCGCGCAGTTTGGCGAGACTGTCGCCGAATTGGTGGACGGGGTCAGCAAGCTGACCCAGATGAAGTTCGAAACCAAGGCCGAGGCTCAAGCCGAGAACTTCCAGAAGATGGCCATGGCCATGGCGCGCGATATTCGCGTGATCCTGGTCAAACTCGCCGACCGCCTGCACAACATGCGCACCCTTGAGGTACTCGCCGGAGAGAAACGCCGCCGCATCGCCAAGGAAACCTTGGAAATCTACGCGCCCATCGCCAACCGGCTGGGGATGCACGCGATGCGTGTCGAGTTCGAAGACCTGGGTTTCAAGGCCATGCACCCGATGCGCTCCGAGCGCATTCGGGCTGCGGTCCGTCGCGCACGGGGCAACCGCAACGAGATCGTGGACAAGATCGAGCAGTCGCTCATTCACTGTCTCGAACGCGACGGCCTGCGAGGTGAAGTGGTCGGGCGCGAGAAGCACCTGTTCAGCATCTACAAAAAGATGCGCGGCAAGCGTAAGGCGTTTAACGAGATCATGGACGTCTACGCCTTCCGCATCGTTGTCGATAAGGTCGATACCTGCTACCGCGTACTCGGCGCGGTGCACAGCCTTTACAAGCCACTGCCCGGCCGGTTCAAGGACTACATCGCGATTCCCAAGGCCAACGGCTATCAGTCCCTGCATACCACGCTGTTCGGCATGCACGGCGTGCCCATCGAAATCCAGATCCGCACCCGCGAAATGGAAGAGATGGCCAATAACGGCATCGCCGCGCACTGGCTGTACAAATCCAACGACGAGGAAGCCCCCAAGGGCACCCATGCCCGCGCACGGCAATGGGTCAAGGGCGTGCTGGAACTGCAGGAGCGGGCCGGCAATTCGCTGGAGTTCATCGAAAGCGTGAAGATTGACCTGTTCCCGGACGAGGTTTATGTCTTCACACCCAAGGGCAGCATCATGGAGCTGCCCAAGGGCTCGACCGCGGTGGACTTCGCCTACGCGGTGCACACCGACGTCGGCAATACCTGCATCGCCTGTCGCGTCAATCGTCGCCTGGCCCCGCTGTCACAAGCTCTGGAGAGCGGCTGTACCGTAGAGATCGTGACCGCGCCGGGCGCACGCCCAAACCCGGCCTGGCTCAACTTCGTGGTCACTGGCAAGGCACGCACGCACATTCGTCACGCGCTCAAGCTGCAGCGCCGCTCTGAGTCGATCAACCTCGGCGAACGACTTTTGAACAAAGCGTTGACCGGCTTCGAAACCAGTCTGCAGAAGGTTTCGCCGGAACGTATCCAGGCCGTGCTCAATGAATACCACATGGATGTCGTCGAAGATCTTCTCGAAGACATTGGGCTGGGCAATCGCATGGCCTACGTCATCGCTCGCCGACTGCTCGCAAGCGAAGGCGAACAGGCGCCAAACGCCGAAGGCCCCCTCGCAATTCGCGGCACCGAAGGTCTGGTACTGAACTACGCCAAGTGTTGCACGCCGATTCCCGGCGACCCGATCGTCGGTCATCTGTCGGCTGGCAAGGGCATGGTGGTGCACCTGGATACTTGCCGGAACATTGCCGATGTTCGGCACAACCCGGACAAATGCATTCAGCTGTCCTGGTCCAAGGACGTCACGGGCGAGTTCAATGTCGAACTGCGCGTCGAGCTGGAGCACCAGCGCGGCCTGATCGCCCTGCTCGCCGGCAGCGTCAACGCTGCAGACGGAAACATCGAGAAGATCGGAATGGATGAGCGCGACGGCCGTATCAGTGTCGTTCAGCTGGTGGTCAGCGTGCATGATCGCGTCCATCTGGCCCGGGTGATTAGGAAGCTGCGGGCGATCAAGGGCGTCATGCGTATCACCCGGATGAAGGCCTAGCGACTCCGTCAGTTCCACGCTCGTCACGGGGCTTTTGCCCGCTCGCTTCAGCCCGTATGCTCTGGGGCCGCATACTTCTATCGGAGCAGCCCATGAGCAAGACCGTGATCAACACCGACAATGCACCCGCCGCGATCGGCACTTATTCCCAGGCGATCAAAGCCGGCAATACCGTCTACATGTCCGGACAGATCCCGCTGGATCCAAAAACCATGGAACTGGTGGAAGGCTTCGAAGCACAGACCGTTCAGGTGTTCGAGAACCTCAAGGCCGTGGCCGAAGCCGCTGGCGGTTCGCTGAAGGACATCGTCAAGCTGAACATATTTCTCACCGATCTCGGCAACTTCGCCACGGTCAACGAAGTCATGAGCCGCTACTTCCAACAGCCTTACCCCGCCCGTGCCGCCATCGGTATCGCTGCGCTGCCCAAGGCGGCCCAAGTCGAGATGGACGCCGTTCTGGTGCTGGAATGACATTGAGCCATTCGACCTAGCCAATCGGACGGGCGCAGGGAGCGCGACTGATGACTTTATCTGGCCGTCTGGTTCCGCGCCTGCTGCTCGCCTGCGCTGGCCTCGTGGCAGCTTGCGCGCTGTATATCGGCGAACCCGCGCTGCTGCAGACGCTACGGAATAATCTGTTCGACCAGTATCAGCGCTGGCAACCACGTCCGGCTCCCACACAGACCAATGTGCTGGTGTTGGATATCGATGAAGACAGCCTCTCGCGCCTCGGTCAGTGGCCCTGGCCACGCGATCTGATGGCGCAGTTGCTTGAACGGCTGCGCCAGGCCGGTGTTGCGGTCGTGGTCTTCGATGTACTGTTCGCCGAGCCGGATCGCAGTTCGCCCGCGCAATTGCGCGACCAGCTGCCTGCGGAACTGGCGGACCAGCTTGAACAATTGCCAGACCATGACCGGCAATTTGCCGCTGCCCTCCGGCGTCAGCCCAGCGTTCTTGGCTTCGCTGCAACCCGCATACCTTACAAAGCGACACCACAGAATCGCTTTGCCGTGCAGCTGCGAGCCGATGCGGGAATGCCAGGATTTCCCGATTACGCCGGTACTGCCACGGCGCTACCGGTGCTGGAGGCAGCCGCTGCAGGTAGCGGCGCGATGACATTCCAGCCGGACGGGGACGGCGTTGTTCGGCGGGTGCCGTTGATGATCCGGGTCGGCGAACATTTACTGCCTTCCCTCTCGGCCGAAGCCATGCGCGTTTACCTGCAGCAAGGTATTTACCGCGTCGACGCCGACGCGCGCGGCTCGATTGCTCAAGTCGGCATTGGCCGGGTCCAGCTGCCAACCAACCGTCGCGGCGAGTTGTGGGTGCACTACCGTGCCGAGATGAGTTCCCAGACGCTGCCTGCTTGGCAACTGCTCCAAGATGAGCCGGACGCCAGATTGCAAGGCGCCATAGTGCTGGTCGGCAGCTCGGCGCAAGGGCTGCAGGATCTGCGCTTCAGCCCGCTCGGGGGCATCATGCCCGGCGTAGAGGTGCATGCGCAGGCTATCGAGCAGGCCCTGTTCGGCACCCCGCTACAACGGCCCTACTGGGCCAGCCCACTCGAAGCGCTGACGCTTCTGCTTGCGGCGATCCTGCTCTGTATCGTCACGCTGGGCACCGGCGCGCTGACCGGGGCGCTGGTCTCTGCTGGGCTGCTGACTTCACTGAATCTGGCCGCCTGGTGGCTTTATTCGCGCCACGGATTTTTGTTCGACGCGCTCACCCCATCGTTGGGGCTGATCCTTGCCTATCTGGGCGCCAGCATTGCTCGCCATCGGGCCAGCGAGAGGCAGCAGCGTTGGGTTCGTGACGCCTTCTCGCGGTATATCTCGCCCAATCTCGTCGAATACCTGGTGCGTCACCCTGAGCAGCTGCAACTGGGAGGCGAGCGTAGAGCATGCAGTTTCGTCTTTACCGATCTCACAGGCTCCACCAACCTGATGGAAGAACAGTCGCCAGAGCGGCTGGTCAGTATGCTCAACGAGTACCTGGAAGGAATCATCCAGATTGCCTTTCGCCACCATGGGACGCTCGAGCGGATCATGGGCGATGGCCTGGCCATCCTCTTCTCTGCGCCGCTGGTGCAAGCGGATCATCAACGCCGCGCCCTCGCCTGCGCGCTAGAAATCCGTCAGTTCACTCGCCAGCACGCGGTCAACCAGCACGCCTCCGGAGTCGAGCTTGGTTGTACCCGCATTGGCGTGCACAGCGGCGAGGTAGTGGTAGGTAATTTCGGCGGTTCGACGCTGTTCGACTACCGGGCGCTGGGCGATGCCGTTAACGTCGCCGCTCGCCTTGAAGGGCTGAATCGTCACCTGGGCACCGAGCTTTGCGTGTCAGAGACGATACGCGACGCCAACCAGGAGGTTCCCATGCGGCCGATCGGCAATGTGCAGCTCAAGGGCAAGGGACAGCCGATACGCCTGTACGAGCCCGGTGAAATGCAGAACGATGATGCCTACGATGCTGCCTACGCACTGATAGCCAATGGCGACGAGGCAGCAGTCGAGGCGTTCGAAAGGCTGCATGCGCAACGCCCGGATGACGCGCTGGTGCGCTATCAACTGGAGCGTCTATGCGCGGGGCAGCTTGGCGAACATATCGTGATGAGCGAAAAGTGAAGCGCATCAGCGCACGCTGATTTCGACTCGACGGTTGCGTGGCTCGGACACGCCGTCCGGCGTCTTGATCAACAGGTTGCGCTCACCGTGGGACGACACCTTGAGATCGATCACGTCGATCTGGCGCTTGCGTAACATGGCGGCGACCGCCTGGGCTCTGATGAGTCCGAGTTGCTCGTTCCAACGCGGGCCACTGAGGGTGTCGGTATGACCGATGACCGATACCGCCGAGCGCCCGCGCAACCGTATCGTTTCGAAAACCTCTTCGATGGCCTGTTCCGATTCTTCGGTCAGCTCGGCACTGCCGATCTTGAAATAGAGTTCGAAACGTTGCGGCAGCAACGGCTGGGCAGCCAGTGCTGCGGAAAAATCATGGGATATGCGGAAGTCGCCAACATCGAAAGGCCCCGAGCCGAACCCTGTGGCGCCAATCTTCGCGCCCTGTTGCTTGCGATCGAGTCTTGTCTGTCCCTTCGCGTCGTCGATCACGACGGCGCCAGTAGTGCCATCAGGGCTTTCCAGCAGCACCACGTAATTACCTGTCGCGCATCCCGACATCAGGGCGAGACACAGCGGGGTGAGCAATCTCTGCAGCGTTGGCCTCATTCAACCGTCAACCTTCACCAGAAAATGCGTGCCGCGTACGCCGATGGTGCCGGTCGGCGTTTTCAGTTCAACAGCTTCAGGCTTGAGCTTGGCAATCACACCGGAGATGAAATTGAGTGTGCCTCCGCTGATTCGGGCACTCAACCGCAGCTCTTCATGGGCCGGTTCGAATTGATACTCGTCCAGCGTAAACTCGCTGTTCGGGCCAAAGGACATCACCGTATTGTCGGTCAGGGTCACACCCATTGAGCCGTCTGGGCCGGTGCGCAGGGTCGCACCAATGATCACTGCCTGACCGAGACGCGCATCGATGGTTTGCCCGCGGCTGGTCACTGACGCATCACCCTGCACCTTCATGACGTAACCGATCGGCTCGCTTATCTCCTCAGCCAAAGCACTCCCGAAGACTGTCAACAAGCCAAGGACGAGCACTGTTCGGGCAAATTTCGATACTGAATCCATCTTATAAACCATGATCAATGTACTCTCCCTAGCTGGCCATTTGCCTTCAACTCGGCGCGACCATCGATTTTGGCCTTGATCGCTCGAAGTTTTTCCAACATTTCATCAAGTATTCGCGGCAGGATGCAGTATGACCTCTAGCAAATACAAGCTCAGCTACGAGGCCTGGGCCTCAGCGCTGGTCACAATGTTCGTACTCGTGCCAACCATACCTGCACTTCTGCTGGTCGAGTTCGCCGGGTTCGATCTGCGTAGCGTGCTGCTTATCGAGCTGCTGATCATGTTCATCTGCCTGCCGCTATTGTTCGCAGGCCTGGCCAGCATTCGCCGCTCGCTCAGTGCGCTGGCAGAGGACACCCGCCGTATCCGCCAATTGGATTTTGGCATCCGCAACGGCCCAGGCTCGCTTATTCGTGAATTTGACGACCTGCATCGTCAGCACAACGCCATGCGGCGCTCTTTACAGGCACAAAACCTCGCACTGGAGGAGGCACAGGAAAAGCTGGCGAGCCTGGTCGAAAACGGCATGTTGCTTTCCTCCGAACGCGACAAGCATCGTCTGCTCCAGCACATCCTGATGCAGGGCAAGCGCATCTGTAACGCCGATGCCGCCACGCTTTACTTAATGACTGACCAGGACAGCTTGCGCTTCACCCTGCGCTCAAAAGCTGATCAGCTGCCAGCATTCGAACTTCCTCTACACGACCCGGAAACCGGCGTGCCCAACGAGCGGCACGTGTCGACTTACGTGGCTCTGCGCAAGGAAACCGTGGTCATCGACGACGTTTACCGTGAGACACGTTTCGACCTGTCCGGAACACGCCGCTTCGATATGGAATCCGGTTACCGCACGGTATCGATGCTCTGCGTGCCGCTGATCGCACATGGCGGCGAGGTGCTCGGCGTGCTGCAATTCATGAACGCCAAGGTTCCCGGCAGCGACGAGGTGGTCAGTTTTTCCCGGCAGAGTCTGGGCTTCGTCGAAGCCTTGGCGTCGCAGTCCGCCGTAGCGTTGGAAAACCATAACCTGATCGACTCGCAGACCGCGCTGATCGACTCGATGATTGAAATTCTTGCTGGCGCCATCGATGCCAAGAGCGCTTATACCGGAGGGCATTGCGCACGCGTTCCGGAGCTCGCGTTGATGCTGGCCGAAAAAGCCAGCGCCAGTGATGATGGACCCCTGGCGGACTTCCGCTTCGAAACCGAAGAGCAGTGGCGGGAATTCCGCATCGGTGCGTGGTTGCATGACTGCGGCAAGATCACCACTCCCGAACACATCGTCGACAAAGCGACCAAGCTGGAGACGGTCTACAACCGCATCCATGAAATTCGCATGCGCTTCGAAGTGCTGTTACGCGATGCCATGATCGAGCGCCACGAAGCCTTGGATGCCGGTGAGGCGCGTGAGACTGTCGATGCCCGACATGCCGCCACGGTGGCGCGTCTACAGGAGGAATTCGCCTTTGTGGCCGAGTGCAATATCGGCGGCGAGCTGATGGCGCCAGAGCGAATCGGGCGATTGCAACGGATTGGCGAGCAACGCTGGATGCGCTATTTCGATGACCGGCTGGGTATTTCCCACGAAGAAACCACGCGCCTGGAAGCGTTCCCGAGCCAGCAGCTCCCAGCTTCTGAAACGCTGCTTGCGGACAAACCTGAACATCTGATTCAGCGCTTGGCGAGCAAGGCACTCGACCCCAAGTACGGCTTCAAGATGACCGTGCCGGAGTACCAGTTCAATTTCGGCGAGCTGTACAACCTCAGCATCGATCGCGGAACCCTTACCGCCGAGGAGCGCTTCAAGGTCAACGAACACATCGTCCAGACCATTGTCATGCTGGAGAACCTGCCGTTTCCAAAGAACCTTCAGCGCGTCCCGGAATACGCCGGCACCCACCATGAAACCCTGCTCGGTACAGGTTATCCCCGCCAGCTGGGGCCCGATCAGCTGTCGATACCCGCCCGGATCATGGCCATCGCCGACATCTTCGAGGCGCTCACCGCCTGTGACCGACCGTACAAGAAGGCCAAGCCGTTGAGCGAATCGATCCGCATCCTGGCCCGCCTGCGGGATCGCGGCCACATCGATGCCGACCTTTTTGACCTGTTTCTGTCATCCGGGCTGCACCTGACCTACGGCGCCCGCCATCTCAGGCCAGAGCAACTCGATCAGGTCGATATCACCGAATTCCTGCTGCGCCCCGTCGCGACACCGACCTGAGTGCATTCCCTCGATTTCAACTGGCGACGCGGCGCTCCCACAGCGCCTTGTCGTCGAGCTGGCAGGTATCGACATAGCGCGGTAAGCCACTGATTTCTTCGAGCTCGGTCATGCCGGCCAGCTGGCTAACGATGCGGTAGCGCTTGCCAGCGGTTTTGTCTTGCAATGGATAAAGCGCAGCGATGTGCTGCGCCAGTTCAGTCAGGGTGGACATGGTGCGGTACTGCTCTGGGTGGAAAAAAGGCAGCCTATTTACTACGGATCACGGCCAAATGCGCGGCGCAGCCGACGCCTAGCAGGCCGCTCATCGGAACGGCTTGTTTATTCTCGGAAAGTTGCTTGCACGCTCAATTGCAAGGATGCACTTCGCCTTTTTTCCGGCCGCACGCAGCCATTCGAAAGGAGTGCGTACCCCCACTTGTTTCACTTGTTCTAGCCACCGTGAGATGCGCTGCGCCGCCATGGGACGGACACGGCGGTTTCGCACCATAGGTGAGCGCACCGGGCTGCACCGTTGCGTTGATCGAACAGTCAGCAACTCACAAAAAACCATTCCTAAAACAGGGAGATAGGTCCGAGCCACGGCGATCTGGCACAGCCGGTGCACCTTCAAACACAGGCGTTATGCCCTGTTAGTACAAGTTGCTCAACCGCCAAGGTGAAGACAAATGGACAACCGGAACAGCCTGATTGCAACCTCGATTCTCGGATCGCTCATGGTGCTGAGTGGCCCTGCGGCAGCGGAAACCATCCGCGTCGGCATTGGCCACCAGAGCATGGTCACTAACACCGTCTCCGGTGGCGTCGTGCTGGAAAAGCTCGGCCTGCTGGACCAGTACTTGCCCAAAACCGGCAAGTACAAGGATGCGGACTACCAGATCGAATTTCGCGATTACGATTCGGGGCCGCCGATTACCAATCAGATGCTCGCCGGCAAGCTCGACTTCGGTGTCATGGGCGACTACCCGTTGATCGTCAACGGTGCCAAATTCCAGGAAACCGGCAAACAGCAAACCCGGTTCATCGCGGTTACCGGCTATAACCTCAAGGGCACCGGCAACGGCATCGTGGTGCCGGCCGCCTCCTCGGTGCAGAGCCTGCAGGATCTGGCCGGCAAGAGTCTGTCCACGCCGGTCGGCAGTGCCGCATGGGGCATGACGTTGAAAGTCCTGCGCGATGCCGGGCTGTCGGACAAGGTCACATTGGTCAACCAGAGCCCGCCTGTCGGTGCAGCCAATATCGCCGCCGGCAAGATCGACGCTCATGCCGATTTCTGTCCGTGGTCGGAAATCATGGAGTTTCGCGGCACCGGGCGAAAGATCTATGACGGCAGCGAAGCCGGCATCCCGACATTCCACGGCATCGTGGTGCGCGAAGCCTTTGCGCAGAAATACCCTGAAGTGGTCGAAGGCGTACTCAAGGCGACCCTCGCCGCGCAGAAATGGATCAGCGAAGACCCGATGCGCGCCGCCACCCAGGTCGCCGAGTGGACTGGCGTCGATAAGGAAGTGCTCTACCTCTACTTCAGTGACGGCGGCATCTCGACCATGGAAGCGAGCATCAAGCCGCAGTGGGTCAAGGCGATGCAGTACGACCACGCGCTGCTGCAGAAGGAAATGCAGATTCCTGACCTCGATTTCGCCGCCTGGATCGACGACTCCTATCTGAAGAAGGCCTACGCCGCGTCAGACCTCGACTACGACGCGATGGTGCAGAACGTGGTCAGCCCCACCCCACGTGCGCCGGGCCGCAAGCCTGCGGAAATCTGGTTCGCTGAGAAGGGCATCGTCGCCTACGACGACACCGCCGCGATGCTCGCCGCCGAAGAAGCCGCCAAGGCCGACGGCACCGCCATCAACGCCACCTACGTCTACGACAACCTCACCGGACTGAAGCTGTTCGGCAAAGCCGCTTATTTGATCAAAGACCCCAGCGGTGAAGTGCTCGCCTTCATGAAAAAAGGCGACTCAGAGCGGCATATCGCCGCGAGCGGCGGCGTACCGCTGACCGCTTCGCAGCCGGTCGCAATGTTGCCCTGACCCGCGCACATGCGCCGCAGAGCGCAAAGCAAACCTGAGCCGAGGAGCGTAGCCATGAGTGTCAAGCCGAACCCGGTATTCGATCCAGCCTCGCCTGTGCCTGCCGTAGCGGCGGCACCCACGCTGGAAGTTGCCGCTGCGCCGAGCCCGCCAGCGCCATCTGATTCGCACACAGCCAACCAGCCCCGGGGGCGTCTGCCCGCCATGACCGGTCGCTACATGGTGCGTGTCGCCGCGCTGCTGATGGCGCTGGTGGTCTGGCATTTCGCGGCCAGCAGCGGCTTCAACTTCTTCATCAACTTCGAAAATGTGCCGACGCCGCTACTGGTAGGTGAGGCGCTGGTGACTCAGCTGTCCAGCTCGGAGTTCTACCTACACATAGCCCACAGCATGGAGCGGATCGCCATTGCGTACGCCTACGCGGTGGTGCTGGGCGTGCTGACCGGTGTGATGATGGGCCGCTCGCGCTGGGCCGAAGACATCATCCTGCCGTACATCGAGCTGTTCCGGCCGATTCCCGCGGTGGCCTGGATTCCCCTGGCAATCCTGATGCTGCCCACCGAGCAATCGAGCATCGTCTTCATCACCTTTCTAGGCGCCTTCTTTCCCATCGTGCTGAACACCGTGCACGGTGTGGAGCAGACGCCTGACGTGCTCGTGCGCGCCGCCCGCAGTCTCGGCGCCAGCAAGAAAGCCATTCTCTGGCACGTAGTGATCCCCGGCGCCATGCCGAGCATCGTCGCCGGGTTGGCGATCGGCATGGGCGTGGCCTGGTTCTCGCTGCTGGCCGGCGAAATCATCAGCGGCCAGTACGGCATCGGCTACTTCACCTGGACGTCATACACGCTGGTCAAGTACCCGGAAATCATCATCGGCATGCTGACCATTGGTGGCCTCGGAACGCTGTGCACCCTGCTCGTGCGCAAGGCCTGCAACCCGCTGCTGCACTGGCAGGCCAAAGGAGGTCGGCCATGAACAGCGCCGTACAGGACAACCGCCTCGCCGTCCTCGACCACAGCCGCCTACGGGCGAAGGCCAACGCCAAGGGCGACGGTCGTGGCCACATCAGCGTGCGCAACCTGCACATCGAGTTCAACCACAACGGCGGCAAGCGCGCCGCGGTACAAGACGCCCAACTGGAGATCCGTCCCGGCGAGTTCGTCTGCCTGCTCGGCCCATCCGGCTGCGGCAAGTCGACCCTGCTCAACGCCATGGCCGGTTTCGTCACACCGACTCGCGGTGACCTGACCATCGACGGCAAAGGCGTCGATGCACCCAGCCCGGACCGCGGCATGGTGTTCCAGCAGCACTCGCTGTTCCCCTGGAAAACCGTGCGCGACAACGTCGCCTTCGGCCCGCTGATGGCCGGCGCGTCACGCAACGAGGCGTGCAGCGTGGCCCGTACTTTTCTGTCGCTGGTTGGCCTGGCCGCGTTCGGGGATGCCTATCCCGGCACGTTGTCAGGCGGAATGCAGCAACGGGTCGGGATTGCCCGCGCGCTAGCCAACTATCCCAGCGTGCTGCTGATGGACGAGCCCTTCGGCGCGCTGGATGCGCAGACGCGAATCATGATGCAGGAGAACCTGCTGGAGATCTGGCGCGAGTTCAAGAACACCGTGGTGTTCGTCACCCACGACATCGACGAGGCGGTGTTCCTCTCCGACCGCATCGTGGTGATGAGTGCCAGCCCCGGGCGGATTATCGCTGACATCAAGGTCAGCCTGCCGCGGCCGCGCGAGCAGAGCCTGCTCACCAGCGCCGAGTTCATGGACCACAAGCGCCAGTGCCTGGATCTGATCCGTCAGGAAACCTTGCGCGCCTTCCAGCAGCAGAACGGAGGCTGAACATGCGCAACCCATTCCGTCAATCGCCTGCGCTCGACATGACCTGTCATGACAGGCTGGAGCCCAAGTAATGAAAGGAACCCAGCCACTCGCCCCGGGCCAGTCGCCGCTGCCGCTGTATGTGCAGATCCGCGATGACCTGCGGCGCAAGATCCTCGATGGCAGTTATGTGATTCATGAGCGTCTGCCTTCGGAAAACGAGTTGATGAATGCCTTTGGCGTCAGCCGCATCACCATTCGCCAGGCGCTGCGCGACCTGCACAACGAAGGGCTGGTGTTCAGCGCCCAAGGCAAGGGCACCTACGTCAGCAAGCCGAAGGCGGTGCAGAACGTGCAGCGTCTGCAGGGCTTCGGCGAAGCGATGGCGGCGCAAGGCTACGAAGCCACCGCGCGCCTGCTGTCGATTCATGAACGCAAGCCCCCCAAGGCCGTGGCCGCCGCGCTGCATCTGCTGGCAGGAGAGGATGTGGTCGAGGTCAAGCGCGTGCGCTACCTCAACCGCGAGGCCGTCTGCGTCGAGAACAGTTACTTCCCCCTCGACATCGGGCGACGAATGTTCGGCCTGGATCTGTCCGGCGACATCTTCCCGCTGCTCGAAAACGCGTTCGGCATGGCACTGGGACGCGCCGACATCAGCCTCGACGCCACCCTGGCCGATGAAGAACACCAGCAGTACCTGGCGCTCAAGCCCGGCGAACCCATCCTGCGCGTCGAGCGGCTGACACACGACCGCGCCGGCCGCCCCATCGACTTCGAATACCTCTGCTACCGCGGCGACGCATTCAAATACCAGTTCCGAGTGGATCGGAAATAGGAGGCAACATGACCACTATCAACGGCATCCCAGTCATCGACACCGACGTGCTGGTCATCGGCGGCGGCACGGCCGGCCCCATGGCCGCCGTGACCGTCAAAGAGCAGGACCCGAACCTCAAAGTCATCCTGCTGGAAAAGGCCAACGTCAAACGCTCCGGCGCCATCTCCATGGGCATGGACGGGCTGAACAATGCCGTCGTGCCCGGGCATGCGACGCCGGAGCAGTACGTCAAGGAAATCACCATCGCCAACGACGGCATCGTCCACCAGCCGGCGCTGATGGCCTACGCCACCCGCTCGTTTTCGATGATCGAGAAGCTCGACTCCTGGGGCGTGCATTTCCAGAAGGATGAAACCGGCGACTACGACATGAAAAAGGTGCACCACCTGGGCACCTATGTGCTGCCGATGCCGGAAGGCCATAACGTCAAGAAGATCCTCTACCGCCGCCTGCGCCGCGTGCGGGTGGAGATCGAGAACCGGTTCCAGGCCACCCGCCTGCTCAAGGATCCGGACGGCAATATTGCCGGCATGATCGGGGTCAACACCCGCACCGCCGAGCCCATCATCATCCGCGCCAAGGCGGTGATCATGGCCACTGGCGCTGCCGGGCGGATCGGCCTGCCCAACTCCGGTTACCTGTTCGGCACCTACGAAAACCCGGCCAACTGCGGCGACGGCCACTCCATGGCCTACCATGTCGGTGCCGATCTGGTGAATCTGGAGTGCTTCCAGGTCAACCCACTGCTCAAGGACTACAACGGTCCGGCCTGCGCCTACGTTACCGGCCCGCTCGGCGGCTTTACCGCCAATGCCTACGGCGAGCGCTTCATCGAATGCGATTACTGGTCCGGGCAGATGATGCTGGAGTTCTTCAAAGAGCTCGAATCCGGCACGGGTCCGGTGTTCCTCAAGCTTGATCACCTGGCCGAGGAAACCATCCAGGAAATCGAGACCGTACTGCACACTAACGAGCGACCGACTCGCGGACGCTTCCACGAAGGCCGTCAAGTCGACTACCGCCAGCGCATGGTGGAAATGCACATCTCCGAGATCGGCTTCTGCTCCGGCCACTCGGCTTCCGGGGTGTGGACAGACGAAACCGGTGCCACCACCGTGCCCGGCCTCTACGGCGCCGGCGACATGGCCTCGGTGGCGCACAACTACATGCTCGGCGCCTTCGTTTACGGGCAGATCTGCGGCGAGAGTGCCGCTGCGTTCGTCAAGGACCGCAGCGAGCCGGTGCTCGATGATGCCTTCATTGCCGCCGAGCTGGCACGCATCCAGGCACCGCTCATGGTCAAGGACGGCATTCCGCCCGAGCAAATGGAATACAAGGTGCGCCGCCTGGTGAACGACTACCTGCAGCCGCCGAAGGTGACCAAGAAGATGGAGATCGGGCTCGAGCGAATCATGGCTGTGCGCAACGACCTGCACCTGCTCAGCGCCGCCGACCCTCACGAACTGCTCCGTGCGCTGGAAGTGCAATCGATCATCGACTGCGCCGAGATGGCTGCGCGCGCCTCGCTGTACCGCACCGAATCGCGCTGGGGTCTGTACCACTACCGGGTCGACTTCCCCGAGCAGGACAACGTCGAGTGGTTCTACCACAGCCGCCTGTTCAAGGACTCCAACGGCCAGATGGCCCACGGCAAGCGCCCGGTCGCCGACTACGTCGTCCCGCTGGGCGAAGAGAAGGATGCCTACAGCAAGCTGCGGGTGAAAAAAGCGGCGAATGCCTGACCCCCATGGGCCGAATCCAAACGGCGCAAACCTGATGCCAAACGGGCGAACACATTCGCCCCAACAGCGAAGCGGACGGCCAAGTCCGCTCGACTGGAACCGAGGAGATAGACCATGCCCGTAGCCAACCACCGCTCTGCCGTCCCGGTTGTCGTGGATGAAGAGAAATGCATCGCCGAGAAAGGCTGCCGCGTCTGCATCGACGTCTGCCCGCTGGATGTCCTGTGGATCAACCCGGACACCGGCAAGGCGCACATGAAGTACGACGAATGCTGGTACTGCATGCCCTGCGAGACCGACTGCCCGACCGACGCGGTCAAGGTGAATATTCCGTATCTGCTGCGCTGAGGAGCCGCTGATGAAGACCTATGACGATCCCACGCTGCAGCAGATTGCCGACAACCTCGCCTCTGAAGACCCCGGTATACGCCGCGTCGCCGTACTGGAGCTGGTCGACTGCGGCGAGCCGGAAGCCGCCGAGCTGCTGATTCTGGCGCTCAATGACGCAGATCCTGCGGTGCGCCAGGAAGCCGCCAAAGTGGTCGACGAGTTCGATGCGGTGGACATTGCCGACGCGCTGATCGCCGCCCTGCAGGACAGCAACGAGGTGGTGCGCAACGCTGCCGCCCATGCGTTGGCCGATCTGAAAGACCCGGCCGCCGCCATGCCATTGCTCGAAGCGCTGGAAGGCACGGATGACCCCTTCGTCGTGGCGGGCATCCTGCGAGCAGTTAAACCGCTGCGCAACCCGGCGGCCCAGGCTCCGGCGCTGCAACGCATGCAGGCCGAAGACCCTGGCGTTCGTCGCGAGGCGGTGGCCGTGATCGGCTGGCTCAAACAGACCGAAAACCTGCCCGCGCTGATGGAACGCGCCGGGCACGACGAGGACGCTGAAGTCCGCCGTGCCGCCACCGGCGCGCTGGTGTACGCCACGCCCGAACAGGTCGGCCCGACGCTGGTCGGTCTGCTGCACGACGACCATTGGCAAGTGCGCGTCGAAGCCGCCGTGAGCATCGGCAAGCTGAACTACCAAGCCGCGCTGCAGCCGCTGGTCGACGCCACTCACGACAGCTTCTGGCAGGTCCGTGAGAAAGCCGTGGATTCGCTCGGCAAGCTCGGCTCCGTCGGCGCCATTCCGGCGCTCGGCATCTGTGCCCGCGACCCGATGAGCAATCTGCGTAAGGCGGCCATCGGTGCACTCGGCGCGATCGGCCACAGCGATGGCCGCCCCTTCGTCGAGGCAGCGATGGACGACCCGGATCCGGACGTTCGCAAGCTGGCGCGCTGGGCCATGTCCAAGCTCGACGCGGCAGCGTGACCATTCGGGGCCTGTGAGGCGGTGTGATCCGCCAATCGATGTTGCCGCCGAGCGGCTTCGGCGGGCTAAAGCCCGCCCTACATGTTCGCGCATTGAGCGATTAACAGACTCGACGCGGCGGTGCGGGCTTACCAAAAGGGCCGCCCTACACCGCTGCCGGGATCCGCGCAGCTTCCGCCCCCTCTCCTCTCTGGGGAGAGGGCTGGGGTGAGGGCGGGCGCACCAGAGGAGCCAAAGACATGACCTATGTAGTGACCGAAAACTGCATCCGCTGCAAATACACCGACTGTGTCGAAGTTTGCCCGGCGGACTGCTTCCACGAAGGGCCGAACTTTCTGGTGATCAACCCGGAGACCTGCATCGACTGCAGCCTCTGTGCACCGGAATGCCCGGCCGACGCGATCTTCGCCGACAACGCGTTGCCGGCCAACCAGAGCCACTTCATCGAACTCAACGCCGAACTGGCCGAGGTCTGGCCAGTAATCACCCAGACCAACAGCCCGCTGGCCGAAGCCGACACCTGGGTCGATCAGGGCGACAAGCTGCAGTTCCTGGAGCGTTGACCCATGCCTGAACTTGTCATGACGAGTTGGCTCGGCCGCGCCCTGCTGACGCTGGTGATCGGCAGCGCGGCCCTGACCGGCAGTGCTCGGCCGGTGGAGGACCCAAGCCGCTCCGTCAGAACGCCAGAAACGCCGGCCCTGATAGTGCCGGACGGTCATCCGCCGCGCCTGCCCTCCCCCTTTTTCTGATTGGTTAAGGAGTTGCCCGTGACTACCCAGATCCTGACCGCCCCACCCCAGGAAATCCGCCTGCGTAAGGCGCAGAAGATGCTCGAAGTGCTCTGGCCCGATGGCGTGCGCAGCCAGTTGAGCTGCCTCGCCTTGCGCAAGTCCTGCGCCTGCTCCATGTGCGCCCAGGCGCAGCAGCGCGGCATGCTGACGCTGATCGATGCCGATGTGGGCGTCGACCGACTGGAAGTTTCCGGTGTCGCCGGCGTCCAGCTCTACTTCAGTGACGGGCATTACCGGGGGCTTTACCCCTGGGCCTACCTGCGTGAACTGGGCGAGCGCCTGCAATGAGTACGCGCGCCCAGCAATTGCTGGCCCCGCCCTTCGCCACGCTTTGCCGGCTCTATCCCGGCGCGGCGTTGTGCGCAGTGCTGGCGCTGGCCGGGAGCTTTCTTGCCGAGCATTACGGCGCGCCCGCTCTCATGTTGGTGCTGCTGCTGGGATTCGGCTTCGCCAGCCAGGCAGCCGATGCACGCATGCAACCCGGCGTGACCTTCTGCAGCCGCCAGATCCTGCGCGTCGGCGTGGCCTTGCTCGGCGCGCGGATCGGCGTGGAGCAATTGCTTACCGTTGGCAGCTTGCCAATTGTGATGGTGCTGACCAGCGTGCCGCTGGTGATCGGCTGCGCGCTGCTGCTGGGACGCTGGCTGGGCCTGCCGGCCCTGCACAGCCTGGTTGCTGGCGTGGCGGTGGCAATCTGCGGCGTGTCGGCGGCGATCGCCGTGGCAGCGGTGATTCCTGCCGGCAGGCTGGAGGACAGGCGATTGCTGGGTGTGGTGGTCGGCGTCACCGCGTTAGGCACGCTCTCGATGCTGGTTTATCCGCCACTGCTCGCCTCGCTGGGTTACGACGAAATCGAAAGCGGCCTGTTGCTCGGCGCCAGCATTCACGACGTCGCCCAGGCCGCTGGCGCCGGGTATCTGGTTTCCGACAGCGCCGGCGATATCGCGACCCTGACCAAATTGTTGCGGGTGGCACTGCTGGCGCCACTGGTGTTGCTGCTCGGTTTCCTGCTGCGCCGGGGTGACTCCGGCACGGCCGAGTTCCCGCTGTTTCTCTTGGGTTTCCTCGCGCTGTTCGGCCTGAACAGCCTCGGCTGGCTGCCGGCCGGCCTGCGCGAAGGATTGATCGCCGCGTCCAATGCCTGCCTGCTGGTGACCATGGCGGCCCTCGGCATGCGCACCACTCTTGGCGCCCTGCTTGCCCAAGGCTGGCGCCCGATGTTGCTGCTCGTACTGCTCAGCGGCGGCCTGCTGCTCAGCGCAATGGCGATGCTGGCAATGGCCTCGCCCTGACCATTTCTACTGCCTCGTCTCCGTATCCACTGTTGGAGGTTTTGCCATGGCTACACTCGGTACCGAAAGCGTTCTCAGCGTCCGTCACTGGAACGACACGCTGTTCAGTTTCACCACCACGCGCGATCCAGCGCTGCGCTTCGAAAACGGGCACTTCGTGATGATCGGCCTCGAGGTGGCAAGCAAACCTCTCATGCGTGCCTACAGCATCGTCAGCGCCAACCATGACGAGCATCTTGAGTTTTTGAGTATCAAGGTGCCGGACGGCCCGCTGACTTCACGCCTGCAGCATCTGAAAGTCGGCGACCCGATCATCGTCAGCCGCAAGCCGGTCGGCACGCTGGTGATGCATGACCTGCGACACGGCAAGCACCTCTATCTGTTGGGCACCGGCACCGGCCTTGCGCCCTTCATGAGCATCGTTCGCGACCCGGAGGCCTATGAGCGCTTCGACAAGATCGTCCTGGTGCATTGCGTGCGCGAAGTAAGCGAACTGGCCTACCACGACTACCTGACCCACGAGCTCCCTCAGCACGAATTTCTCGGCGAAGAAGTGCGCGACAAGCTGATCTATTACCCCACCGTGACCCGCGAGCCGTTCCGCAACCAGGGGCGCATTACCACCTTGGTGGAAACCGGCAAGCTCGCCAGCGATATCGGTCTGCCGCAACTGAACAAGGACCACGATCGGGTGATGCTCTGCGGCAGCCCGGCGATGCTCGATGAGCTGACCGGCATGCTCGATGTCATGGGCTTCGAGGCGTCGGCGCAGCAAGGCGAGCCCGGCGACTACGTAATTGAACGCGCGTTTGTCGAGAAATAGCTGATCGGAACCCGTAGGCGCGAGCAAGGACCGACGCCTCCCTCGCTCCTACAAAAAGTCTGTGTCACATCGATCGAATTCGCCAGGAGCATGCCATGACCCTTCACCATTTTGCGCAGCCCGCCGGCGGGCTGCGCCAGCAAGCCGAGCACTCCCTGTCTCAGTGGATCGAACCCTGCCTGGGTTGCGACCTGCTCAGTGCCGGCGCGGTGCGTGAGCTACGCGCCGACGGCTCACAGTTGTATGTTGAGCTGGCCCTGGGCTTCCCGGCTGATGGCTATCGGGATGCGCTGAGCCGGGCGCTGAAAGCCCTTCTACTAGCGCATACCGACGCCACGGAAGTGGCGATCCAGATCGACTGGTCCATAGACCCGGCGTCGATCACCCGCAAGACCCTGCCGGGCGTCAAACACATGATCGCGGTGGCCTCGGGCAAGGGCGGCGTCGGCAAATCCACCACGGCGGTCAACCTGGCGCTGGCGCTGGCGGCCGACGGCGCACGCGTCGGCATGCTCGACGCCGATCTCTACGGCCCCAGCCAGCCTCGCCTGCTGTGCCTTACCGGCATGCCCGACAGCCGCGACGGCAAGCTTGAACCGATGCTCGGTCATGGATTGCAATGCATGTCCATCGGCTTTCTGGTTGACGAGGAAGCACCGGTGATCTGGCGCGGACCGATGATTACCCAGGCGTTGACCCGTCTGCTGCAGGAAACCCACTGGCAGGACCTCGACTATCTGATCGTCGACTTGCCACCGGGCACCGGCGATATTCACCTGACCCTGGCGCAACGCATGCCGGTTTCCGCCGCGCTGATCGTCACCACGCCGCAGGATCTGGCTCTGCTGGACGCACGCAAGGGGCTGCGCATGTTCGAGAAGGTCAACGTGCCGGTGTTGGGCATCATCGAGAATATGAGCCTGCACGTCTGCAGCCAGTGCGGGCATGAAGAGCACATTTTCGGGAGCGGCGGCGCGCGGCGCATGGCCGATCAATACGGTAGCGAGCTGCTGGGCGAATTACCGCTGGACATGCGCATCCGCGTTGGCGCCGATGATGGCCAGCCCATCATTGTCAGTGATCCCAGCGGCAGCCTGGCGCAGGCCTATCTGAACATTGCCCGGAAAGCCGCTGCACGGCTTTCCCTGCGTAGCCGCAAGACACAGGCGCCGCTGCCGGAGGTGATCGAGGCCTGAACCAACCCAGCGGGCCAGCCAGACGGCTGCCCCCTGAGCTGCGTGGAGTTATTCCCGACTCAGTTGTTCATGTAGCGCTGCGTAGCCATTTGCAGCAGCCCCTCTTGTTTCATCTGATCCAAGGTGCGCTGGAGCTTCTGGATTACCTCGTCGGGTGTTTCTTTATTCAGCGCCAGGTACAGATCCACCCTGTTAAGCGTCAATGCAACCTCTAGCGCGCCGATGCCCGCTTGCATCGCTTCGTAATCGCCGGACGGATTGGTTGTCGCCCATAAGTCGAATTGGCCAGCCTTGAGTTTGTCCGGCGTCTTGATCAAGGATTTATGAAGCTCAAACCCGCGATTGATCAGATATTGACTGCCCACACTGCCGTCCTTCGACCCGATGCGGTACTTCTTCGCATCGTCAAGACTGGCAAGCTGGATAGGGCTTCCAGGCATTTTCAACAGTACGATTTGGATTTCGCTCAGCGGGCCAACCCATTTGTATTTGGGCTCTCGCTCGGGCGTGCGGCTAAGGGAAAACACGGCGAACCCATGCTTTTCCTCGGCTAATTTCTGCAAACGGTTCCATGGAAAGCGAAGCGTCATTTCATAGTCGATGCCGGCCCGTTTGAAGAGCTCGGCCACGACATCGGCATCGATACCGTCAATCGACTCTTCTCTAGCGAAGTTCTTACCGTCGGTGGCCATGCTGAAGGGTGGAAAGTTTTGCGTTAGCAGGTTGATTTTTACCTCGTCGCTGTTGGCGAAAGCGGAAGGTAAAAACACGAGTGATAGCGCTAAAAGAACGAAGCTAAGATTCTTGTTTTTTATAGGCACTTTCTAATTCCCAGTTTTTCGATTTGGAAGCCCTTCCAATCATGTCCTCGTCCTCTGGGGCAGCAATCCAGACAAATCCGACGCGATTAACAGGCTTCTGCATCATTAATGCGTGTTGAGCTGTGTCAGCGGGCCAACTTTAGGCTGGATGGTCCGGGTGTGCACTTGGCAAATAAGAGCGCTTGAACGTAAGTCCCATAAAAAGCGTGCTTGCTGCTCATCAGAAGTTTGTTTTAAAAACGAGCAGGCTGTCTTTTTTCTAATCGCGATAGAAAACGGTTTTTTTATTCGACAATTTTTGATCGGCTATTAATACCGTCTGGACCTCTGGAGCGCCGGACCTGGCTAATGCCTCTTCGTCAAACCTGCTCGGCGACCCTATCGGCACGCGCCGTCAGTTTCTCGATACCTCTTACCGAGAGCATTTAGTTCTACAACCGGACGGTCATTCGTCGCAAACCCGGACGCCATTCGTCGCGTTGGCCCTCCCATGGTGGCACTTGCCGTATTCTCGCCGGCTATCGGAGTCCCAGAACCCGATTCGCAGTCCGGCATATAAATCGCATCCCGTAAGTCCGTACTGCCCAGCGCCAGCCTATTGGCGCTCGCGGGTTTACCCGCGAACAACTGTGGTCCGCCTCCCGGCGGTTGTTTGTCGAAACATCGGGCTTCCCGATTGGATGTGAAATGAAAACACCACGTCTGTTACAAGGTCGCCGCGGCCCTGTGCTCTCCATTTTGCTGCTTCTGTTGATCGCCGCCTGCGTGGCGTTCTGGCAGCTGCGCCCTACCGCTCCGTCAACGCCGACAACCGGCGCTGCAGCCAGCATGCTCGAAGCGCTGCGGGAATCCACTGATCCGTGGGAAGCCAACCGTCAGGATCTCTCGGTGCTGATGGGCGATCTGCGCAGCGCCACAATCGCCAGCGCCGCGCTGGGCAAGGATGCCGTCTATATCAGCCTGCACGACGGCCTGCGCTACTGGATCCCGGACCAGTCCGGGCGTGTCGCGCAACTGTTGCTCGATCAATACGCCAGCAGCGAAGGCCAGCTGTTTCCGCTGACGCTGTTCGAAACTGATGGCGAAGCGCCTTGGTATAAGGCGCTGCTGCCCTATGCTCCCTTCATCCTGCTATTGCTCGCCGCCCTAAGCTACCTGGCAATCAAGAGCCAGGCATTTCGGGTGCAGCGCAAGGGCAGCGGCATCGCCTTTGCCGACGTGATCGGCGCCAGCGAAGCCAAACAGGCGCTCACCGACGTCACCGACTATCTGCGCGACCCCGCTGCCTACGCCGCGCTGGGTGCCCGGCCACCAAAGGGCGTGCTGCTAACCGGCGAGCCCGGAACCGGCAAGACCCAGCTGGCCAAGGCCCTGGCGACCGAATCCAACGCCAGCTTCATCCAGGTGACCGGCAGCGACTTTTCCTCGATGTACTTCGGCGTCGGCATCCAGAAGGTCAAGGCGCTGTTTCGCACCGCGCGCAAGCAGGCGCCGTGCATCATCTTCATCGACGAGATCGACGGCATCGGCAAGCGCGCCGAGCAGCAGCGCTCCAGCGATGCCGAGAGCAACCGCATCATCAACCAGTTCCTCGCCGAAATGGATGGCTTCGACGGCGCCAGCGGCGTGCTGGTGCTGGGCGCGACCAACTTTCCCAACTCGCTGGACCCTGCGCTGGTGCGCGAGGGTCGCTTCGACCGTTCGATCGCGGTGGGCCTGCCGGGCCTCGGGGATCGGGAGGCATTGTTCCGCCTGTACGCCGGGAAGATCCGCGCCGGCCAGGACCTGGATTTCGCCCAGTTGGCACGCAACACCGTCGGCCTGACGCCCGCTGCCATCGCCTATATCGCCAACCACGCCGCCCTGCTCGCGGCACGGAGCGGGGCCAGCGAAGTCAGCATGGCGCTCTTCGTCGATGCCGTGGAAACCTGTCGTATCGGCGAGCAACCTTCGGGCGTCACGCCGATGTCGGCCAACGATCGCAAGCGCATTGCCGTGCATGAGGCCGGTCATGCGCTGGTAGCCGCCGCGCTGAAAGTCGGTCGGGTGGAAAAGGTCACTATTCTGCCGCGCGGCCAGGCCCTGGGCGTGACGCTGGTAACGCCGGTGGAAGACAAGCGCCTGCACATGGAATCCGAGCTGCGCAACCGCATCCAGATGCTGCTGGCCGGGCGTAGCGCTGAGCAGCTGTATTTCCACGAAGTGTCGTCCGGCGCCGGCCAGGATCTGCAGGAAGCCTCGAAGATCGCCCTGTCGATGGTCGGTGCGCTGGGCATGGGTCCGAACGGCTCGCTGCTGAGCCTGCAAGCGGTGCGCGACGCCCATATCGAATTCGATTCGGGTGAATCCATCCGCGCGGCGGACACCCTGCTCAAGCAGCTGGACCGCGACTGCATGGCGTTGCTGCAGCGCATGAAGCCTGCGCTGGACGAAATCGCCGAGCGCCTGCTTGCCGAGGAAACGGTGCCCGGCGAAGAGGTACTCGCGGCCATCGACCGGCTGCCCGAGCATCATCACGAAGCCAGCGTCAGCTCGATCATCGGCCACGCCATGAGCAGCATCGATCGCGTCGCGGCCAGCGCCATGGAGAACGGCCCATTCCTCGACTTGACTCCGGTTGAGCAACCCGAAGACGACGGCCCGGGCATGGTCTGAATCAGCGGCTTAGCGGCGTTGGTAGAAGCGATGCGATCACACGCATCGCTTCTACCGTTCAGGCGGATCGACAGACAGTCATGCCGACACGCAAATCGCGGGGCTGGCTCAGGACAGCACCACCAGATGATTCGGTAGCTCGTTGCGCTCGTGCGTAGCAGGAACGTGCTGTTTGAGCAGCGAGCCGCAGGCCTCGATGCAACCCAGGAACCCTTGGAGTACCTGTCCGTTGCGGACCTTCGCGGTAAAGTCCGCGACGATCGACTCCCAGGCGCCGTTATCGATGCGACTGGAAATGCCCCGATCCACCAGAATTTCCACATAACGCTCGGCTTCGCAGACGAAGATCAGCATCCCGGTACCCGCAGCGGTGTGGTGCAGATTCAGTTCGATGAACTGCCGCCGCGCCAGATTGCAGGCCCGCCAATGGCGGACCGAGCGAGGAATCAACCGACTGGTCAGGCTGGGAATGCGAAAGATCACCGCCAGCACGATAAAGGTCAGCCATTGCACCAGCAGCAGTTGCCAGCCCGCCAGCCATCCAGTGAAGAACAGCAGCGCACCCGGCAGCAACAGCGCCAGCAGGCTGGCCCAGAGCAACGGGATGTAATGGTAGTCGTCGGCCTGGGCCGCCAGCACCGTCACCAGTTCGGCGTCGGTGTCACGCTCGATGCGGTCGATCGCCTCGGCGACCTGTTGCAGTTCGCTTTCGGTCAGTAGGGTCATTGTCTGTTCATCACCGATGAAGATTCTCGTTGTGCTGCGCTGATTGGCTCGAGGACTCGGTGGCTGGATGCCAGCCCGCCATGCGATCCCGTCCGTGAGTCGCTGGGGTTCGCCGCGCGGTCCGTCGGATCACCAGCCACCGGAAGCACCCCCGCCGCCGAAACCGCCACCGCCGCCGCCGAAACCACCAGCAACGCGCGTCCGGCGCCACGACCACCGCCGCGCCCGCCACGGCCACCGCCGATCACGAAGATCGCGACCAGCATTAGGAAGAAGCCGAGAATGCCGAGCCCGCCTGGCTCCTGCCCGCCCATGGGCATGGCCGGCTGCATGCCCGCTGTTTGCAGCGGATCGCCACCCAGCACGCGAATGATCGCGGCAGTGCCATCAGTGATGCCGCGAGCGAAATCGCCCTGTTGGAACGCGGGGGCAATGATGCTGCTGATAATCACCGAGGACTGCGCGTCGGTCAGACGTCCCTCGAGCCCATAACCTACCTCGATGCGAATCTTCCGACCATCGCGGGCGATGATCAGCAATGCGCCGCTGTCCTCTTCCTTCTGACCGATTCCCCATTCGCGTCCCAGCTGGAGGCCAACCTCCTCGATACTGCGACCTTGCAGATCGGGCAGCGTGACCACCACCACTTGCTCACCGGAGGCCTGCTCATGGGCGGCAAGCATGCCGGTCAGCCTCGCCTCGGTCTGGGTATCAAGCAATTCGGCCTGATCCACCACCCGGCCTGTCAATGCGGGCACTTCGAACGTCTGGGCCAGCAGGCTGCCGGCCCAAAACAGCAGTGCTAGAAACAGGGGTAGCGTTCGTATCATTGAAACTGCACTTTCGGCGCCTGATCGGCGTTCTCGGCCGTCGCCTCGAAGTTCTCGCGGATCGGCATGTCGCTGTACATCAGCGTGTGCCAGATACGCCCGGGGAAGGTGCGAATTTCGGTGTTGTAGCGCTCAACCGCCGCAATGAAATCCCGGCGCGCCACGGAGATACGGTTTTCGGTGCCTTCGAGCTGCGATTGCAAGGCCAGGAAGTTCTGGTTGGACTTGAGATCCGGGTAGCGCTCGGAAACCGCCATCAGTCGGCTCAGCGCACCGGTCAGCTGATTTTGCGCCTGCTGGAATTGCTGCAGCTTCTGCGGATCGTCGAGGTCGTCTGCGCTGATCTGGATCGAGGTGGCCTTGGAACGCGCCTCGGTGACTGCAGTAAGGGTGTCCTGCTCCTGGCGGGCATAGCCTTTGACCGTCTCGACCAGGTTGGGAATAAGATCGGCGCGACGCTGGTACTGATTTTCCACCTGCGACCAGGCCGCTTTCACCTGCTCGTCGTATTGAGGAATGTTGTTGATGCCGCAACCGGCCAGCAGCCAGGACATGAACAGGACAACCATGAGTTGCCAGGTAGTACGTAAACGCTGCGTCTGCATGATTCGCTCGTCCATCCAAAAAACCAGGGTACAGCAATAAGGATGGCCTGACGGCGAGAGAGTTCAGCCAGCCCAAGTCAGGCCTCGGGCTTCGGGTCGTCAGATCACCCCGGACTGCCGCAGGGAAAGGATCTTGTCGAAGCTCAGGCCAAGCAGCCCCTGCAGAACGGTTTCGCTGTGCTCGCCAAGTACCGGAGGTGCCCTGCGGTATTCCACCGGAGTATCGGAAAGACGGATCGGGCTGGCCACCTGCGGCACGCTGCCCGCCAACGGATGCGGCATGTCCAGGCGCAATCCGCGCGCCTGCACGTGAGAGTCGGCGAACACCTGCGCCAGGTCGTTGATCGGCCCGCAGGGCACGCTGGCCTGCTCCAGCAGCGTGACCCATTCGGCGGTGGTGCGAAATACCGTGACTTGGCGGATCAGCGGCACCAGCTCCTTGCGATGGGCCACGCGCGCCTTGTTGCTGGCGAAACGGTCATCGGTCGCCCACTCCGGATGTCCGGCGACTTCGGCGAACTTGCGGAACTGTCCATCGTTGCCGATGGTGAGGATGATGTCGCCATCGGCGGTGGGGAAATCCTGATAAGGCACGATGTTCGGGTGCGCGTTGCCCATGCGCTTGGGCGCTACGCCGGTGGTCAGGTAGTTCATCGCCTGGTTGGCCAGGCAGGCGACCTGCACATCCAGCAGCGCCAGTTCGACATGCTGCCCGACGCCACTTTGCTCGCGACTGTTGAGTGCCGCCAGTACACCGACAGTGGCATAGAGCCCGGTCAGGATATCGGTCAGCGCCACGCCAGCCTTCACCGGCCCGGCGCCTTCCTCGTCCTCTGCGCGGCCGGTCAGGCTCATCAAACCGCCGAGGCCCTGGATCATAAAGTCGTAACCGGCGCGATTGGCATAAGGGCCATCACTGCCGAAGCCGGTGATCGAGCAATAGATCAGCTTCGGATTGATTGCCTTGAGGCTTTCATAGTCCAGACCGTAGGCGGCCAAACCACCGACCTTGAAGTTCTCAAGCAGCACATCGCAGTTGGCGACCAGATCGCGAATGATCCGCTGGCCTTCGGGCTGGGTGAAGTCCAGCGTCAGCGACTGCTTGTTACGGTTGGCCGACAGGTAATAGGCCGCCTCCGAGGTGTTCTCGCCCTGCTGGTCTTTCAGGTACGGCGGGCCCCAATGACGAGTGTCGTCGCCCGTGCGCGGGCGCTCGACCTTGATCACCTCGGCACCAAGATCACCCAGAATCTGCCCGGCCCAAGGACCGGCGAGCACGCGCGAGAGGTCGAGGACGCGGATATGGGACAAGGCACCAGGCATGGATATTTCTCGGTAAGGCGGTTGAGATGGACGAAGCTCTAAAGCGGCAAACCCAAACACGGGTTACCGCCTTCAGGCGTTGGGTTTCATGTAGGAGCGAGCTTGCTCGCTCCTACCAGACCGGTCGACTACGTAGGGTGGATGACGCTTCACCCATCCACCAATCGGAGTTGGGGCTATCGGCGGAGCGGAAGGTGGATGAAAAGAGCGTCATCCACCCTACGGGCAGGCTTAGAAAAACGCCTGGATACCCGTCTGCGCGCGGCCAAGGATCAGCGCATGCACATCGTGGGTGCCCTCGTAGGTATTGACCACCTCGAGGTTGACCAGATGCCGGGCCACACCGAACTCGTCGCTGATGCCGTTACCGCCAAGCATGTCGCGAGCCAGCCGTGCCACGTCCAGCGCCTTGCCACAGCTGTTGCGCTTCATGATCGAGGTGATTTCCACCGCCGCGGTGCCTTCGTCCTTCATCCGGCCGAGGCGCAGGCAGCCTTGCAGTGCCAGAGTGATCTCGGTCTGCATGTCGGCCAGCTTCTTCTGGATCAGCTGATTGGCAGCAAGCGGGCGGCCAAACTGCTGGCGGTCCAGGGTGTACTGACGCGCGGTGTGCCAGCAGAACTCGGCGGCACCCAGCGCGCCCCAGCTGATGCCGTAACGGGCCGAATCCAGGCAGGTGAAGGGGCCGCGCAGACCGCGCACGTCCGGGAAGGCGTTCTCTTCCGGGCAGAACACATTGTCCATGACGATCTCGCCGGTGATCGAGGCGCGCAGGCCGACCTTGCCGTGGATCGCCGGAGCGCTCAGTCCTTCCCAGCCTTTTTCCAGCACGAAGCCGCGGATGGCGCCCTCGTCATCCTTGGCCCAGACCACGAAGACGTCGGCGATCGGGCTGTTGGTGATCCACATCTTGGCGCCGGACAGGCGATAGCCGCCGTCGACCTTCTTCGCCCGCGTAACCATGGAGCCCGGGTCGGAACCGTGGTTCGGTTCGGTCAAACCGAAGCAGCCGATATATTCGCCGCTGGCCAGTTTGGGCAGGTACTTCTGCTTGGTTTCTTCATTGCCGAATTCGTTGATCGGCACCATCACCAACGAGGACTGCACGCTCATCATCGAACGGTAGCCGGAGTCGATGCGCTCGACCTCACGGGCGATCAGGCCGTAGCAGACGTAGTTCAGACCGCTGCCGCCGTAAGCTTCGGGAATGGTCGCGCCGAGCAGGCCGGTGTCACCCATCTCACGGAAGATCGCCGCGTCGGTGCGTTCATGGCGGAAGGCTTCGAGCACACGTGGTGCCAGCTTGTCGTCCGCGAACTGCTGCGCACTGTCGCGCACCATGCGCTCTTCATCGGTGAGTTGCTGATCGAGCAGCAGCGGGTCGATCCAGTTGAAGCTTGCTTTGCCGGCCATGGGGAGTCCTCTTGTCGCAGACGGTGAACCGGGCTCGCGGCCCGACGTAACATTCGATGGATTGATCCTAGAAGCTGCGCGCAGGTCGCGCAAACGAGTAATCCGCAACTATCTGTGCGTTTTGCGCACTACCGCGTATGCTTGACGCAGTAATTACATGACGTTTAGTGAGGCAGTCGCATAATGCGCCGCAAGATCCCCAGCACCGCCGCACTCATCGCCTTCGAAGCGGCGGCACGTCACCAGAGCTTTACCCGGGCCGCCGAAGAGCTGGCGCTGACACAAAGTGCAATCTGCCGCCAGATCGGCGGGCTGGAAGAATTTCTGGGGCTGGAGCTGTTTCGCCGCTCACGTCGCGGTGTGAAGCTGACCGAAGCCGGCCAGTCCTATGCACGACGAGTCGCCACGCAGCTGGACGCGGTCGAGCGCGACACCCTGTCTGTGATGGGCCAGCAGGGTGCGCAAACCATCGAACTGGCGCTGGTGCCGACGTTCGGCACTCAATGGCTACTGCCCCGCTTGCAGCAGTTCCAGGCGCTGCATCCGGAAATCACGGTCAACCTGACTAACCGGACTCGACCATTCCTCTTCGCTGACACCGACTTCGATGCGGCGATCTACTTCGGCGACGGCGAATGGTCCGGCACCGTGGCGCATTACCTGATGCCCGAGGATTCTCTTCCGGTCTGCAGCCCTGGATTGCTCAACGGCGCGGGTCAGCTTGAGGCGCAGACCATTGCGGAGATGCCGTTGCTGCAGCAGACCACCCGCCCCTACGCCTGGCGACAGTGGTTCGACTCGTTGGGGATGAAAGTGACGCGCGACATGACCGGCCCGCGCCTGGAGCTGTTCTCGATGTTGGCCCAAGCCGCCGAGCATCAAATGGGCGTGGCGCTGATTCCACCCTTCCTGATCCAGCGCGAGCTTGCCGAAGGCCGCCTCGTCATCGCCCACGCCCATGCCTACCGCCGCGAAGATCAGGCCTATCAGCTGATGATTCCCGAAAGACGGGTCGAGTCCGCCGCAATGAACGCCTTTCGCGACTGGCTGCTGGACGAAGCGCGTAGCTGGATGGCGCAGCAGGCGTAGGCCGGTCAACGATTGTCACATCAGACCTGGAGCGCAGCCTCTGACTCTAAGCGCGACGCGCACTGCGTTTTGTGAGCGGCCGGCTCGATGGTTAAGCCCATGACCGGCCTGCTGGGTGTTTTGATGTGGCAGGAGTCCTGCCCGCTACTTCAGATACTTGTTGAACCATGCAATGGTGCGGTCCCAGGCGAGTTCTGCCGCGGCCTCGTCATAACGCGGTGTCGAGTCGTTGTGGAAGCCATGGTTGGCGTCGGGGTAGATGTACGCCTCGTAGGTCTTGTCGGCGGCCTTTAATGCCTGTTCGTAAGCCGGCCAGCCTTCGTTGATTCGGGTGTCGAGCTCGCCGTAGTGAAGCAGCAGCGGTGCCTGGATTTTTGGCACGTCGGCTATATCAGGCTGACGCCCATAGAAGGGAACCGCGGCACCCAGCTCCGGGTAGGCCACGGCGGCGGCATTGGCGACACCGCCGCCGTAGCAGAAGCCCGTGATGCCGACTTTGCCAGTGGTGAGTTCGTGGGCCATCAGCCATTCGATGGCGGCGAAGAAGTCATTCATGAGCTTCTCCGGATCAACCTTCTGCTGCAGCTCGCGACCTTTGTCGTCATTACCCGGGTAGCCACCTACCGAGCTTAGGCCGTCCGGTGCGAGCGCGATAAAGCCGGCCTTGGCGACGCGCCGCGCGACATCCTCGATGTATGGGTTGAGACCGCGGTTCTCGTGGGCAACGACCACCGCCGGCAGTTTCCCCGCGGCGTTGGCAGGGCGGACCAGATAACCGCGGACGCTGCCGTGGCCATTGGGCGACGGGTAGGTGATGTACTCCGGGACGATCTCCGGATCGGTGAAATCCACTTGCTGCGCCAACGCATAATTCGGGCTCAAGGCGGACAGAATACCGGTCGCCGAGAGGCCGCAAAGGGCGGTAAAAGCACCCGCGCGGTCCAGGAAGTCCCGGCGGCTGATCTTGCCGTGGGCGTAGTAGTCGTACAGTTCGAGCAATTGCGGGGAAAAGTCTTTTGCGGTCAAACGGGCCATCTTTGCTCTCCTTTTTGGGGTCAGGTATCGGTTGTTACCAACCAGTCACACATCCACAAAGCGGTTCGCGTGGCCGCAGTGGCCACGCTCAAGACGGAGTTATCAGGCCGGCACGTGCGAGCTCGCCTGCTGATAGGGGTTCAGACAGCCCAGGCGCCGAACACGCGGGCAGGCACATGCCGAAGGTGTTGATCCCTTCCGCACTTCGAACGTATACATCGCCGCTGTGCATCACCGCGATGGCCTTGACGATCGCCAACCCCAGCCCATGGTTGGCGCCGCTGTTGCTGCGTGACGGATCGATCCTGAAGAACCGCTCGAACAAGCGCGACAGGTGCTCTTCGGCAATCGCTTCGCCCGGGTTGGCCACGCCGATTTCGATCCATCGATCCTTTTCCCTGATCCGGACCTGCACGCTCTGCCCTGCTTGGGTGTGCTGAACGGCATTATTGATCAGGTTGATCAGCGCGCGGCGCATATGGGCCTTGTCGATCAGCGCCTGAGCGTCGCCACTGACCTGCACCGTCACTTGCGCGTCATCCAGAATGAAATCCAGATACTCCAGCGTGGTGGCGACTTCATCAGCCAGGGAAACGGACGTAAGCCCGGTGGCTTTGCTGCCCTGATCGGCGCTGGCCAGGAACAGCATATCGATGATGATCGAGCGCAGCCGTTCGAGCTCTTCAAGATTCGATTGCAGCACCTCGAAATAATCCTCCGCCGAACGCCCACGGGTCAGCGCGACCTGCGTCTGGCCGATAAGGTTGGTCAAGGGTGAACGCAGCTCGTGCGCGACATCCGCGTTGAACGATTCAAGCCGTTCGTACGCCTTCTCGACCCGATCCAGCGTCGCGTTGAAGGCGGTGGCGAACTGCGCGAGTTCCGGCGGCAGCGAGGACAGCTGAAGCCGTCCGCTGAGGCGCGGCGGTGTCAGCTTCAAGGCTTCTTCGGATAGCCTGATCAGCGGCTTCAGACCGATGCGCGCAACCCAATAGCCCAGGGCGGCGGCCAGCAGGATGCCGGCAAATGCCAGGCCGACCAGCACCAGAAGCAGATGGCGCTGGGTCTGCCAGAACGCTTCGGTGTCGATACCGATCAGGAAGCGCAGCGCGGGTCTCGGGGCGTTGGCGGGAAGCTCGCGGAGCAGGACCTTGAACGGGTACCCGTAGCCGGCCAGCGTGAAGTCGTGCATGCCTTCAGGCCCCTGGGCGAAGCGCCGGAGGCGCTCGTCCGGCGCCCCAAACTCGAACGCGGGATCATCGCTGACCACCCAGAACCGAATCCGGCTGTCTTCCTCGCCAAGCAGCGTGAGCTTGTCGCGCATCTTCGCCCAGTGTTCAGGCGTGCCATAGCGATTCAGGGATGCATCGAGCACGCTGTAGCGAGCCTCCAGCTCCGCCTCGGGCAACAGCCCCAACCCCTTGTCCACCTGTTGGTAGAGCGTCCAGCCGATCAGCAGGAAAATCACCGTGGCCACGAGCGTGAACAGTCCGCTCAGGCGCAACGCGATGGAATCAGTGGACACGACGGTCTTCCAGCACGTACCCCATGCCACGGATGGTGTGCAGCAGCTTGTGCTCGAACGGGCCGTCGAGCTTGGCCCGCAGCCGCTTGATCGCCACCTCGACCACATTCGCATCGCTGTCGAAGTTGATGTCCCAGACCATCTCGGCAATGGCCGTCTTGGAGAGGATCTCGCCGTGCTGGCGCGCCAGTACACTGAGCAGCGAAAACTCTTTGGCGGTGAGATCGAGGCGGGTTTCGGCGCGGGTGGCCTTGCGGCTGATCAGATCGACCCAGAGATCGGCGATTGTGATCTGCACCGGTTCATGTCCGCCGCCTCGGCGCGTAAGTGCCTGGAGGCGCGCCACCAGCTCCAGAAACGAAAAGGGTTTGCCCAAGTAGTCGTCGGCGCCTTCGCGCAGACCCCGTACGCGATCCTCCACTCGCTCGCGCGCGGTGAGCATGATCACCGGCGTCTGCTTGCGCGCGCGCAAACTGCGCAGCACGCCGAACCCGTCCAGGCCCGGCAGCATCACGTCGAGGATGATCACGGCATAGTCACGCTCGAGCGCCAGATGCAGACCTTCGATGCCATCCGGCGCGCGGTCGACGGTATAGCCCTGCTCGGTCAGGCCCCGGTGCAGATAATCCGCGGTTTTTTCCTCGTCTTCGATAACCAGAACACGCATGGCGTCAGCCTCAGTGATCGATCGCCGGTTGGAATTCGGGCGCGCGGCGATGAAACAGCCGCTCCAGCCACAAGTATATGACCGGTGTCGTAAACAACGTCAGCGCCTGGCTGACCAGCAAACCGCCGACCACCGCGATGCCCAGAGGCTGGCGCAACTCCGCACCAGGGCCTGAGCCGATGATCAGCGGCACCGCGCCGAGCATGGCCGCGAGCGTGGTCATGATGATGGGCCGGAAGCGGGTCACGCCCGCTTCGTAGATGGCCTCCCGAGGCGATAGCCCGCGCCTGCGCTGGGCGTCCAGGGCGAAATCGATCATCAGAATGCCATTTTTCTTGACGATGCCAATCAACAGCACCAGCCCGATCAGCGCCATGATCGAAAAATCCTGGCCGAACAGCCAGAGCATCACCAGCGCGCCAAGCCCGGCCGAAGGCAAGGTGGAAATAATGGTCAGGGGATGGACGAAGCTCTCGTACAGCACACCGAGGATAATGTAGACCGCGACCAGCGCCGCAAGGATCAGCCATGGCTGACTCGCCAGCGAACTCTGGAATGCCTGCGCGGCCCCCTGAAAGCTACCACTGATTTCGGCTGGCATGCCGATCTCGTTTTTCGCCTGTTCGAGCATCGACACCGCATCGCCCAGGGCAACGCCCGCGGCGAGGTTGAACGAAAGATTGGCCGCCGGCGACATGCCGTCGTGGCTGATCGACAAGGGGCCGCTGACCGGTGCGTCGACTTTCGCCACCGCGAACAGCGGCACCATCTCGCCACTCAGCGGCGAGCGCAGGTAGAAGTAATCCAGGCTTTGCGCGCTCCCGCGGTGATGCTGACTCACCTCCAGGATGATGTTGTATTGGTTCGTCTCGGTCTGATACTCGCTGATCTGGCGCTGGCCAAAGGCATCGTACAGCGCTTGGTCGACATCGTTAATCGTCAGGCCGAACCGCCCCGCCGCGACGCGATCGATGCTGATGTGGGTGGTGCTACCGCCCAGCTGCAAGTCATTCGAAAGGTCCCGGAATGCCGGATTCTGCCGTAGCCGCTCGGTCAGTCGCTCGGTCCAGGCGTTGAGCGTCGGACCGTCATTGCCCTTGAGCACATACTGATACTGGCTGCGGCTGGGGCCGGCGCTGAGGTTGATGTCCTGGCCTGCACGCAGGTACAGGACGATCCCGGGCACGGCGCTGAGCTTGCTGCGCACCCGATCAATGAATTCACTGGCGGACACGTCGCGCTGGTCGCGGTCCTTCAGCGAGATCCAGAAGCGGCCATTGGCGATGGTCTGGTTGCTGCCCGTCGCACCGACCGCATGGGAAAAAGCCCGCACGGCCGGATCGGCACTGACAATTCTGGCCAGCGCAAGGTGCTTCTCGACCATGTCGGGATAGGACACATCCGCCGCTGCCTCGCTCGTGCCGAGGATGAAGCCGGTGTCCTGGATGGGGAAAAAGCCTTTGGGGATAAATACGTAGCCTGCCACCGCGAGCGCCAAGGTCAGGCTGAACAAGCCCAACATCAATCGCTGATGGGCCAATGCACGATGCAAGCCCTTGGCATAACGCGCCCGCAGCCGCTCGCCGATGCCGGGACGAGCCCCGGCCTTATGCTCGGGAGGCCGCATGAACAGCGCCGCCAACGTCGGCGCCAAGGTCAGCGACACCACCACCGATATCAGAATGGTCGAGGTGGCGGTGAGTGCGAATTCCTTGAACAGCCGCCCCACGACCCCGCCCATAAACAGCAGCGGTATGAAGGCGGCGATCAGCGACACGCTGATGGACACGACGGTAAAGCCGATTTCGCTGGCGCCCTTGATCGCCGCCTCACGGCTGCTTTCGCCCGCTTCGAGATGCCGGTGAATGTTCTCGATCACCACGATGGCATCGTCGACGACAAAGCCCACCGCAATCACAATGGCCACCAACGTCAGGTTGTTGAGGCTGAATCCGAACAGGTACATCAACGCAAACGAAGCGACCAGCGAAACGCCGAGCACACTGGAGACAATGAGCGTTGCCGACCATTGCCGCAGAAACAGCGCCATCACCCCGATCACCAATACCACGGCGATCAGCAGGGTGAGTTCCACTTCATGCAACGACGCGCGGATGGTCCCGGTGCGGTCATTGAGCACTGCTACTTCGATCGAAGCTGGTAGCGCGGCCCGCAGACGCGGCAAGGCAGCCTGAATGCGGTCGACCGTCTCGACGATGTTGGCGCCCGGTTGACGTCTGATCACCAGATTGAGACTCGGCTCCTCGCCAGCCCACGCCTGCACGTAGTCGTCTTCCGAGCCCGCAAAGACCTGAGCGACATCTTTGAGCTGGACCGGTGCACCGTCGACGTAAGCGATAACTAACCGCTCGTACTCTGCCGGCTGGAACAGTTGGTCATTGGTCGCAAGGCTGGAAATGCTCGACTCGCCGTATAGCGCGCCTTTGGCCAGGTTCAGGTTGGTGCTCTGAATCGCCTGGCGGATATCGGTCAGGGTAAGGCCCACAGCCGCCAGTTTGTCCGGCGAGGCTTGCACGCGGATAGCCGGACGGCGCTGGCCGGTGATGTTGATCAGCCCCACACCGTCGATCTGGCTGATCTGCCGGGCCAACACCGTTTCCACTTGATCGCTGAGCTCAGTGGCGGGCATCAGTGTGGAGCGCACCGTAAGCACGAGCACCGGACTGTCGGCCGGATTGACCTTTCGCCAGGTGGGCAGGCTGGGCATGTCCTGCGGCAACTTGCCCGCGGCGCTGCTGATCGCCGCCTGGACCTCCTGCGCAGCGGTGTCGATGCTCTTGTCGAGGGAAAACTGCAGGATCAGCTTGGTCGAGCCCAGCGCACTGCTGGAGGTCATCTGGCTCATGCCGGCGATCGAGCTGAACTGCACCTCCAGCGGTGTGGCTACCGATGACGCCATCGTCTCCGGGCTGGCGCCGGGCAACTGCGCAGAGACCTCGATGGTGGGGAATTCGGCTTCTGGCAGCGGCGCAACCGGCAATCGCGGATAGGCGATCAGCCCCATCAAAAGCATCGCTACGGTCAACAGCAGCGTAGCGACCGGATGATGTATGCACCAGGTGGAAACCGAGCCGCGGCCATTCATGGTTGGGCCTGCCGTGCAGCCGTCTGGTCAGATGCCGGCCCCTCACCCAGCGGCTCGACCTCGATACCTGGTTTGAGCCGAGACTGGCCATCGCTGACGATGGCATCGCCGGCTTGCACACCCTCGATGATGAACAGCTCATCGCTCTGATGGATGACTTCCACCGGCTGGACCTCGGCGACATTGCCGTTGAGCCGATAGACGAAATGATTGTCCAGCCCGCGCAACACCGCTTTGGGCGGCACGGTCAACACATCCGAATAAAGCGCCGTCTGCACCTTGACGTTTACCAGTTGGCCGGGCCAGAGCGCTTGCTCGTTGTTCTCGAATTCGGCCTTGGCCCGCAGCGTGCCAGTGGTCGCCGAAATCTGATTATCGATCAGTCGCAGCCGGCCCTCGCCAAGCGATACCTCCCCGAGCGCGCCATCGCTGTTGAAAGCGATCACGCGCGCGGCCTGCGGCGCCTCGAGCAACTGCTGCAACCTGGGCAACATCGATTGCGGCATGGAGAACTCAACCGCGATCGGGGCCATCTGCGTAACCGTGAACAACCCCTGGGCATCACTGGCAAGAAGGAAGTTGCCTTCGTCCACATTGCGAATGCCCACCCGACCCGTGACTGGCGAGAGGATGCGGGTGTGCGAAAGTTGCACCTGGGCTGCGGCGATCGCAGCCTCGTGCCCGGCGACGGTCGCCTTGAGCTGATTGAACAGTGCCTGCTGCTGATCGAAGGTCTGCCGGGACACCCCGTTTTCGGCAATCAGCTGGCGGTAGCGATTCAGGTCGATTTCCGCGCCCTTCAATTGCGCCCGGCTTTGCCCGAGCTGAGCCCTGGCCTCGGCGAGACTGGCCCGTAAGGCACGGTCGTCAATGGTCGCGAGCAGATCGCCCGATTTGACCCATTGCCCTTCCTTGACGTGCAGACCGACCAGCTTGCCGTCGATCTGGGTGCGTATCACCACGCTATGCAGCGACGTGACCCGGCCTATGCCGCTTGCATAGTCGGTCACGTCCTGCTGCTGGACACGAACCACGCGAACAGGAACCGGTTTGGGTTTTGCCACTGGAGCCACAGAGGGCTCGGCAACCAGCCAGCGCGCGGTGAGTACCAGCAGCGCCAGTACGCCCAGGGCCAGGATTGCTTTGTATCGTGTACGCATAGAGGAACGCCGGAACGAGTGCAAAGGGAGTTCGAAGTTCTTCTTATAACCCGCTGTTCCGGTCAGCAGGGTGACCATAAGCTGACAAAACTGTCAGCGAGGAGCCCGGCGAACCGAAGCCCGCCAGAGCGTCTCGGTCGGGTTGGAAGCGCCAACGACTCACGCCGCTACGGGCTTTTTCTTGCGTGGCTTGAGGTACTTGGTCAGGCCCTGGAACCACATCACCAGCGCGGGGTTGCCCTGGATCTGGATCTCTTTGTTCTGGATGCCCTGCATAAAGGCCAGTTGCTTGTTCTTGGCGTTCATGGTGGCGAAACCGTAGGCGCTGTCCTTGAAGCCGATGGCGAAGGCCGGTTCGGTCGCTGGCCCGCCGTGACTGGTGACGCGCTGCTCCTTGACCCGGTAGTGGCGCGCCACTTTGCCGTCGAGGGTATGCAGCTGGAAGGTCAGGTCCTTGTCACCGAGTTGCTTCTGGAAGTCAGGATTCGTGCGGCTGGCCTTGGCCATCAAACGGCCAAGCATCCAGAGGAGAAAACGAAATTTCATGCATGTTCCATACAGATAGTGAAATTTCGCGCATTGTAGCGACTTATTGCTGATTTTCTAGCATTGCGTACGAGGAAACACCCGGAGCCTGGCCGGCCCCGGGCGACGCGGCATCAGTTGATCGCGTCTTTCAGCATCTTTCCCGGCTTGAAAGCCACGGTATTGCTGGCCTTGATGGTGACGGGCTCGCCCGTCTGCGGGTTCTTGCCCGTACGAGCACCTCGATGACGCTGAATGAAGGTACCGAAACCAACCAGGGTCACGCTGTCCTTGCGGTTCAGCGCGTTGGTGATTTCATCCAGTACGGCGTTGAGTACACGGTTGGCCTGATCCTTGGTGAGATCGGCCTTGTCGGCGATGGCGGCTGCGAGTTCCGGTTTGCGCATGGGTAGCCTCTAAGACTTTATTGTTGTTCTGCTTCGCTGTTCTCCGAACAGCGTTCCGACGCGCTGCAACAGCTCTACACTGCGGCAGCGCCACAGGGAGCATGGCACGCTGATAGCACTCGCGCCAGCCCCCGCCAGCGCTTTCCCGGATCAATCTGGAGACTTTAACGACAGAACTTGAGGCACTTCCGCCAACACGGGTGGAAGCTGCTTATTCAACGCCAAACGCTCCTGAACCGCCGTTCCGGTCAGGGCATAGCCCAGCAGACGGCCGTCTACCCCGCGGTACAGCGCCTTGAGGTCATTGCCTTCGCCCTCGACGTTCCAGCTGCCTTCGCTACCCGCTGCAGGCGGCGACACCACCAGCGGGCAAACCGGGGTTTTCACGGTGATCGGCATAGGCCCGTAGGTCACGGGCGTAGGCTGGCCAGCCAGGGTTTTGGCCAGCGCACGCACGCCGCTCATCAGCGGCATCACATAGAGCAGGTTGAGCCCTTCAACCTCGGCACAATCGCCCAAGGCATAGACGTGCTCGAACGACGTCTGCAGCAGGCGATCGACTTCGATGCCGCGATTGACCTGCAAACCGGCCGCCTCGGCCAGCTCGGTACGTGGTCGCAAGCCGACGGCGCTAACCACAAGATCGCAGTCGATTCGCTGACCGTCCGACAGTTGCGCCTGCAGGGCATCGCCCTGCCGCTCGAGCGTCTCGAGCACCGGCCCCAGATGAAACCGCGCACCCAGTGATTCCAGTCCGCGCTGCACCGCCGCGGCCGGTTCGACCGGCAGCAGTGAAGGCATGATCTGCTCGCAAGGCGCCACCAGTTCGACTTCGTAGCCGCCTTGCAGCAGGTCGTTGGCGAATTCGCAGCCAATCAGCCCAGCCCCGAGGATCAGCACGCGGCGCTTGCCGTGCGCCGCCTCGCGAAAGCGGCCGTAATCGAGCAGGTCGTTGATCGGGAAGATGGCGTCCTGCGCATCGCCGGCAACCGGCACGTTAATCGTCTGTGCACCCCAGGCGATGACCAGATCGCGGTAGGGCACGGGCTCGTTGCCGATCCAGACGCGACGACTCGCCGGATCGAGACGCGTCACCCGGGTATGGGTGCGGACCTCGGCGTTGAGCTGGATCGCCATCGTCCCGGCGACCGTCATACCGAGGGCGTCGGCATCCTTGTTCATGGTAAAGCCGGTCGAGAGCATCGGCTTCGAGTAAGAGCGGCCGTCGTCTGCGGTAATCAGCAATAACGGCGTCTGGCTATCGAGCTTGCGGAACTCCCGGGCCAGGTTGTAGCCGGCCAACCCGGTGCCGATGATGACCAGCGGAGCATCTTTGGGATTCGATTCGTTCATATCAGCCAATCGCGATCATTTCGAAATCCATCTTGCCGACGCCGCAGTCGGGGCAGAGCCAGTCTTCCGGCACGTCTTCCCAGGCGGTGCCCGGGGCGATGCCGTCGTCAGGCCAGCCCTCGGCTTCGTCATAGATGAATCCGCACACCACGCATTGCCACTTTTTCATCGTCCACCTCGATCAGTCTCGGTTGCGCTGCACGCTATACCAGAACACTGCGAACCGCCAAATGCCGGCATCCGGTGATAGACCGGGAGCCGGTGAAAGTTTTTCCGGACAAAATAAAACGGGCGGCCTAGGCCGCCCGTCCGGGTCATGCACGCCATTAGCTGGCGGCGGCGACTCCCACCAGCGGATCGCTGATACCCATCACGTAGAAGCCGATCAGGCCGATGGAACCTGCCAGCACGAGGTAGTACAGGGTCGGCAGCATGGTCTTGCGCAGCGTGATGCCTTCGCGACCGAGCAGACCAACCGTGGCCGAAGCCGCCACCACGTTGTGAATGGCGATCATGTTGCCTGCCGCGGCACCGACCGATTGCAGCGCCACCATCAACGCGCCGGAAATGCCCAGCAGGCTGGCGGTGTTGTACTGGAACTGCGAGAGCATCAGGTTCGACACGGTATTGGAGCCAGCAATAAACGCACCCAGCGCCCCCACGGCAGGCGCAAAGAACGGATAGACGCTGCCCACGCTGTCAGCCACCAGCTGTGCCATGGCCACTGGCATCGACACAAGATCGGAGCCATTAACGCCTGAGTTGATCAGGATCCGCACCATCGGGATGGTGAAGATCAGCACGAAGCCCGCGCCCAGTAGCGTCTTGCTCGATTCTGAGATGGCAGCGCCCAGCTGAGCGGCCTTCATCCGATGCAGGAAGAAGGTCACCAGCACCACCATGCAGAGAATCCCGCCGGGCAGATACAGCGGCTCCAGGGTGCCAGAAACGCCGGTTTCACCGAGAATGTCCTTCCAGCCGAAGCTCACCGACATCAGCGCGGTCTTCAGCGCCGGGAAGATACGGGACAGCACCAGGAACACAGCCAGCAGCAAATAAGGTGCCCAGGCCATCGGTACGGAGATCGGCGTGCGTCCGGCGACGTCATCGATCTTCATCTCGATCTTGCCCATCCACTCCACCGGCCACTCGCTGGCAGGAGCGAAATCCCAGCTGCTCTTGGGCAGCAGGAAGCCCGCCTTGGCCGCCGGAACGACGATGGCCAGGCCTACCAGGGCGCCGATCATCGACGGGAATTCCGGGCCGAGAAACACTCCTGCAGCAGCGTAAGGAATGACGAACGCCAGGCCAGTGAAGATAGCGAACGGCGCCATGCTCAGGCCTTCGCTCCACGACCGGTTGCGGCCGAAGAAGCGGGTCATGATGCAGATCATGATCAACGGCATCAGGATGCCGCACAGCGCATGGATGATTGCCACGCGGGAGAAGATCAGATGGAAGAACACGTCCCAGCTGCTGCCCGCTGCCGTTAGCTGGCCGCCCAGCGTCGCCTGGTCAAGACCACCTGCGACCCCCACCAGAATCGGCGTGCCTACCGCACCGAAGGACACCGGTGTCGATTGCACCATCATCCCCAGCACCACCGCTGTCAGGGCTGGGAAGCCCAGTGCAACGAGCAGCGGCGCAGCCACCGCTGCCGGGGTACCGAAGCCTGAGGCGCCCTCGATGAAGCAGCCGAACAGCCAGGCCACGATCAGCACTTGCACGCGCTTGTCGGGGCTGACGTTGGCGAAACCACGACGAATCGAAGCGATGCCCCCGGAGTGCTTGAGCGTATTGAGAAGCAGGATGGCGCCGAAGATGATCCAGAGGATCGCGGCGGTGAGAATCAGGCCTTGCAGCGTGGAGGCCAGGACCCGGTTGAAGGTCATGTCCCAGGCCATTAGCCCGATCAACGCAGTGAGGACGAAAACCAGCGGCATTGCGTACTTGGCCGGCCAGCGAAAGCCGATCAGCAGTACCCCCGCCAGCACCAGCGGCACGAAGGCCAGTATGGACAGCAGTGTCTGACTCATTGTTGGGTTCCTTGTTTTTTGTTGTGAACCACTTCTATCCGGGAAAGCCCGGCTCCACGCATGGCCAACGCTCGATGACGCCGGCCAAAGGTACCGGTCAGCACATCGCCGACCGCCCCCATGCTCAAAAGCCCCGGACGCCTTTTAAGCGCCCGGGGCTTGCAAATTACGCCAATGGCCGACCTGGGCCAGCCATCAGCAATCTCATGAATACCCTCAAACTCCCTTCTGCTGCTTGAAGCGCTGACGCCAAGCGTGCAGCAGCGGCTCGGTGTAGCCGCTCGGCTGCTCGCGGCCCTTGAACACCAAATCGCATGCCGCTTGAAAAGCAGCCGACTGGGCATAGTCAGCGGCCATCGGGCGATAGAGCGGATCACCGGCGTTCTGCTGGTCGACCACCTTGGCCATGCGCTCCAGGGTTTCGCGAACCTGCGCCTCGCCGACCACACCGTGGCGCAGCCAGTTGGCTAGGTGCTGGCTGGAGATACGCAGCGTGGCGCGATCTTCCATCAGGCCGACGTCATGGATGTCCGGCACCTTGGAGCAACCGACGCCCTGCTCGACCCAACGGACCACGTAACCGAGGATGCCCTGACAGTTATTGTCCAATTCTTGCTGGATCGCCTCGGCCGTCCAGTTGCGCTCAGGTGCGACCGGGATGGTCAGCAGGTCATTGGTCAATTGCTCGCGCTCGGTAGACAGGTCAACCTTTTCCAATTCGGCCTGAACGGCCTGCACGTCGACCTGGTGATAGTGCAACGCGTGCAGCGCGGCGCCGGTGGGGGACGGTACCCAGGCGGTGTTGGCGCCAGCCTTGGGATGGGCGATCTTCTGCTCGAGCATGGCCGCCATCAGGTCCGGCATCGCCCACATGCCCTTGCCGATCTGCGCCTTGCCGCGCAGGCCGCAGTTCAGGCCGACCAGCACGTTGTTGCGCTCGTAGGCCTGGATCCAGGCGGTGCTCTTCATGTCGCCCTTACGCAGCACGGCGCCGGCTTCCATGATGCTGTGCATCTCATCGCCAGTGCGGTCGAGGAAGCCGGTGTTGATGAACGCCACACGATTCTTAGCAGCGCCAATACAGGCCTTGAGGTTGATACTGGTACGGCGCTCCTCGTCCATGATGCCGACCTTGAGGGTGTGGCGCGGCAGACCGATCAAGTCCTCGACGCGACCGAACAACTCATCAGTGAAGGCCACTTCGGCCGGGCCATGCATCTTCGGCTTGACGATGTACATCGAACCGGTGCGCGAGTTGCCCTTGCGCTGTTGGTCATGCTTGGCGATCAGGCTGGTGATCACACCATCCATGATGCCTTCGGGAATCTCGTGGCCTTCGCCGTCGATGATCGCCGGATTGGTCATCAGATGCCCGACGTTGCGGATGAACAGCAACGAACGGCCATGCAGCGTCAGGTTCGAGCCGTCGGCTGCGGTGTATTCACGATCCTCGTTCAGGCGCCGGGTGATGCGCTTGCCGCCCTTCTCCAGGTCTTCGACCAGGTCGCCCTTCATCAGGCCCAGCCAGTTGCGGTAGACCAGCACCTTGTCGTCCGCGTCGACCGCGGCGGTGGAGTCTTCGCAGTCCATGATGGTGGTGACGGCGGCCTCTACCACTAGATCCTTGACCCCGGCGGCATCAGTCTGGCCGATCGGGCTGTTCGGATCGATCTGAATCTCGAGGTGTAAGCCGTTGTTCTTCAGCAGCACGGCCTTCGGCTCGAGGGCTTCGCCTTGGTAGCCAACGAACTTCTCCGGCTGCTTCAGGCCGGTGACGCTACCGTTCTCCAGGGTGACCTTGAGCTGGCCGTCCTGCACGCGGTAGCTGACGGAATCGGCATGGCTGCCTTCGGCCAGCGGCGCGGCCTGATCGAGGACGTTGCGCGCGAAGGCGATGACCTTGGCGCCGCGTACTTCGTTGTAGCCGGGGCCCTTCTGCGCGCCGTTCTCTTCGCTGATGGCATCGGTGCCGTAGAGCGCGTCATACAGCGAGCCCCAGCGGGCGTTGGCGGCGTTCAGCGCATAACGCGCGTTGCCGATCGGCACTACCAGCTGCGGGCCGGCCTGGGTGGTGATTTCGCTGTCGACATTGCTGGTGCTGATCTTCACCTCGCCCGGCTCGGGCTGCAGGTAGCCGATGGATTCGAGGAAGGCGCGATAGGCCGGCATGTCGCTGATCGGGCCGGGATTGCTGCGGTGCCAGTCGTCCAGTTCGACCTGCAGGCGATCGCGCTCGGCAAGCAGGGCGCGGTTCTTCGGCGCCAGGTCGTGGACCAGTTGATCGAAACCGCTCCAGAAAGCGGCCGCCTCGACACCGGTACCGGGCAGGACTTCGTCTTCGACGAAACGGTGCAGGTTGGCCGCCACCTGCAGGCGACCCAGGGTTACGCGTTCGGTCATGTTCTTCTCCTGAATTTCGTCGATCAGTTGGCGACTGCCGCGACGCCGGCCTTGGCTACCTGTGCATCTTGCGTGGCGGTAACGCCGGAGACGCCGACCGAGCCGATCACCTGACCATCGACGATCACCGGCACACCGCCTTCCAGCGAGCAGACCACTGGGGCGGACAGGAAGGCGTTGCGACCGCCGTTGACCATATCCTCGTAGCCCTTGGTTTCGCGACGACCGACCGCGGCGCTGCGTGCCTTTTCGGTGGCGATGTAGGAGGCGATCGGAGCACAGCCGTCCAGACGCTCAAGCGCCAGCGGGTGGCCACCGTCATCGGCCACCACGATGGTCACGGCCCAGCCGTTGTTCTGCGCTTCGGTACGCGCGGCGGCCAGGATGGCGGTCACTTCGGTCTGAGTCAGCATGGCTTTGGTTTTCATGTTCTCTCCTGTCGATTCGATGTGCGTCACGGCGCGATTGGGGTTTGGGGTTACTGCATCGCCTCCTCGACGATCTCGATCCAGTGCCTGACCGGTGTTCGCCCGGCACCGTCGAGGTGCGTCTGGCAACCGATGTTGGCGGTGACGATGACTTCAGGTTTGCCGCTTTCCAGCGCAGTGAGCTTGTTGTCGCGCAATTGCTTGGACAGCACTGGCTGGGTGATCGAATAGCTGCCCGCCGAGCCACAGCACAGATGCGCATCGGGCACCGCGGTGAGCTGGAAGCCGAGCCGGGTGAGCACGTCTTCGACCGCGCCGCCGAGCTTCTGTGCGTGCTGCAAGGTGCACGGGCAATGAAAGGCCATGCGCTTGTCGGCCTTTACGTTCAGCCGCTCGAGCTCGGCGCTGCGCATCACTTCAACCAGATCCTTAGCCAGCATGCTTACCCGAGCTGCTTTGGTCGCGTAGGCCGGGTCGTCCCGTAACAGATGACCATAGTCCTTGATGAACGCACCGCAACCGCTGGCGGTCTGCACGATGGCTTCAGCGCCGCCTTCGATGGCCGGCCACCAGGCGTCGATGTTGCGCCGCGCACGGTCTAATCCGGCTTCCTGAGCATTCAGGTGATAGTCCACCGCGCCGCAGCAACCCGCCTCGCGCGCCGAGCTCACGCTGATGCCAAGACGATCGAGCACGCGAGCCGTCGCAGCATTGGTGTTAGGCGACAGACTTGGCTGCACGCAACCTTCGAGCATCAGCACGCGACGCGTATGCAACACCTGCGGGCGCGGCTTGGCCGGGGTGATCTGGCGCGGCATGTGTGACTTGAGCGTGTCGGGCATCAAGGGACGCAGCGCGTTGCCGGTGCCGAGCAGGGCCTTGAACAGGCCCGGACGTGGCAGCACGGTGCGCAGCCCAGTGCGCAGCAGGCGTTCGCGCGCCGAGCGCTGCACCTGCTGCTCCATGAAGTCGCGGCCGATATCCAGCAGGTTGTGGTACTGCACGCCGGACGGGCAGGTGGTTTCGCAGTTACGGCAGGTCAGGCAGCGGTCCAGGTGGGTCTGGGTGCTCTCGGTGACTTCGCCGCCTTCGAACATCTGCTTCATCAGGTAGATGCGCCCGCGCGGGCCATCCAGCTCATCGCCGAGCAGCTGATAGGTCGGGCAGGTGGCGTTGCAGAAGCCGCAATGCACGCAGGAGCGCAGGATGCTCTCGGCCTCCTCCGCCCGTGGCAGCTTCTTCGCGGCCTCACTCAGATTCGTTTGCATGGTTAGGACTAGACCTCGGAATACATGCGGCCGGGGTTGAAGATCCCCTGCGGGTCGAGTTGCGTCTTCAACTGACGGTGGTAGCGCAGCAACGGCTCGGCCAACGGCTGGAACGGGCTGCTGGTAGCGCCAGCGGTAAAGCAGATGGCATGTCCGCCGACTTCACTGACGATGCTGCGAATGGCCTGAGCATCGGCATCGGATTTGAGCCAGCGTTGGGCACCGCCCCAGTCGATCAGCTGCTCGCCGGGCAGCGCCAGTACCGGTGTGTCGGTGGGCAGCGACAGGCGCCACAGCGGCCGGGCGTCACTGAAAAAGCCCAGGCGCTGTTCGCGCAAGTCATTCCAGTAGCCAACGTCCAGTGCCTCGCCACCGATGCGGTCACAGGCGGCGTTGACCGAACCTTCGCCGCCTTCCAGTCGCAGATGCAGTGCCTGGCCGTCATGGCTGGCCGCGGTGATCGGCACCGGTTGCTGGCCCCATTCGGCGAGATTGAGCAGCGCACGGTCAACCGGCATCTCGACCCGCAGGCTGCGGCATAGGCGCGCCTTGGGCAGCACCTTGAGCGATACCTCGGTAATCACGCCGAGGCAACCGAAGCTGCCGGCCATGAGGCGCGACAGGTCGTAGCCGGCGACGTTCTTCATCACTTCGCCGCCGAATCGCAGGTGCTTGCCATGGCCGGTAATCACCCGCGAGCCGAGCACGAAATCGCGCACCGAGCCGCTCCAGGGCCGGCGCGGACCGGACAGGCCCGCCGCGATCATCCCGCCAACGGTGGCGCCTTCGCCCAGGTGCGGCGGTTCGCACGGCAACATCTGGTTGGCTTCGTCGAGGGCCGCTTCCAACTCCGCCAACGGCGTGCCGGCGCGGGCAGTGACCACCAGTTCGGTCGGGTCGTAGGTCACGATGCCGCGATGGGCGCGCGTGTCGAGCAGCGTGCCCTGCACCTCGCGACCGAGAAATGCTTTGCTGCCGCCACCCTGAATACGCAGTGGGGTGTTGCTGGCCAACGCCTGGTTGACTTGGTCGAGCAGCTGCTGGCTGTCGTCGAAGGAAACCGTCATCAGAAGCGCTCCAGTTCAGGGAAGGGCAACTGTCCGCCATGAACGTGCATGCCGCCGAATTCGGCGCAGCGATGCAGCGTCGGGATGTTCTTGCCAGGATTGAGCAGTCCGCTGGGGTCGAACGCCGCTTTCACCGCGTGGAACAGGGTCAGCTCGTCGGCATTGAACTGGGCGCACATCTGGTTGATCTTCTCGCGCCCGACGCCGTGCTCGCCGGTGATCGAGCCACCGACCTTGACGCAAAGCTCGAGAATCTTGCCGCCCAGCGCCTCGGCGCGCTCCAGCTCGCCCTCGGTGTTGGCATCGAAGAGGATAAGCGGGTGCATGTTGCCGTCGCCGGCGTGGAACACGTTGGCCACGCGCAGGCCGTATTCGGCGGAAAGATCACTGATGCCCTTGAGCACGCCTGGCAGCTCGCGTCGTGGGATGGTGCCGTCCATGCAGTAGTAATCTGGCGAAATCCGCCCGACCGCGGGGAAGGCATTCTTGCGTCCGGCCCAGAACTTGACCCGCTCGGCCTCGTCCTTGGCTAGCCGCACTTCGGTGGCGCCGGCCAGCTTGAGCACCTCGCCGACGCGAGCGCAGTCGTCGTGAACGTCCGCTTCGACGCCATCGAGTTCGCAGAGCAGAATCGCCTCGGCATCCACCGGGTAACCGGCATGGATGAAATCTTCAGCGGCGCGGATCGACAGGTTGTCCATCATCTCGAGGCCGCCGGGGATGATGCCCGCCGCGATGATGTCGCCGACCGCGCGCCCGGCCTTCTCCACCGAGTCGAATGCCGCCAGCAGCACCTTGGCCACCTGCGGTTTTGGCAGCAATTTGACCGTGACTTCGGTGACGATACCGAGCATGCCCTCGGAGCCTGTGAACAGCGCCAGCAGGTCGAAGCCCGGCGAATCCAACGCGTCGGAGCCCAGCACCATGCGCTCGCCTTCGACGGTGAGGATCTCGACCTTGAGTAGGTTGTGCACGGTCAGCCCGTATTTCAGGCAGTGCACGCCACCTGCGTTCTCAGCGACGTTGCCGCCGATGGAGCAGGCGATCTGTGACGAGGGATCCGGGGCGTAATAGAGGTCATAGGGCGCCGCCGCTTGGGAAATCGCCAGATTACGCACACCGGGCTGGACGCGAGCGAAGCGACCGGCCGGGTCGACTTCGAGAATCTTGTTGAAGCGCGCCATGACCAGCAGGATGCCTTGCTCCAACGGCAGCGCACCGCCGGACAGACCGGTCCCGGCCCCGCGCGCCACCACTGGCACGCCACGCTTGTGGGCGATTTTCAGCAGCGTTTCGACCTGCTCGATACGCTCGGGCAGCACCACCAGCATCGGCGTGGTGCGGTAGGCGGACAGACCATCGCACTCGTACGGTTTGAGATCTTCGCCACGGTGGAGAATGTCCATACCGGGCAGTTGCGCCTGCAGGTCGGCCAGCAGCGCCGCCTTGTCGACCTTGGGCAGCTCGCCGTCGACGCGTTCGTCGTAGAGGATATTCATGGCAGTCAGGCTCTTCTTTCGTTCACCGTCAGCACGGCCAGCTGCGGTGGTTTGACGCATCATTAGTCCGACACCTTGCTGCCGTCCACCTCGAAAACCACTGGTCCTACCAGTTTCTTTCACGACCCTTTCGATCTACGGATCTAAAATGCCCAAATAACGGGACCTCGCACCGGGTTATGGCTGGATGCGGTAGACTTCCGCCAAACTGGTCCTACCAGTGGTTGAGCTCTATTATGCTGATTGAAAATACTCAGGAACGCCGCCAGCTGGCGGACATAGTGGCCGAGCGCATCGAGCGCCTGATCGTCGATGGCGTACTCAAGGTCGGCCAGACGCTGCCGTCCGAGCGACGCCTATGCGAAAAGCTCGGCATCTCGCGCTCGGCGCTGCGCGAAGGTCTGCGCGTGCTCCGCGGCCGCGGCATTATCGAAACCGCCCAAGGGCGCGGCTCCCACGTGGCGAGGCTGTCCGGCGAACAGGACGCAAGCCCACTGATGCATCTGTTCAACTCACAGCCGCGCACCCTCTATGATCTGCTCGAAGTCCGCGCCCTGCTTGAGGGCGAGTCGGCGCGCCTGGCAGCGCTGCGCGGCACCGAGGCCGACTTCATCCTGCTACGCCGTCGCTACGAAGAAATGCTCGCCGCGCATGCTGAAGAAGCGGCCGACCCGCGGGAGCACGCCCGCCTCGACCATGCCTTTCATCTGGCTGTCAGCGAGGCCTCGCACAACCCGGTTCTGGTGCATACGCTGCAGTCGCTGACTGATCTGATGCTCTCCACGGTATTTGCCTCGGTGAACAACCTCTATCACCGGCCACTGCAGAAGCGGCAGATCGACCGGCAGCATTCGCGGCTGTTCCACGCCGTCACCGAGCGTCTGCCGGACCAGGCACAACGCGCGGCCCGCGACCATATCCACAGCATTCGCGACAACCTCAAGGAGATCGAACAGGAGGAGCAGCGCCTGGTGCGCGCCACGATGCGGCTGGAAGGCTGGACGTAAAAAGACGGCCGGGGCAAGCGGAGTGCCATTGGTAACCTGTCCGGTTTTTCTTGCGGCTCGAGCTCCCAGCCTCAGGCGGCCGCTTGGGCCCATGCTAGACTCGCCGCTTCTTTTCGCTGCCCGTTACTGCTCGTGCCTGACTCACTAGACTGGTTGCCCGCCGACCGCCTCCCCGCCCCACTCGCCCCTGACCTGCACGACTGGCTTTACGTCGACAAAGGCTCGCTCACCCGACGCCTGACGCAACTGGCCAAAGGCGCGTTCAGCGTGACGCCGCTCGCCGAGGGCTGGCAGGCGCTGCGCGATGACGAATGCGTAGCGCTGGGTGTCGCCAACGGCAGCCACGGGTGGATTCGCGAGGTCTACCTGCGCGGGCATCAGGAGCCATGGATCTTCGCCCGCAGCGTCGCCGCGCGCAGTGCGCTGGAACAGTCCGGGCTGGATCTGCCGCACCTGGGCAGCCGCTCGCTGGGTGAATTGCTGTTCACCGATCCGGCGTTCAGCCGTGGCACGCTACAGGCTCGCCAATACCCCGAAAGCTGGCTGCCAGACGAAGTTCGTCAACCGCAACTCTGGGCCCGCCGCTCCTGCTTCAGCCAGGGCGACCTGCGCGTACTGGTCGCCGAGGTCTTTCTGCCGGCCCTGTGGCGAGCCGCACGGATCGAGACCTGAGCCCGGCACAGACTGTCCTTGACCCACCCTCACCGATCGGAGACCGCCGTGTATCAGAAGCTTCTGCAATCGAGCAATCGCCTCCATCCACGCGCCTGGGACTTCATCCAGCTGATGCGCCTGGATCGTCCGATCGGCACCTATCTGCTGCTGTGGCCGACGCTCTGGGCGCTGTGGATTGCGGGTGAGGGCTCCCCGAGCGTCAAGAACGTGGTGATTTTCGTGCTCGGCGTCGTGCTGATGCGCGCCGCCGGCTGTGTGATCAATGACTTCGCCGATAGGAATCTCGACGGTCACGTCAGCCGCACCAAGGGCCGACCGCTGGCCACTGGCAAGGTCACGCCGAAGGAAGCCTGGATCCTCTTCGCCATTCTTGTCGCCCTCAGCTTCGGTCTGGTGTTGCTGACCAACGCCGCGACCATCTGGCTGTCCTTCGGCGCCCTCGGCGTCGCCGCGCTCTACCCCTTCATGAAGCGCTACACCTACTACCCGCAGGTGGTGCTCGGTGCGGCGTTTTCCTGGGGCATGCTGATGGCATTTACCGCCGAGCGCGGTGAGCTGCCACCGGAAGCCTGGCTGCTGTTCATCGCCAACGTGGTCTGGACGGTGGGCTACGACACCTACTATGCGATGGCCGACCGCGAAGACGATCTGAAGATCGGCATCAAATCCACCGCCATTCTATTCGGCGAAGCCGACCGGCTGATCATCGCCACCCTCCAGGGTCTCGCCCTGTTCTGCTTGATTTTGGCTGGCGTACGTTTCGAGCTGGGGCAATGGTTCCACCTGGGACTCAGCATCGCCGCGGCCTGCTTCGCCTGGGAATTCTGGAAAACCCGCTCGCGCAAGCCGCAGGCCTGCTTCAAGGCTTTCCTGCACAACCACTGGGCCGGGCTGGCGATTCTTGCCGGAATCGTGCTGGATTACGCGACGAAAACGAGCTGATAGCCGGAATCCGAAACCCGAAAATTCGACGCTGCAGCTTTTCTTCCAGCTGCGGGCTCCAAGCCTGCCTGTAACATCGCTGCAACATTTCCGTTATCTAATGCCGAGCGACAAGAAACGGACCGGGAGCGGACATGAACGGCAAATGCATACTGATCGTCGATGACGAAGCGCCGATCCGGGAGATGATCGTAGTGGCGCTGGAGATGGCCGGCTACGAATGCCTTGAAGCGGAAAACACTCAACAGGCCCACGCGCTGATCGTTGACCGCCAACCCGACCTGATCCTGCTCGACTGGATGCTGCCCGGCACCTCCGGCATTGAGCTGGCCCGACGCCTTAAGCGCGACGAGATGACGGCCAACACGCCGATCATCATGCTCACCGCCAAGGACGCGGAGGACAACAAGATCCAGGGTCTGGAAGTGGGGGCCGATGACTACATCACTAAGCCGTTCTCGCCCCGGGAACTGGTCGCGCGCTTGAAAGCGGTGCTGCGCCGCGCCGCGCCCACCGACAACGAAACACCGATCGAGATTGGCGGCCTGCTGCTCGACCCCATCAGCCACCGCGTCACCATCGACGGTACGCCAGCCGACATGGGCCCGACCGAGTATCGGTTGTTGCAGTTCTTCATGACCCATCAGGAGCGCGCCTATACCCGCGGGCAATTGCTCGACCAGGTATGGGGCGGCAATGTCTATGTTGAGGAGCGCACCGTGGACGTGCATATTCGGCGCCTGCGCAAGGCGCTCGGCGAGACCTATGAAAACCTGGTGCAGACCGTGCGCGGTACCGGTTATCGCTTTTCCACCAAGAGCTGAACGAAACCGCCTGCGAGCTGGTGTAACGCTGCAGGATCGGGCAGCCGTTCACTCAGATCCGAGCCGCCGGGCCTATGCCGGCGTTTCACAGCATGATTTCCGGGCGGCCCCAAGCGGCCTAAAGGAGCGTTAGCGGTGAACCAAGACTGGCAAGGCGCGCTGGTGCGCCAGCTGCTTATGCTGTTGGCCGGCTGCCTGCTGGTCGGCCTGATCACCGGCGAGTACGGCTGGGCCCTCGCCGCAGGCCTGAGCGGCTATCTCGGCTGGACGCTGTATCAGATGCGGCGTCTGCAACAGTGGCTCAGGCGCAGCCAGCCGGACGAGCCGCCGCCGGACGGTCACGGACTCTGGGGTGACATCTTCGACAATCTCTATCAGATGCAGCGCCGGGACCTACGCCAGCGCGGGCAGCTACAGGCGGTGATCGACCGGGTCCAAGGCTCGACCGCGGCGCTGAAAGATGCCGTCATCATGCTCGACAGCGACGGCAACCTGGAATGGTGGAACCCTGCCGCCGAACGCCTGCTGGGTCTGAAGAAGCCGCAGGATACCGGCCACCCGGTGACCAATCTGGTACGCCATCCGAGCTTCAAGGAGTATTTCGACAGCGGCCGGCATGAAGAACCGCTGGAGCTGTCTTCGCCGGTCAACGATCGACTCTGGTTGCAAGTTACCATCACCCGCTACGGCAACAGCGAACACTTGATGGTGGTACGCGACATCACCCGCCTCCACCAACTGGAACAGATGCGCAAAGACTTCGTGGCCAACGTATCCCATGAACTGCGCACACCGCTGACGGTGATCGCCGGGTATCTGGAGACGATGCTCGAGCACACCGACGAGATGCCGGCACGCTGGCCACGCGCGCTGAATCAGATGAACCAGCAGGCCGGGCGCATGCAGCACTTGCTCAACGACCTGCTATTGCTGGCCAAGCTGGAAGCCACCAGCCCCCCTTCTAACACCCAACCGGTGGCCGTCGCCGCCCTGCTGAATTCGATCAGGAGCGATGCCCAGGCGTTGTCGGCCGAGCGCAACCATGTAATCAGCCTCGAAGCCGATCCCACCTTGCTGCTCAAGGGCAGCGAGGCCGAGCTGCGCAGCGCGTTCTCCAACCTGATCTTCAACGCGGTGAAATACACCCCGGATGGTGGCGACGTCCGAATTCGCTGGTGGTGCAACGAGCACGGCGCGCATCTCGCTGTGCAGGACTCAGGAATTGGCATCGAATCCAAGCACCTGCCGCGGCTGACCGAACGTTTCTATCGGGTCGATTCGAGTCGCGCCAGCAACACCGGCGGTACCGGACTGGGCTTGGCCATCGTCAAGCATGTGCTGCTGCGCCATCAGGGACGCCTGGATGTGAACAGCACGCCGAACAAGGGCAGCACCTTCACCTGTCATTTCCCGCTGACCCAAGCCACGGTTCGCTAAGCACCGCCCATCAGCTGCGACCGGCATCGCCGCTGGCGCCTTGAAATAAACGAGAGCCGGCCCCATCCTTGGGCCGTCTTCGACTACCCGACACTTCAATGGACCCTTCCCCCAGCTTCGCAAGCAGTTACGCCGCCTCCTCCTATTTCGCCGATTTCGGCTTGATCCTTTTCGCTTTGTTTCTGGTTCTGCTCAACGGTTTCTTCGTGGCGGCCGAGTTCGCCATGGTCAAGCTCCGCTCGACCAAAGTCGAGGCGATCGCCAAGGAGCACGGCTGGCGCGGGCACATCCTGCGCAAAGTGCACAGCCAGTTGGATGCCTATCTATCCGCCTGCCAGCTGGGCATCACGCTGGCTTCGCTAGGCCTCGGCTGGGTCGGTGAACCAGCCTTTGCTCATCTGCTCGAGCCGGTGCTGGCCTCGGTGGGTATCGAGTCGCAAGCCGTTGTGCATGGCATTGCGTTTTTCACCGCCTTCTTCATCATTTCCTACCTGCACATCGTTGTCGGCGAGCTGGCCCCCAAGTCCTGGGCGATCCGCAAACCCGAACTGCTATCGCTGTGGACGGCCGTGCCGCTGTACCTGTTCTATTGGGCCATGTACCCGGCGATCTACCTGCTCAATGCCAGTGCCAACGCCATTTTGCGCATGGCTGGCCAGGGAGAGCCGGGGGGGCACCACGAACATCACTACAGTCGCGAAGAGCTGAAGCTGATCCTGCACTCGAACCGCGCGCTGGACCCGGCCAATCAGGACATCAAGGTGCTGGCGTCCGCGGTGGAAATGAGCGAACTGGAAGTGGCCGACTGGGCCAACTCGCGGGAAGACCTGTTGCAGTTGGAGCACGATGCGTCGCTGGCGGAGATCCTCGAATTGATCCGCCGGCACAAATACAGCCGCTATCCCGTGTTCGATAGCACGCAGGGCGATTACGTCGGCCTGCTGCATATCAAGGACCTGCTATTGGCGCTGGCCGGCGATGAACAACTGGCGCAGCGCTTTGAACTAGCCGCCCTGCTGCGTCCGCTGGAGCGGGTATCCCGACACCTGCCGCTGAATGCACTACTGGACCAGTTCCGCCAGGGCGGTGCGCATTTCGTGCTGGTGGAAGAAGGTGATCACAAGGTGGTCGGCTTCCTGACCATGGAGGACGTGCTCGAAGTGCTGGTCGGTGACATCCAGGACGAGCACCGCAAGACCGAGCGCGGCATCCTCGCTTATCAGCCCGGAAAGCTGCTGGTACGTGGCGACACGCCATTGTTCAAGGTGGAGCGGCTGCTGCAGGTCGATCTCGACCATATCGAGGCCGATACGTTGGCCGGACTGATCTACGAAACCCTGAAGCGGGTTCCGGAAGAAAACGAAGTGCTGTACATCGAGGGCCTACAAATCGTCATCAAGAAGATGCGCGGCCCGAAGATCGTGTTGGCCAAGGTGCTGCGGCTGGACCAGGAACACAGTAATAATTCCAGCTCGCAGGCCTGAGCCCTTATCTGCGGAGGGTTCGGGCGGCGTTCCGTGATCCCAGGGCGAAGCCCTTGCCAGGCACCACGCCGTCGAGATCCAGTGAGTGGGCCTGGTGGTGATCGGGCTTTATGCCGCGGCACTGGCGCTGCTTCTGTGGCGCCATCGCCCGGCCCTACAGCGCATCGGCGCCAGCCAATGATTGCAGCGCCTGTTTTCACGTGCAGCAGTGGCTTGCCGTGCCGAGGATCCAGGGGAAATTGCGCGCGATGACCAAATGGCCATCAGCGCCTCGCCGTCGGCTTGAAGCTGGCCGGAGTCAGGCTCAGTCTCCGCCGACAGCGAAATTCGGCAGGCTGTTGACCGGCTGGGAAAAGTCGAAGGGAATCGACTCGACTGCCAGGCCAACGTTGCGCTGCACCACGAAGTGCAGGTGCGGGCCGGTGCTGTTGCCCGTATTGCCGGAGCGTGCGATGCGGGTTCCCGTCTCGACTCGCTGACCTTCGCGAACGTTTACCGAGCCTCTCATCAGGTGCAGGTAGACGCCCATGGTCCCGTCATCGTGGAGGATCCGCACGTAGTTGCCGGATGGATTGTTGCCGCGTCCGCTCTGGCTGTTCTCGATCTTGACCACCATGCCGCCGCGCGCCGCGACGATGGACGTGCCCTCGGGCATGGCGATGTCGGCCGCATAACGACCCTTCGGGGTGAAATGGCTGTACTTGCCATTGGCACCCTGGGTAAGGCGGAACGGACCGCCGCGCCAGGGCAGCGGATACTTGTAGGGTTTGGGCAGCAGACGCGGATCGCCCAGGGCGTGGCGCAACTTGGGGGTGTATTTCAGGGGCTTGGCAGGATCGAGTGGAGCCAGGGTCGCCAGGCGGATCTGGCTGCGTGGCGGCAGTACCCAGCGGATCGGCTCGTCCGGCGCGCCAACGGCATTCTCTACGCCGGTCAGCTTGAGCTCGATATCCACGGGCGCGAACAGATCATTGCGCACCAGCAGGGTCTCGCCAGCGGCATGCTTACGGGTTTCCAGCTTCACCTGGGCGTCCAGCGTCTCGACCATGCGGTCGTTGAAGGTAAACACGCGCGCGCCCGGTGCGGCCTGGTCGCTGTAGGTGACCACGCCGTTGGCGTCGGTGTATTTGTAGATGGTCAGGGCCGAGGCGGACGAGGCCAGCCAGAACAACCCGAGACAAAGAATAATGCGCCCCAACATAACGGCAGACTTCATGTGGTTATGTATTCAGAGCGCTGCAGACTAGCAGCGCAGCGGGGCCTGCGCGAGCCACCGACTGTCGGGCTGTGAAATCGTTCCCCCAAAGCGCCTCTTTTCGGATGAGCGGCGCCATTGAACTATCGCTTGATCCGTCCTATCTAGCCGGCTAAGCGCCCGGCACGAAGTGCCGCTGCGCGGTGCCGCGGGCAATCAACCGAGACAGATAATCGAGCTTCTGCGGGTCACGGTCGACGAAACGGAAAGTCAGCTGCAGCCAGTCGGTGTCCGGCGTCGGCTCCAACGCTGCGACCGCATGCAAGTAGCCGTTCAAACGCGCCACCTCGCCGCCCTCCCCCTGCTCCAGATCGAGCACGGCGCTTTCCAGCACTTGCGGCAGGTTCTCGCTGCGCTTGACCACCAGTAGACCCTCTTTGAGGCTCAGCGCCTTGATCACGCAGGCAAGCGTCCCGCTCGCCAGGCGCAACTGGCCCTGGCCGCGACCGCCACTGGCGGCCGTCGGTTTGGCGGCACCGGGCTGAACCAGCGCAGCGAGTCCGGGTGCCGGCGATTTAACCGGTGCAGCGGATGCAGGCTTGATCACGTCGGCCTTGCCACCGGTAAGTGCCGCCAGCGAGTCATTGGCCATCCCGGTGTTCGTTGGCCGGGCCGGCGCGCTGGCCGCCAGTGCATCAAGCTTGCCGGCGCGGCCCAGCGCCTTGCGCACCTTGGTCGTCAGCTGTTCATTGGAGAAAGGCTTACCGATGAAGTCGGACACGCCGGACTGGATCGCCTGCACCACGTTCTCTTTGTCGCCACGGCTGGTGACCATGATGAACGGCGTCGTCTTGAGCTTCTCGTGAGCACGACACCAGGTAAGCAGCTCGAGCCCGGACATCTCGGGCATTTCCCAGTCACAGAGAATCAGATCGAATGTTTCACGATCGAGCATCTGCTGAGCTTTGCGCCCGTTCACTGCATCCTCGATTCGGATGCCGGGGAAGTGGCTGCGCAACCCTTTCTTGACGAGATCCCGGATGAAAGGCGCGTCATCCACTACCAGCACACTGACCTTGCTCATCAATCGCTCCTGCTTGAATGGTCGCCAGCATAGCGGTAGCCGCCAGTTGAAAAAAGCACAGCCGACCAGCGTGGCACTTTAACTCTACTCGGCCAGATGATCGTCATTTGCCCGGCGCCCTCGACTGGAATTGACAATCGACTGGCTTCGACTGAGCGCCAGGATGAGCTCAGTCTCTGCCGTAGCCATCGCATTTGGCGCGCCAACATAGGCCGAAGACAACGTTGCGTCTGTTTTTTTCACCCGGCGAACCTTGACGGAAGCGTCAAGCTCGCACGCTGCGCCGGGCGAGGGCAGCTAACCTGTCCCGCTCGACCGAATTGACCAGTTGCGTCTGGCCGAACCCCTGCTACGTTTAGTTCTAACAATAACTAGAAACAGTCGTATGCCAGGCCGAATGACCACAGCCCCAGCGTCTCACGTCTACCGTGCCCCGACACGACGACAGATCACCTCTTCCGGCGCAGTTCCCGTTGCTGCCGCAGCCCTGTTTTTTTATGCGATCGACATGCCTCATGGATGCACTCGGCCCCGATACCGCAGCGTATGCCAACGCTCGATCGTTGTGATGGTCGGCAGGCCCGCCTGCAGCCCCGTCACCCACACCGAACCGTCCCGTCGTGGCAGCCCGCAAGGGCCGTCCTGTAAGCGGTCAACCCCTGCAAGGAGATAGGCGATGATGAAGCTTCTGGCAATTGCAACGGCAACACTCAGCGCGGCGGCCGCAATTCCCGCGACGGCTGCCGAGATATCCGATGGCAAGGTGAAAATCGGCATTCTCAACGACCAATCCGGTGTCTACGCCGACTTCGGCGGCAAATGGTCCTTTGAGGCGGCGAAAATGGCGGCCGAGGACTTCGGTGGCAAGGTGCAGGGCGTGCCGATCGAGATCGTGACCGCTGACCATCAGAACAAACCCGATATTGCCTCCAACATCGCCCGTCAGTGGTACGACCGAGAGCAGGTCGACTCGATCATGGAGCTGACCACCTCTTCCGTAGCGCTCGCGGTACAAGGAATTTCAAAGGAAAAGAAGAAGATCGATCTGGTCACTGGCGCGGCGACGGTGGAACTGACCGGCAAGCAGTGTTCGCCCTATGGCTTCCATTGGGCCTACGATACCCACGCACTGGCGGTTGGCACCGGCGGAGCGCTGGTATCCCAAGGCGGTAACAGCTGGTTCTTCCTCACCGCCGATTACGCCTTCGGTTACTCGCTGGAAGAGCAGACCAGCGAGTTCGTCAAAGCCAAAGGCGGCGAGATCAAAGGCGCCGTGCGGCATCCGCTGGCGACCAACGACTACTCCTCATTTCTGCTACAGGCACAGTCGTCCGGCGCCCAGGTCATCGGCCTGGCCAACGCAGGCATGGATACCGCCAATGCCATCAAGCAGGCCGCAGAGTTCGGCATCGTCGCCAGCGGTCAGCGCTTGGCAGCGCTGCTCTTCACCCTCTCGGAAGTACACGGTCTCGGCCTGGAAGCCGCACAAGGGCTGACCCTCACCGAAAGCTTCTACTGGGACCGCGACGATCAATCCCGCGAATTCGGCAAGCGCTTCTTCGAGCGCACCGGGCGCATGCCGAACATGATCCACGCCGGCACCTACTCCGGCGTGATGCAGTACCTCAAAGCAATCGACAAGGTCGGCACCGATGAAACCGAAGCGGTTGCCAAGGCCATGCATGAAATGCCAGTGGACGACCTCTTCGCTCGCAACGGCAAGGTAGGCGCCAACGGCCGCCTGATCAGCGACGTGTATTTGATGGAAGTGAAGAAGCCCGACGAAAGCAAGGAACCCTGGGACTACTACAAAGTTCTCGCCACGGTTCCGGGCGATGAGGCCTACATCAAGCCCGCCGAGAGCGGCTGCGACCTGGCCAAGCAATAAGCATGATGACCCACAGCGATTCAGTTGTAGATCGTGCGGGGTCGGCGGCGGGCGCGCAATCGTCCGTCGTGCTCTCGGCGCGCGGGCTGCGCCGGGATTTCAAGGGTTTCGTGGCGGTGAACGATGTCGACCTGGACGTGCATCACGCCCGGGTCCATGCATTGATCGGGCCCAACGGCGCCGGAAAGACCACGGTATTCAACCTGCTGACCAAGTTCCTGCAACCATCCAGCGGCACCATCACGCTGCTCGGAGAAGACATCACTCGTACCGATCCGGCCAAGGTGGCACGCATGGGACTGGTGCGCTCATTCCAGATTTCAGCCGTTTTCCCGCACCTGACAGTGCTGGAAAACGTACGTGTGGCGCTGCAGCGTCCGGGCGGCCTGGCAACGCAGTTCTGGCTGCCGCTGCGCTCGCTGAACCGGCTAAACGAGCGGGCCATTCAATTGATCGAGTCGGTTGGCCTGCAGGATGCCTGTCATAGCCCGGCGGCGGATCTGTCCTACGGTCGCAAGCGAGTCCTGGAGATTGCCACCACCCTCGCCCTGGAGCCAAAGGTCTTGCTGCTGGACGAGCCGATGGCGGGTATGGGCCACGAGGACGTGCACATCGTGTCCGAAATCATCCGCGAGGTGGCGCGCGAACGCGCGGTCCTGATGGTCGAGCACAACCTGAAAGTCGTCGCCGATCTTTGTGATCAGGTGACCGTGCTCCAACGAGGGGAAATCCTGACCTCCGGTGATTACCGCAGCGTGAGCCAGGATGCACGCGTCCGCGAGGCGTATATGGGGACGGAAGATGAATGACGCGACCCCGCTGTTGAGTGTTCGCGAGCTGAACGCCTGGTACGGCGAAAGCCATGCTCTGCATGGCATCGACCTGGACGTCCATCAGGGCGAGACGGTGACGCTGCTCGGCCGCAACGGCGTGGGCAAGACCACGGCGCTGCGCTCGATCATGGGCATCATCCGCAAACGGACCGGAACCATCCAGTTCGATGGTCGCGACATGATGCACGTACCACTGCATCGAGCTGCCCACGCGGGAATGGGCTTCGTGCCGGAGGAGCGCGGTATCTTCGCCACCCTGACGGTGGACGAGAACCTCAATCTGCCGCCAATCATCGCCAAGGGAGGCATGTCCACCGGCGAGATCTACGAGCTATTCCCCAACCTCCAGGAGCGCCGCAACAGCGCCGGAACCAAACTGTCCGGTGGTGAGCAACAGATGCTCGCCATCGCACGCATATTGCGCACCGGCGCGAAACTGCTACTGCTCGACGAACCCACCGAGGGCCTGGCGCCGGTGATCGTCCAGCGCATCGGTGATGTACTGCTGACCCTCAAGCAGCGCGGCATGACCATCCTGCTGGTGGAACAGAATTTCCGCTTCGCCAGCAAGGTCGCCGACCGCTTCTACCTGGTCGACCACGGGCGGATCGTCGACAGCTTCCATGTCAGCGAGCTGTCGGATCGCATGACGATACTCAACGAGACTCTGGGGGTCTGATGACGGCGATCTTCGGCGTACCTATCCAGGCTTTTCTCGGGCAGTTGCTGATCGGCCTGATCAATGGCTCTTTCTATGCCATGCTCAGCCTGGGCCTGGCGATCATTTTCGGCCTGATCAAGGTGATCAACTTCGCCCATGGCGCGCAGTACATGATGGGCGCTTTTGCCGGTTATCTGCTGCTGAAGGTGCTGGGCATCGGCTACTGGCCGGCGCTGATCCTGGCACCGCTTATCGTCGGGCTGGTCGGCGCGGCGGTAGAGCGGTTGGCGCTGTCACGGCTGTACAACCTCGATCACCTCTACGGCCTGCTGTTCACCTTCGGCCTGGCCCTCGCGCTGGAAGGCGCCTTCCGCTACTACTACGGTTCGTCCGGCCAGCCCTACGCGGTGCCAAGCCTGCTGTCAGGCGGCTACAACCTGGGTTTCATGTTCTTGCCCAAGTACCGCGCCTGGGTCGTGCTGGCGTCGTTGTTGATCTGCGTGAGCACCTGGCTGCTCATCGAAAAGACCAAACTCGGTTCGTACCTTCGCGCCGCCACCGAAAATCCCACCCTGGTGCGCACCTTCGGCATCAACGTACCCCTGCTGCTGACTTTCACTTACGGGCTGGGTGCCGGCCTGGCGGGGTTAGCCGGAATTCTTGCCGCGCCGATCTACCAGGTCAGCCCGTTGATGGGCTCGAACCTCATCATCGTCGTGTTCGCCGTGGTGGTGGTGGGCGGCATGGGGTCGATCCTCGGCGCGGTCATCACAGGCTACATGCTGGGGATTCTCGAAGGCCTAACCAAGGTGTTCTACCCCGAGGCATCCAATATCGTAATCTTCGTGGTCATGGCGATCGTGCTGCTCGTGCGCCCTGCGGGCTTGATGGGAAGGGATGGCTGATATGCAGCAAACGACCGCAATCTCCGCAGCTAAGCGAAAGCGCTGGAATGCCGAGACGATCCTGATCCTCATCGGTGTCGTCGGGCTGGTCTTGGCGCCCCTGCATTTTTATCCCGTATTCCTGATGAAGGTGATGTGCTTCGCGCTGTTCGCCTGCGCCTTCAACCTGCTCCTGGGCTACACCGGCATTCTCTCGTTCGGCCACGCGGCGTTCTTCGGCGGCGCCGCCTACTTCACCGCCCACGCGGTCAAGCAATGGGGCCTGACGCCCGAGCTGGGTATTCTGGTCGGCGTGGTCGGCGCCGCTTTCTTGGGCCTGGTGATCGGCTTCCTGGCGATCCGCAGGCAAGGCATCTATTCGACGATGATCACGCTGGCGCTGTCGCAGATGTTCTTCTTCTTTTGCCTGCAAGCGCCCTTCACCCATGGCGAAGACGGCATCCAGGGCATTCCGCGCGGTCATCTGTTCGGTCTGATCGACCTGAAAGAGCCGCTGAACATGTATTTCTTCGTGCTGACGATGTTCCTGCTCGGCATGCTGGCGATCTGGCGAATCATCAACTCGCCCTTCGGGATGATCCTCAAGTCGATTCGCGAAAACGAGAACCGGGCGATCTCCCTCGGCTACACCGTGTCGCGCTACAAGCTCGGCGCTTTCGTCATGTCGGCCGCGCTGGCAGGCCTGGCAGGTGGGCTGAAGGCCTTGGTGTTCCAGTTCGCCACCCTTACCGACGTCAGCTGGCAAATGTCCGGCGAGGTGGTACTGATGACGCTGCTCGGCGGCATCGGCACGCTGGTGGGCCCGGTGTTCGGTGCCGCGCTGGTGACCACGCTGGGCAATTACTTCGCGACGTCGGAGCTGCCGGTCACCCTGGTGACCGGCATCATCTTCATGGTTTGCGTACTGATCTTCCGCCGCGGCATTATCGGCGAGCTCTACGCCTCCCGCCTGGGCCGCAGAATAGAGCGCTCGCGCGACGAGTGAACCGGGTCAGGCCTGCCCTTCCAGATACGCGTGTAGCTCGACGAACTGCTGGGTCAGCTTGTGCCGCGGGTCAAAGTGGATCAACGGCGTGCAGACCTGGTGCGACTCGCGCATCCGCACCGAACTCATCAGATGCACCGGCAGCACCGGCAGCCCCTCGGCCAGCAGCTCATCGATGATCTGCTGCGGGAGCGCTGCACGCGGTTGGAACTGGTTGACCACGATGCCTTCGACTTCAAGCCCCTCGTTGTGGTCTTCCTGCAGTTCTTCGATTTCAGTGAGCAGGCTGTACAGCGCCTGACGCGAAAAGCTGTCGCAGTCGAAAGGTATCAGGCAACGATCGGCACCAATCAATGCCGAGACGGTAAAGAAATTCAGCGCTGGCGGGGTGTCCAGGTAGATGCGCTCGTACTCCTCGGAAAGGCTTTCCAGCAATTTCCGCAGCTTGTTGATCTTGTGTTTGGCTTCCAGCTTGGGTTGCAGATCGGCCAGTTCAGCCGTCGCGGTGATCAGATGCAGATTATCGAATGACGTTTCGGTGATCGGCGGCCGTGCTTTCTTGCCGGCCGCGCCACCTGCCAATACCTGCTTGAAATAATCGGCGATGCCCGTGGGCAACGCATCTCCCGTCAGGCCTGACAGGTAATGGCTGGAATTGGCCTGCGCATCCAGATCGACCAGCAGCGTGCGATACCCCTGCGCCGCGCTCACCGCCGCCAGGTTGCAGGCAATGCTGGACTTTCCGACACCGCCCTTCTGATTGAACACGACCCTGCGCATGCCATACCCTCGAAACCTGAGCGGTCGAGTCTATACGGCAAATGTGACAGCCGGGTTACCCGGAGAGGCAAAGCCGACCAAAGCCGCATTCAGACGGCAACAGGGGCCTTGATGTGCGGATGTGCTTCGTAGCCCACCAGCTCGAAGTCCTCGAAGCGGAAAGCGAACAGATCTTTCACCGCCGGGTTGAGCTTCATCGTCGGCAGTGGCAGCGGCTCGCGGGTCAGCTGCAGATCGGCCTGTTCCAGGTGGTTGGCGTACAGGTGGCAGTCGCCGCCGCTCCAGATGAAGTCACCCGGTTGCAGATCGCAGACCTGCGCGACCATCAAGGTCAACAGCGCATAGCTTGCAATGTTGAAGGGGACCCCGAGGAAGATGTCTGCAGAGCGCTGGTACAGCTGGCAACTGAGCTTGCCCTCGGCAACATAGAACTGAAACAGCGCATGGCACGGCGGCAAGGCCATCTGGTCGACCAGGGCAGGATTCCAGGCCGAAACGATCAGCCGGCGCGAGTCCGGGTTGTTCTTGATCATCTCAACCAGCTTGGCGATCTGGTCCACCGATTCCCCATTGGGGGACGGCCAATTGCGCCACTGGTAGCCATAGACCGGGCCGAGCTCACCGTGCTCGTCGGCCCACTCGTCCCAGATGCGCACGCCGTTTTCCTGCAGGTATTTGATATTGGTATCGCCCTGAAGGAACCACAGCAACTCGTGAATGATGGATTTAAGGTGGCACTTCTTGGTGGTCACCAGCGGGAAGCCTTCGGCCAGGTCGAAACGCATCTGGTGGCCGAAGACGCTGTAGGTGCCGGTACCAGTGCGGTCGCTCTTGAAGGTGCCGTTCTCGCGCACATGGCGCATCAGGTCGAGATACTGTTTCATCGATGGGCTCGAAGCGGGCGCCGAGGCGCAGTGACAAGTAAGCGGGACATAGTAAAAGGCAGCGTCCGGCTTGTCGCGCACTTGGCGACAAGCCGGACGGCTGCAATCAGGCCGGCGCCTTGGCCGGCTCGTGACGATAGCCCCACGCGATCATGCCGAGGCCGATCAGGACCATGGGTACGCAGAGCAACTGGCCCATGGTCAACCAGCCAAACGCCAAGTAGCCGAGTTGAGCATCGGGGACTCGCACGAATTCGACGATGAAGCGGAAGATGCCGTAGCAGACGGCGAACAGACCGGACACCGCCATGGTCGGCCGCGGCTTGCTGGAATAAATCCAGAGGATGACGAACAACGCTACACCTTCCAGCGCGAACTGATAGAGCTGTGAGGGATGCCGCGCCAGCTGCTGCGGATCGGTCGGAAACACCATCGCCCAGGGCACATCGCTGGCCTTGCCCCAGAGTTCGGCGTTGATGAAGTTGCCGATGCGTCCGGCGCCCAGACCGATCGGCACGAAAGGCGCGATGAAATCCATCAGTTCGAAGAATTTCTTGCCGTTGCGCCTCGCGAAGATCCAGGTGCACAACAGCACGCCAATAAGCCCGCCGTGGAACGACATGCCGCCCTTCCAGACCTGCAGAATCAGCGTCGGGTCGTTGATATAGGAAGGCAGGTCATAGAACAGCACGTAGCCCAGCCGCCCCCCGACGATCACGCCCATGGCGACCCAGAACACCAGATCGGAGAGTTTGTCCTTGTCCCAGCTGGGATCGAAGCGGTGCAGCCGGCGCGATGCCAGTAGCCAGGCGCCACCGATGCCGATCAGATACATCAGGCCGTACCAGTGGATTTGCAATGGGCCTAGCGAAACGGCCACAGGGTCTATCTGCGGATAAGGCAGCATCCGGGTTTCCTCAGATCAAGAAGTTGATACCAACACTAAGCAGCAACAGTGCGAACAGACGCCGGAGCATCAGCGCCGATAGCCGATGCGCCAGTTGGGCACCGATACGCGCCGAGAACATACTGGTGAGGGCAATGCCCAGCACCGCCGGTAAATAAACGAATCCCAGGCTCCATTCCGGCAGATGCGCATCCTGCCAGCCGACCACCACAAAACTCAACGCGCCGACGATGGCGATCGGCATACCACAAGCCGCGGACGTCGCGACCGCCTGCTGAATGGGCACGCTGCGCCAACTGAGAAAAGGCACGGTCAGGGAGCCACCGCCAATACCGAAGATTGCCGAGGTCCACCCAACCACGACGCCTGCCAAAGTGAGGCCTGGCTTACCGGGCACGCCGCGGCTGGCCTTGGGCTGCAGTGGGAAAGCCATCTGGATCGCCATGGCAATGGCGAAAACGCCGATCATCTTCTGCAGCATCGGCCCCTGGATCGCGGCCGCGGTAAGGCTCCCCAACGCCGCGCCGAGCAGGATGCCGACGGTCATCCACAACACCACAGACCAGCGCACCGCGCCCCGGCGGTGGTGAGCCCTGATCGAATTCAACGAGGTGAATATGATGGTGGCCAGCGACGTGCCAACGGCCAGATGGGTCAGCACCAGCGGATCGAAGCCTTGCATGGTGAAGCTGAAGACCAGCACCGGGACGATGATCATCCCGCCGCCCACGCCAAACAGCCCGGCCAGCACACCCGCAAATCCGCCAAGAAGCAGATAAAGCAAAAACTCCATCAGGCCACCCTGGAAAACAAAGCGGCATGGTAGCGGAAAAGCTGGAAGCCAAGCGTAGGGTGTACGTGGCTTTTTATATCCACCAAGACTCCGCTCGAGTCCGTTGACCAGCCTCAAGCACCGCCATTTGCGGGTTGTGGCCGGATCGCCTTTTCGTCTAGCCTCAAACGCCAATGTGTCTCTCGGTCTTCCTATGTGCCTGATTGTCTTTAGCTGGCGCCCAAGCCACGCGCTGCCGCTGATCGTGGCCGCCAACCGCGATGAGTTCCATGCGCGCCCCAGCCTGCCGCTAGCAGCCTGGGAAGATGCGCCACATATAATCGCTGGACGCGATCTACAGGCCGGCGGCACTTGGATGGGCATTGGAACGGCCGGTCGCTTCGCCGCGCTGACCAATATTCGCGCGCCGGGAATGCCGATCGGGGCTCGCTCCCGGGGTGAACTGCCCGAGCGCTACCTGCGCAGCGAGCTCTCGCCTCAGGCCTACCTGACGGAGGTGACAGGTCACCTGCAGCACTATTCGGGATTCAATCTGCTAGTCGGCGATGCGCGTGAACTCTGGTATCTCAACTCAGCCATGGGCACACCAGAACAGCTGCCGGCCGGCACCTACGGTTTGTCCAATGCCGCACTGGACACGCCATGGCCAAAACTCGTGCGCGCTCGTTCAGCACTGCAAGAATGTCTTTACACACCGGTCACGGAAACACTGCTACAACTGCTGGGCGACTCACAGCCCGCCGCGGACGCCGAACTGCCCAGCACCGGCGTGCCATATGAGTGGGAAAAGAGGCTATCGAGCGTGTTCATTGCCGGCGCCGACTACGGGACCCGCGCCAGTACGGTCTTGATCCGCCGAGCGGATGGCTCGACGGAACTCACCGAGCGTCGCTTCGGCCCTGCTGGTCCGCTGGGAGAGAGTCGCATCAGCCTGCCGCCGCTCAGCCAGATGAGCGAGCCGATGCGCGTCTGATTCGCCTCTAGAGTGCGGCCGAAGGATTGACCATGCGGTCCAGACCGAGGTTGCGCAAGGTCAGCTGCAGCGTGGCGCGAATCACCTGAGGGCTGTCCATCACCATCACCTTGGCCAACAGCTCGCGCGCCGTCGCCGAGCTGATCTGGCGCAGCATCCACTTCACTTTTGGCAGGTTGGTGGCGTTCATCGACAGGCTGTCGAAGCCCATCGCCAACAGCAACATGGCTGCACCTGGGTCGCCTGCCATCTCGCCGCAGATACTGACAGGCTTACCTTCCTCATGGGCCTCGCGAACGATACGTTGCAGCGCCTCAAGAACGGCTGGGTGCAGGTAATCGTAGAGATCGGCCACGCGTGGATTGTTGCGATCGACCGCTAGCAAATACTGGGTCAGGTCGTTCGAGCCCACTGAGATGAAATCCACCTGACGCGCCAGTTCCCGGGTCAGATAGACCGCCGCCGGGACTTCGATCATCACGCCCACGGGCGGCATCTCGACATCCGTGCCCTCGTCGCGCACCTCGCCCCAGGCGCGATGGATCAAGTGCAGCGCCTCTTCCAGTTCGCGCGTGCCAGAGATCATCGGCAAGAGGATGCGCAGGTTGTCGAGTCCGGCGCTGGCCTTGAGCATGGCGCGGGTCTGCAGCAGGAAAATCTCGGGGTGGTCCAGTGTGACGCGAATACCGCGCCATCCGAGGAAGGGGTTTTCTTCCTTGATCGGGAAATACGGCAGGCTCTTGTCGCCGCCAATGTCGAGGCTGCGCATGGTCACTGGCAACGGATGGAAGGCCTGCAGCTGCTCGCGATAGATCGCCATCTGCTCCTTCTCGCTGGGAAAGCGCTCCTTGATCATGAAGGGCACTTCGGTGCGATACAGGCCCACGCCTTCTGCGCCGCGCTCCTGAGCCCGTACCACATCGGCCAGCAACCCGGTGTTCACCCACAGAGGAATGCGCACGCCGTCGGTGGTTTCGCAGGGCAACTCACGCAGGATGTCCAGACCTTCGGAGAGCTGACGCTCCTGCTCGGCCAGGACCAGGTACTGCTCGCGCAAAACCTTGGCCGGATTGGTAATGATCTCGCCGCGGGTGCCGTCGATGATCAGCTCTATCCCATCGACCTTCGAATACGGCAGATCGACCGCGCCCATCACTGTCGGAATCCCCATAGCGCGGGCGAGGATTGCCACATGTGAATTGCTCGAACCGAGCACCGAAACCATGCCCATCAACTTGCCTTCGGGCACTTCACCGAGCATGGCTGGAGACAATTCTTCGCTGACCAGAATAGTGTTATCCGGATAGGTCAGCGTCTGCTGGCGGGCCTGTTGCAGATAGCCGAGCAGGCGCCGGCCGATATCCTTGACGTCCGAGGCACGCTCGCGCAGATACGCATCGTCCATCATCTCGAAGCGGCCGACATGGTCGCTGACCACCTGGCGCAATGCGCCCTGGGCCCACTGTCCGGTGCGGATGACCTTTGACACTTCGCCGCCGAGGGCGGAGTCGTCGAGCATCATCAGGTAGACATCGAACAGTGCGCGCTCTTCCTTGCGCATCTGCGTGGCTAGCTTCTCCGAAAGTGCGCGCATATCTGCCCGCACAGCCTGGAGCGCAGCCTCGAACAGTTCGAGTTCGGCCGAGACGTTCGTGATGGTCTTGTCCGGCACCACATCCAGATCGGCGGGCGGTAGTACGACTACCGCAGTACCCACGGCCGCGCCCGGCGCACCGGGGATGCCGATGAAGCGGGTCTCCTGTATGCCTTTGCCCTGCCTGCCCAGGCCGCGGATCGAACCCGTCGCCTCGGCATGAGCAATGACCCCGGCGAGCTGCGCACTCATGGTCACGAGGAAGGCTTCCTCACCTTCGTCGAACAGGCGCTGCTCTTTCTGTTGAATGACCAGGACACCCATCACCCGCCGATGGTGGATGATCGGTGCGCCGAGAAAAGAGGCGTAGCGCTCCTCGCCTGTTTCGGCGAAATAGCGATAACGCGGATGTTCGGAGGCGTGTTCGAGGTTAAGCGGTTCCTCCCGAGTACCAACAAGGCCGACCAGACCCTCGTTGGGCGCCATGCTGACTTTGCCGATAGCTTTCTTGTTCAGGCCTTCGGTGGCCATCAGAACAAATCGACCGGATTCCGGATCGAGCAGGTAGACCGAGCACACATGGCTGGCCATGGCCTCCCGTACTCTCAGCACGATGATGCCCAAGGCCGCCTTGAGGTCCTTGGCGGCATTCACTTCCTGGACAATCTTGCGCAGCGTGCCGAGCATGCTCAGGGGCTTTCTCCCGTCAGTCCCGCGCCAGCAGGCGCGGGGCGAGTTCTTTTAAGGCGCGACGATAAACTTCGCGCTTGAAGGTAACGACCTGACCCAGCGGGTACCAGTAACTGACCCAGCGCCAGCCATCGAACTCGGGCTTGCCGGTAAGATCCATACGTACCCGGTCTTCGGTGCCGGTCAGGCGCAGCAGGAACCACTTCTGTTTCTGGCCGATGCACAGGGGCTGGCTGTGAGTTCGCACCAGGCGCTGCGGCAGACGATAGCGCAACCAGCCGCGGGTACAGGCAAGGATTTTCACATCCTGCTGCTCAAGCCCCACTTCTTCGTTGAGTTCGCGGTACAGCGCCTCTTCGGGTGTCTCGCGCGGATTGATGCCGCCCTGCGGGAATTGCCACGCATCCTGATTAATCCGTCGAGCCCATAGCACTTGCCCGGCATCATTGGTCAGGATGATGCCGACGTTGGGGCGAAAACCATCGGAGTCGATCACGGCATACAACCTCGCAAACGCATGTCGCGGCATTGTTCCACAAAAAGGCGAAAAGCAGAAAGCGCGCTGCACCGCCGTCGATCAACCGCTTCCAGCCTGCGGTTTGGCGCCTCGAGGGTGCCACGCGCCGGGCAATCCCGCTATGCTTCGCGTCCCTTTATCGCTCCGAGGAACGCGGCGTGCGCCTGGCTTTATTCGATCTCGATAACACCCTGCTGGCCGGTGACAGCGACCACGCCTGGGGCGAATTCCTCTGCCAACGCGGCCTGGTCGACGCTACCGATTACAGGGCGCGTAACGATGCCTTCTATCAGGACTACCTGGCGGGCACGCTGGATGTCGCGGCCTACCAGAATTTCTGCCAGGAATTGCTCGGTCGCAGCGAGATGGCGCAGTTGCAACAATGGCATAGCGAATTCATGCGTGACCACATCGAACCGATCGTGCTGGCCAAGGGCGAGGCACTGGTGCGCCAGCACCATGAGGCCGGCGACCGCGTAGTGATCATCACGGCGACCAACCGCTTCATTACCGGGCCTATTGCCGCGCGACTGGGCGTGGACACGCTGCTCGCCACCGAGTGCGAGATGCAGGACGGCTGCTACACCGGTCGCCTCACCGACGTGCCCTGCTTCCAGGAAGGCAAGGTCACTCGCATCGAGCGCTGGCTTCAGGAAAACGACCAGAGCCTGGACGACAGCTATTTCTACAGCGACTCGCGCAATGACTTGCCATTGCTCGAGCGGGTCAGCCATCCGGTCGCGGTCGACCCCGACCCGATTCTGCGCGAGATCGCCCAACAGCGCGGCTGGGAGATCATCAGCCTGCGCTGAGCCAGGAGGCGCCGTGATCCGCGAAGACGCAGGGAAACCGGGCATGCGACCGGTGGTGATGGTGTCGCTGGCCACGGCCCTCAGCCTGCTGGGCGACTCGATGCTCTACATCGCCCTGCCCCTGCATTGGCAGGAGGCGGGTCTGGACTCGCTGTGGCAGGTCGGCGCTTTACTGGCGATCAATCGCCTGGTTCGCCTGCCGATCAATCCGCTGATTGGCCTGCTCTACCAGCGAATCTCGTTGCGTACCGGCCTGCTGCTCGCCGTTCTGCTCGGCGCCATCAGTACCTGCGGCTACGGTTGGGCCCAGGGTTTCGTCGCCTGGCTTCTGTTACGTGCGCTTTGGGGTGTTGCCTGGTCGTTGTTTCGCATCGGCGGGTTGACTGCCGTGGTGCGCTGCGCCGAACCTGACGGCCAGGGTCATGCGATCGGGCTGTACAACGGCCTGTATCGCCTGGGCAGCCTGTTCGGCATGCTGTTCGGTGGTTTGCTGGTGGCGTTCATCGGGCTGCCGGCCCTGGCCTGGGCCTTTGGGCTGCTGTCATTGCTGGGGCTGCCGCTACTGCTGTTCGGTTTTCACCTGCCCGCCGCAAACGACGTCAAGCCACAGACGACGGAGACGCCCAGCAGCCGCTTCGTCAGCCGCGAGCGTAGCTGGCCGGTGATGTTCACGGGGCTCGTGATCGCTCTGCTCATACAAGGCATCTTTGCGTCGACACTGAGCGCGCTGATTGGCCATTACCAAGGCGTGGAACTGCAGCTGTTCGGCCTGTTGCTCAGCGCCACCGCTGCCGCTGGTGTTCTGCAAGCGCTGCGCTGGGCGTGGGAACCGTGGCTGGCTCGCCGGATAGGACGCTGGTCGGACGGACCGCAGCGGCGCCTGCCCTTGCTGGCCGCCTCACTGTTGTTGGGGGCCGCCAGCTTCGCGCCCATGGCCCTGAGCCTGCCGCTGCCCCTATGGCTGCTGGTGACGCTGCTGGCATTGCTGGCCGCCACGGCGTTGACCACGCTTGGCGATGCGCTCGCCGCCGAGACCGCCAGCCGCCTCGATGCGGTGCGGTTCATGACCCGCTATTCCATTGGCCAGGACCTCGGCGCCGCCTGCGGCCCGCTACTGGCGTATATGCTGTTCAGCCTCACCGGCGGCTTTGGCTGGCTCTACGCAAGCGGCAGCCTGCTGCTCGCCTTGCTCGCGGCGTATTGGTGGTATCGCTCGAAAACCAGAGACACGGCCTGATCGCCCTGCAGCGACCTTTCAGACCGGCTTGGCTCCCATCAGCCCCATGATCGCGACGAGTATCAGCAGAATCAGTCCGGCGTAGGCCAGCGCCAAGCGCGGCAGCTTGACCGGAGCCGGCGTGTCACCCAGACCCTGCCAGGCACGCAGGCGCCCGCCGAGTAACAGCGTGAGCGGCACCAGGATCAGGAACAGGATCGAGCTGCCCAGCAGCCAGAGCTGCCCGAGCGGGAAACCGGCCAGATGCGCCAGCCAACCGCCCGTGACCGGCAACAGCAACGCCAGGGCTGCCAACAGCGGGAGCGAAAACAGCCGCGTACGCCGCAGCTTCTGCTGTAGCACGGCCGCATCAGCCCGGCGCCAGGCCTTCCACAACATGACTACATGCGCGATCAACCCGAGCGTCAGGAGGATCGCCAGTGCGGCATGGACGATATTCAGCAACTGGTAATGTTCCATCTTTTCTCGCTAGTGGCCTGTTCGGTTGGTTTGACTGGCGCACGCTGAATACGGCGACCCTTTTCCCGGCGTTAGCCAAGAAACAGCTGATAGGCCGGATTGTCCGTCTCGTCCCAGTAGCGATAGCCGATCTTGTCCAGCGCGGCCGGCAGCAGATGACGCTCCTCGGCCGGCACCTGCAAGCCGGCAACCACGCGGCCATCCGCCGCGCCATGGTTGCGGTAATGGAACATCGAGATGTTCCAGCGTCCACCCAGGTTGTTGAGGAAGTTGAACAGCGCCCCTGGCCGCTCCGGGAACTCGAAGCGAAACACTACCTCGTCGCTGACCCCCGTCGCATGCCCGCCGACCATATGACGGGTGTGCAGCTTGGCCAGTTCATTGTCGGTCAGGTCGAGCACTGGAAAGCCCTTGGCCAGCAGACCTTCCACCAGCGCCGCGCGCGGATCGTTTTCCGGATGGGTCTGCACGCCGACGAAGATGTGCGCCTCGCGGTCCTGGTGGTAGCGGTAGTTGAATTCGGTGATCTGACGCTTGCCCAGCGCCTCGCAGAACGCCTTGAAACTGCCTGGCTGCTCGGGGATGGTCACGGCGATGATCGCCTCGCGCTTTTCGCCCAGCTCAGCCCGCTCGGCGACATGACGCAGGCGGTCGAAGTTGACGTTGGCACCCGAGTCGATGCCCACCAGCACCTGATTGGTTACGCCGTCGCGTTCGACGTAGCGCTTGATTCCTGCCACCGCCAGCGCGCCGGCCGGCTCGGTGATCGAGCGGGTGTCATCGTAGATGTCCTTGATCGCTGCGCAGATCTCGTCGGTGCTGACGGTGATTACCTCATCCACATGGTGCCGGCAGATGTCGAAGGTATGCTGGCCGATCTGTGCCACCGCCACACCGTCGGCGAACAGCCCCACCTGTGGCAGCACCACACGCTCGCCTGCCGCCAGCGCCTGTTGCAGGCAGTTGGAGTCGTCTGGCTCGACGCCGATGACCTTGATCTCCGGGCGCAGGTATTTGATGTATGCGGCCACGCCCGCGATCAGGCCGCCGCCGCCCACCGGCACGAACACCGCGTCGAGCCGGCCCTGGTGCTGGCGGAGAATTTCCATCGCTACCGTACCCTGCCCGGCGATTACGTGCGGATCGTCGTACGGGTGGATGTAGACGTAGCCCTTTTCCTCGACCAGCTTTAGCGAATAAGCCAGCGCCTCGGGGAAGGCATCGCCCTGCAGCACGACCTTGCCGCCGCGGGCGCGCACGCCCTGCACCTTCAGCTCCGGCGTAGTGCGCGGCATGACGATGGTGGCCTTGATGCCCAGCTCGCGCGCTGCCAGCGCCAGGCCCTGGGCATGGTTGCCAGCCGAGGCGGTGACCACGCCGCGCGCCAGCTCCTCGGGCAACAGCTGCGCCAGCTTGTTGTAGGCGCCGCGAATCTTGAACGAGAACACCGGCTGCAGATCCTCGCGCTTAAGCAGAATCTGGTTACCCAGCCGCTCGGAAAGCTGGCGTGCGGGCTGCAACGGAGTTTCGACGGCGACGTCATAGACGCGCGAGGTAAGGATCTTCTTGACGTACTGTTCGAGCATCGTGGGCTATCTTGGCAGGCTTTGCGGGGTCATCGAGTCTACTCTGCGAGCCACGCGCCGACCACCGACAATCAGAACGGGAAACACCCATACAGCTCGCTCCGCGCAAGACCCACCGCCAAGGCGCCGCTATACTCCCGCACCTTGTTTCTCTTCGCCCGGACCCTTACGCCATGACCCAGGATCAACTCAAGCAGGCCGTCGCTCAGGCCGCCGTCGACCTCATCGTCCCGCAGCTCAATGACCGCAGTATTGTCGGCGTCGGCACCGGTTCCACTGCCAATTTCTTCATCGACTTGTTGGCTAAACACAAAGGTACCTTCGACGGTGCGGTGGCCAGTTCCGATGCCACTGCCGAACGCCTCAAGGGCCACGGCATTCCGGTGTATGACCTGAACACCGTTTCCGAGTTGGAGTTCTACGTCGATGGCGCCGACGAAACAAACAGCCATCTGGAGTTGATCAAGGGTGGCGGCGCGGCGCTGACCCGGGAGAAGATCGTCGCAGCGGTAGCCAAGACCTTCATCTGCATCGCCGATGGCAGCAAGCTGGTCGATCGCCTCGGCGCCTTCCCGCTGCCGGTGGAGGTTATTCCCATGGCGCGCAGCCATGTCGCTCGCGAGCTGGTCAAGCTGGGCGGCGATCCGGTCTATCGGGAAGGCGTGGTGACCGACAACGGCAACATCATCCTCGACGTGCACAACCTGATGATCGGCTTCGCCCCGGATCTCGAAGCGCAGATCAACAACATCGTCGGTGTGGTCACCAACGGTCTGTTCGCCGCGCGCCCTGCCGATATCCTGCTGCTGGGCACCAAGGACGGCGTGCAGACACTGAAGCCTGAATAAGCAGGGACAGCACGGCTAATTGCTTTTGCGGAACACGTAGAACAGATTCGGTTCGCTCACCAGGTACAGCGTGCCGTCAGGCCCCATGGCGATGCCTTCGGCCTGCGGCACGTGCTTTTCCAGCCCGTGCTCGCCGGCCTTAAGCGACAGCGTGCTGATGGGTTTGCCGTGGGTATCCAGCTCGACGATCAGGCGCGACTCGTCCGACAGCGCCAGCAGGTGACCGGTCTGCTCGTCGTATTGCAGGCTGGAGAGGTCACGTACGAACAAGCCTGCATCGCGCTCGGGATCCTCACTGACGTGCACGGCCAGCGGCGGGCCATCTTCGGCATAGGGAAAGCCCTGGATCTCGTAGATGCGTACCGGGTCGCGCTCTTTGGCGACGAATAGCCGATTGCCGGCGACGTCATAAGCCAATCCCTCGAATCCCTTGTTGCCGTTCTGCCCGATGGCCAGCGAAAACTGCTGACTGGCCGCCGCATCGATCCGCTCAGTGCGCTCGTCAACCTCCACGCGCAACAGGCGCTGCAGTCGCTCATCACTGATTACATAGACGCCACGGGAGATATATTCGATCGCTTCCGGATCGCCGAATCCCGTCAGCGGGATTGCTCGCAACAGTTCCCCTTGAAGGCTGAGTTCGAGTAACTGTGGCGTGCCATTAGTGATGGCGATCAGGCTATTGCGGTCGGTATCGAAGGTCAGCGCCGACAGGTCGTCAGCGATGCCTTCGACCTGCCGGGCCTGGATGACCGCCCGGTAGTTCGGAAGCCACAACGAACTCACTTGGCGCGCATCGGCGTGGTACCACTGGCTGAGGTTGAACCAGGCACGCTCGAACGACTGGTAATGCACGCCAGCCGCGATGACCATCAGCAGAGCGAGGCTGGCCAGCGCAGCCGGTATCTTGGAAGTACGACGCATGGAGGCACTCAGCTGTAGGAAAGGAAGCGCGATTATCCGCCGCCTCGCTTACCCCAAACTTAACGGGCGAGGCGCAAGCGCTATGACCACGCGGCGCGCCAGTATCACCGTCGCCGACTGAAAACATAGAAGCGATTCGGCTCGCCGACGACATAGATGTCGCCGCGTTCGTCCATGGCAACGCCCTCGGCCTGATCGATGCCGTCCACCAGCCCGTTGAGTCCACCGAGCAAGCTGATGAAGCTGCGCGGCCGACCTTGCAGGTCGAGCTCGACCAGCAGCCGCGACTCGTCGGACAGCATCAGCGTGTGCCCAGTGCGCGGATCGAAGGCCACCGAAGAGATGTCGCGTACCAGCAGTGGCTGTTCCGGCTGCGCTTCTAACGCACCGGCAATGCCGCCGTCATCCGGTATCGACAGCTCGAACAAGCCCTGCGGGTCACGCTCTTTGGCCAGTAGCAAGCGTCGGGAGCGCGGGTTCCACGCCAGGCCCTCGAAGCCCTTGTTGCCGGCGCCCTCGAAGCCCAGGTCATAGCTGGCTATGTCCGCGAGGTCGAGGCTCTCTACACCCAGAGGCAACCGGAACACCGCGACCAGCCGCCGGCGCTCGTCGACGATGGCCATGCGTCCATCATCCAGCGCTTCGACCGCTTCGGGATCAGAGAAGCCGGTTAACCGAACACGCCGAAGCACCACGCCACCGGGAGAGAACTCGATCAGCTGCGGGTTCCGCCCAGTTACGGTAAACAGAGTGCCGGTCGCAGGGTTCCAGGTCAGCCCTGAGGTCTGGTCTTTTTCCAGGCCCACCAGTGTCGTTTCCAGGACCAGCTCGTAATCCGGCAACCAGATGCTCGCTGCACGTTGTTCGGCATCCGCCGATTGCTCTTGCCAGTAGAGTTCCAGCTGGTCATCCCAATGCAACAGCGCACCCGCTATCGTGGCGGCGATGATGCAGAGAGCAAGCAGGGCATAGAGAAACCGCTGCAGACGCGAACGACGGGAAGGTTTGGCTGACATGGAATGCTGATCCGAGGCGAGGCACGGATTACAGCACGGGCGGCCAGAGGGGCGATACCGCCAAAGCGCAGCCGGATGGGAGTGACTCCCACCCAACTGGATAGCTCAGAGCACGCGACTTTCGAAACGCGACAGCCCCGCCAGCTCGAGCGTCAGTTGATCACCCTGATTCAGCGGACCGACACCGGCTGGCGTGCCGGTCAGCACCACGTCGCCTGGCTGCAGGTTGAAATGAGCGGCGATGTGCTGCAGGAGCGGCAGGATGGCATTGAGCATCTGGCTGCTGTTTCCGTCTTGGCGCAACTCGCCGTTGATGGTCAGGCGAATGCCGATATCCTTCAGGTCGCTCACCGCATCGCCCGGGACGAAGGGCGCCAACACGCAGGCACCGTCGAAACTCTTGGCGATTTCCCAGGGGTGGCCCTTTTCCTTCAGCTTGGATTGCACGTCGCGCAGCGTCAGGTCCAGCGCCGGGGCGAAGCCGGAGATGGCATCGCGCACTTCTTCTTCGTTCGGCTTTCGCGACAGCGGTTTACCGATCAGCACCGCGATCTCCGCCTCGTAGTGCACCGCACCACGGTCGCTCGGAATGCTGAAACCGCCCTCCAGCGGCGCCGTGCAGCTGCCGGCTTTGATGAATAGCAGCGGCTCGGTCGGCACCGGGTTATTCAATTCCTTGGCATGTTCGGCATAGTTGCGACCGATGCAGACCACCTTGCCCAGCGGGTAATGAATCGGTGTGCCGTCGGTGTACTGGTGTTTGTAATTCATTGCGAAATCCTCAGGGGGAATAGCAAGCTGATGCAAATGGCTAAGCGCGGCTTCAGGCTTCAGGCAGGCTGAAAATTTTGCCAGGATTCATGATGCCGTTGGGGTCGAACGCCGCCTTGATCGCCTTCATGTAAGCAATTTCCGCAGCTGACCGGCTGTACTCGAGATAGTCGCGCTTGGTCATGCCGACGCCATGCTCGGCGGAAATCGAACCGTTGTAGCGCTCGACCGTCTCGAACACCCACTTGTTTACCGACGAGCATTTGTCGAAGAACTCGTCCTTGGACAACGCCTCGGGTTTGAGAATATTCAGGTGCAGATTTCCATCACCGATATGCCCGTACCAGAGCACCTCGAAATCCGGGTAGTTGCTGGTGACGATCGAATCGATGTCGGCGAGGAAGGCCGGCACCTTGGACACGGTGACGGAGATGTCATTCTTGTACGGCGTCCAGTGCGAGATGGTCTCGGAGATGTACTCGCGCAGCTTCCAGAGGTTCTGCAGCTGCTGATCGCTCTGGCTCATCACGCCATCGAGAACCCAGCCTTCGTTGACGCAATGTTCGAAGGTCGCCAGCGCCTGCTCGGCACGTTCCTCCGTGGTCGCCTCGAATTCCAGCAGTGCATAGAACGGCGTGCGGGTCTCGAAGGGCGCGGGGATATCGCCACGGCCGAGGATCTTGTCCAGGCACTTGTCGGAGAAAAATTCGAAGGCGGTCAGGTCGAGCTTGTCCTGGAAGGCATGCAGCACCGGCATGATCGAGTCGAAGTCCGGCGTGCCCAGCACCATGGCCGTGAGATTGGTCGGCTGGCGCTCCAGACGCATGGTGGCCTCGACGACGAAGCCCAGCGTGCCCTCGGCGCCAATGAACAGCTGACGCAGGTCGTAGCCGGTGGCGTTCTTGATCAGATCCTTGTTCAGTTCGAGCAGATCGCCCTTGCCCGTCACGACCTTCAGACCTGCCACCCAGTTGCGGGTCATGCCATAGCGAATCACCTTGATGCCGCCGGCGTTGGTGCCGATATTCCCGCCGATCTGGCTGGAGCCGGCCGAGGCGAAATCCACCGGATAGTAGAGGCCCTTGTCCTCGGCAAACTGCTGCAGCTGTGCGGTGATCACGCCAGGCTGGCAGACCACGGTGCGATCCATCTCATCAAAGGACAGGATCCGGTTCATGTAGTCGAACGACACGACCACCTCACCATTGGCCGCCACAGCCGCAGCGGAGAGCCCGGTACGTCCGCCAGACGGAACCAGCGCGACCTGGCGCTCGTTGGCCCAACGCACGATGGCCTGTACCTGATCGGCTGTTTTCGGAAACACGATGGCCGAGGGTGCCGGTGCGAAATGCTTGGTCCAATCCTTGCCATAGGTGGTCAGCGAATCGGCATCGGTCAGCACCTTTCCGGGCTCGACCAGGGTCTTAAGCTCTTCGATCAGGGCGGGATCGGTCATCATGGGAACTCTCATTCGATTCATGGTCATCCTGAGTACGCTTCAGCTCGGGATATAGGTGTTTCGGAGGGCCCATATGCTAGCATACGCCCCCCTTTGAAACGTGCCTCGGCAGACTTCCCGACACCGCTGTCACCCGGTTCGGCCAGCCTTCGCTGGACACATCAGTACTCTTTTCCGGCCTAAAGGTTTTACGCAGATGAGCCAGACCTCTCTCGACAAGAGCAAGATACGTTTCCTTCTCCTTGAAGGTGTCCACCAAACTGCCGTGGATACGCTCAAGGCTGCCGGCTACTCCAACATCGAGTACCTGACCGGCTCGCTGCCCGACGCCGAACTGAAGGAAAAGATCGCCGAAGCGCATTTCATCGGTATCCGTTCCCGGACCCAGCTCACCGAGAGCGTCTTCGACGCCGCAAAGAAACTCATCGCCGTCGGCTGCTTCTGCATCGGTACCAACCAAGTCAACCTCAATGCCGCTCGCGAGCGCGGCATCGCGGTATTCAACGCGCCCTACTCCAACACCCGTTCGGTAGCCGAACTGGTGCTGGCCGAAGCCATCCTGCTGCTTCGCGGCATCCCCGAAAAGAATGCGTCCTGCCACCGTGGCGGCTGGATCAAGTCGGCGGCCAACTCCTTCGAGATCCGCGGCAAGAAGCTCGGCATCATTGGTTACGGCTCGATCGGCACACAGCTGTCCGTGCTCGCCGAGAGCCTGGGCATGCAGGTGCTCTTCTACGACGTGGTCACCAAGCTGCCACTGGGTAACGCCCAGCAGATCGGCTCGCTGCATGAACTGCTCGGCATGTCCGACATCGTCACCCTGCACGTGCCGGAAACGCCTGCGACCCAGATGATGATGGGCGCCGACGAGATTCGCGCAATCAAGAAGGGCGGCATCCTGATCAACGCCGCGCGCGGCACGGTGGTGGACCTTCAGGCCCTGGCCGACGCGGTCAAGGACAAGCACCTGATTGGCGCTGCCATCGACGTGTTCCCGGTCGAGCCTCGCTCCAACGATGAAGAGTTCGAGAGCCCACTGCGCGGCCTGGACAATGTCATTCTCACCCCGCACATCGGCGGCTCCACTGCCGAGGCCCAAGCCAACATTGGCCTGGAAGTCGCAGAGAAGCTGGTCAAATACAGCGACAACGGCACCTCGGTGTCTTCGGTCAACTTCCCGGAAGTGGCGCTGCCATCGCATCCGGGCAAGCACCGTTTGCTGCACATCCACGAGAACGTTCCGGGTGTGATGAGCGAGATCAACCGCGTGTTTGCAGAGAACGGTATCAACATTGCCGGTCAATTCCTGCAGACCAACGAGCGCGTCGGTTATGTGGTGATCGACGTCGATGCGGAATATTCCGATCTGGCCTTGGAGAAGCTCCAGCAGGTCAACGGCACCATCCGCAGCCGCGTTCTGTTCTAAGCAGAACGCAGAATGAAAAAGGGAGGCTTCGGCCTCCCTTTTTCATTGCTATCAGTTAGGCATCAATTGGCAGGTGCGAGATTGGCGCCAGCACCCGTGTCGCGGCGCTCGGGTCGTTCCGAAGGGGATCGGCGCTCGATGGGCTCGACCGGCTCTATTGCGGGCGGCGCCTCAAGCGTGGGCGGGCGTGGCTGGCGCGAGTCGGCATCCGGGCGCTCAATGACGTCTTGTGGCTCACGATTGTCCAGCGGATGCTCGCGGCTTTTTTCCGGCAGGGTAGGACCGGTGCCGGTCGCCAGCGCGGCAGATGCCAGCACCAGACTTGCCGCGAAAATTGGAAAACGCAGGTCCATAGATCACCTCCTGAAAGGCAACTCGGGCGCATCGCGCTACAGCGAATCAGGTCGCCAGGCGTCAGCGCTGCCTAAAAGCAAAAAGCCCCGGCCATGGGCCGGGGCTTTCATCATCTGGCTGCACCGCATCAGTTGCCCGTGCCACCAGAGCCGCCAGTGCCGGATCCGGTTCCTGACCCGGTTGCGCTGTTACCAGTACCCGTGGTGTTGCCCACGCTGGTGCCGGTGCCCGTGCCAGGTCCCGCTTCGGCGCCGGTTTCAGTGGTAGTGCCTGCACCGGTGGTCATGCCCGAGCGGTTGGTGTCATCAGTGGTTTTGCCATCCATCGACTCCTGCTTGGTTTCGCCGCTGGTGGCACTGTCGTTGTCGGTTGTGCCCGCTGCGAAAACACCCGTGGACATCAGACCAGCCAGAGTTAAAGCAGCTAATTTTGTCATTTGCATGTGCAATCTCCTTATCCCATGGGTTACATCTATTCCGGCATCCGGCGGGCGCAGGGGTTGCATCGAACGCCGTTGAATTCCGTCCTCAAACGGTTCAAAGCGCCGTGCCAGCAGCGTTCCAGTGAAGTTGACCGTTCGTCGAAAAACCGTAGCCATGACCGTTCGTCGCCCTTCCAGCACGTCGCCCCTCCGAAACGCTGTGCGTACTTCAGCGCAGCAACTGCCACAGCGATATTCCCACCCCGGCCATACTCTCTCCGGCGACTAGCCCAGCGGCCGCCACGATCACGAATCGCTCGGCTAGGCCGCCCCAGCGCGCCGCAAACAGCCAGGCCAGTAGCGCGCCGAACGCCATCATCAGCGATATCGATGCAGGGATGATGAAGGCCAGCCCCAATGCCGCGGAACTCGGCAGCCAGCGCAACCGCGCCATTGGCAACAGGCCTTCCAGCGCTCCCAGACCGATGCCGGTCAATGCACCGGCCACCATTGCCCAGCGTATGTCGGTGCCGATCGAACCCAATCCGGCCGTAAGGGCTTCAGCCACGGCCTTCCAGGTGGCCACCGCAGGCGCTGGCCACTCGGTGGTGATCAACATCGCCTGCGGATCGGGAATCAACAACTGGTAGACGACTACCCCGACCAGACTGCCAACCAGGATCCCAAAGCATTGCGCGACGGCCTGGCGCGACGGCGCCGCGCCGATGGCGTGGCCGACCTTGAAGTCGTTGAGCAGATCGGTGCACTGCCCCGCCGCACCGCCAGCGGTGTTGGCGCTCATCAGATTGATCGCTACCTGGCCGGGTGCGATCACGCCAAAGCTTAGTTGTGACAACTGACCGATGGCGCCGATAGGAGGAATGCCCGTGCTACCTACCACCCGCGCCGCCACCATGGCCAGCAGGACGGCCAGCGGGATGGACAACGCCGCCATAAACGGATGGATATCGAACAGCGTCATCTGCATGATCACCACCAACACCGCGGCTAACGTCAGCCCGAACAGCGGCACGGCGTTGGGTCGAGCCGGCTTCAAAGGGCGTGTCGATTGCTCCCGGCGCGCGCGCAACATGCGCAAGCCAAGAGACGTCAAGGTGGCACATACCATCAGGCTGACACCCGGCCAGAGCAGCCACTCGATCAACAAGGCGAACTGCGGCCCGCTGGCATCCGCCGGCATCACCACCAGCCCTTCGGCGATCAGCCAGGGCGAGAGCAGTCCCCAGGCCAGTACGGCGCCGAGCATCAGCGACAGCCCGACCCGCAGCCCGATGATCCCACCGAAGCCCAGCAGCAGCAGTGATGGCTCCAGGCTGAACGTCAGACGCTCCAGCTGAGCCCCCGGAGCCCAGCGCGGCAACGACCACAGCAGGCTATCGACCAGCTTGCTCAGCGCCGCCAGCAATGCGGCGGCGCTGAGCACCAACAGACGTCTCGTCGCTTCGGCGCCGTGGCTGTAGATCTGCTGCATGGTCGCCAACGTTGCCATCCCCTCGGGGAACCGCAACCCACCTTCGACGATCAGCGACGGCCGCAGATACCAGGCCACCCAGATGCCGAGAAAGCTCACCGAGAATACCCAGGCCATCAACGGCAACGTATCCAATTGCTGACCGGTGATCAGCGTGTAGGCAGGTATCGGAGCCACCAGACCGCTGGAGATGATCGAGGCGGCAGACGACGCGGCGGTCTGGTTGATATTGCTCTCGTGGAGCGACCAGGCAGGCAGGCGCAAGGCTCGCCCGAGGCTCTGCCAGAACGCGAAGCCGACCAGCAACGCGATGATCGACATGTTGAACGACCAGCCGATCTTCAACCCGGAGTAGACGTTGGAAGGGGTTAACAACGCACCGAGCAACAAGCCGGTGAGCAACGCACGGAGGGTGAGTTCGCGTGGGGCTTCGCTCATGCCGGCTCCATCGTATGGGTGATTGACTCACCTTAGTCCATCTACTCAAGCCGATCGTTTAATCAACCACTCGTCGGCTTATCGTCAAGCCAGCGCAGATCGGCCCTCAATCGCAGCGTGAACGCTGAACTTCATCATTCCATGCCGGTCGTTTAGTAACTTTTCTACGCGGCATAACGGCACCCAAACCAAGGATTGAACATGGACGAAGCGGATCTCACTCACCAGGAACGTAACCGGCCTACCGTCACCCTGCTTACCGGCAATGAGCTGCTGGGATTGTTCTTCAAACACTTTCTTGGCGAACAGGCTCAACTGGACGTGGCGTTGGCCGGGCTCGAGAAGATCGCCAGAGAGACCACCGACCTCTATCTGGTCGACGCGGGCAACAGCCAGACCGAACAACTCTCGACGCTGCTCGATCGGATCGATGAGCAGACGCCCGTAGCACTGGTCAATATCGCGCCGGAACAGGCCGAGCAGCTGGTGGACAAGCACCCCGGCATTCGCGGTGTGTTTTACAGCCACGCCACCCGCGAACACCTGCTCGATGGCATCCAGATATTGCTCGATGGTGGCGACTGGCTGCCGCGGGTACTGACCGAGCGATTGCTCAGTCAGTGGCGGCGCATGCGCCAACTGGCCGGCAGCAAGCCGTCGCTGACCCTGCGCGAGCGTGAAATTCTCAGCCTGGCCGGCAAGGGCCTGTCCAACGCGGAGATTGCCGAGCAGCTGTGCCTGAGCCCGCACACCATCAAAAGTCACATCCATAACCTGTTGCGCAAGATCGGCGCCTCCAACCGTGCCGAAGCGGCGTTCCTGCTGCGCGGCAGGCTGGACTGGTCCGAGTCGTGTCACGCCTGACGCTCGGCCTGGTCCTGCTTAGCCTGCTGGGCCCGCTACAGGCGCAGGAATCGCAGGAACAGGCCGAAGCCGAGGCGGAGTTGAGCGGCCTGATCATCGATAACACGATCACCCGCTTCGGCCATGACTTTCACCGCTATCTAAGCTTCCAACTGCAGGACGCCAGCGAACTCGAGAATGACCTGGTGATTCGTGAACGCCCCTCGGCACGCTGGGGCAGTCTCGTTTGGGTGGAATACGGTCAGCGCACCGTTTATCGCCGCTTCCTGCAGCCCAACGTCGCCGAGATCGAGTCGATTGCCGAGCAAGCGGCACAGCTCGTGCTGGAAGAGATCAACCGCAGCAAACTGCAGAATCTGCTTCAGGACACCTTCGACATGGATCGCGATGAGCTCTGATCAATCGCAGGGATTAATCCGCTCCGCTCGTCACGAAGCGGGTGCTTTGAACCGTTCGATGGATGTTCACCGCTTCGTGTTCAGTCAAGAATCCGAGCAATCTTTCGAGGTGCCCGCATGGATCGTCTAGCCTTGTTTCGCCGCGGCTTGCTCGCCGCCCTTCTGCTCACCGGACACGCCTCGCTTCATGCAGCCGACCTGCTGGACAATGCCGACCTCGCCGAGAGCTCGTTCAGCATCGTCAATCCGGCAGTACTTGCGCTGGAGCTGCCCAGCGGCCAGACCGCTCAAGTGTTGCAGCAAGGCAACGACAATCTGGCCGAGCTCAGCCAGATCGGCGAGCACCAGCTGGCCAGCATCGTCCAGCAGGGCAGCGATCAGCAGGCCTTCATCCTCCAGCAGGGCGAAAACCAGCTCGCCAGCATTCTCCAGATCGGCCAGGGCAACATGGCCGCCATCACCCAGATTGGCAGCGACAACCAGGCTGCGATCGCCCAGATGGGCGCCAATAACAACGCCAGCATCGAACAACTGGGCAGCGGTCTGAGCAGCAGTGTCATTCAATACGGAAGCGGTCAGCACATTCAGATCGTCCAACACTACTAAAACAACAAAGGGAATTTTCCATGCGCAGCCGCCTGCCCCTCGTTGCACTCGCCTTCCTGCTGGCTGCTACCAGCGACCTCCATGCCGACAATAGCGCACAGATCGATCAGACCGGCACCGACAACTCCGCCTTCGTCGACCAGACCGGTTCACTCAACGAAGCGCTGATCAGGCAGAACGGTACGAGCAATACCGGCGCGATCTACCAGCTCGAGGCCGGCGAGTCGAACCAGGCCACTCTCGTGCAGCTCGGCGGTGGCAACGACGCATCCATCTATCAAGGGCCTGAAAGCCACTTCGCCAGTGCGAGCGTGTATCAGCAGGGCACAAGTAACCGCGTCGAGGTCGAGCAGACTTGGTATGCCAATGAACTGCAGATCAGCAGCATCGGTGACGGCAACTATGTATCCGCTACCCAACAGGGCCTCGCGCAGGCCGAAGCGCGTCAGATCGGTAACGACAATTCGGTGACTTTCACCCAGGACGGCATCTACCACGGCACCCAGATGGCTGTTTACCAGGTCGGTGACGAAAACATCGCCACCATCGATCAAGGCGATGCCGGCCATCTGACTCTCGCCCAGAACGGTAACCGGAACAGTGCGCAGATCAGCCAGAACTCGCTGTTCGGCGAGGTCATGTTCAATCAGGCGGGCGACGACAATCTGCTGGTCGTGGAGCAAAGCGGGCGAGACAATGATTTCAGAGGCTCATCGACCGGGAACGACAACAGTGTCGAACTGGTGCAATGGTTCGATGGCAACCGGGCCAGCGTCGTGCAGAACGGCGACGGCAACCTGGCCGAGATCCGCCAGTTGGCCGAATACAACGAGGCTCGCGTCAGCCAGATCGGGACGGCAAACGAGGCGGCAATCACCCAGAGCGCCGCGGGCATGCACGCCGTGATCCAGCAGACGGGCAGCGGCAACCTTGCCACGATCGTTCAGCAGTAAGCCGCATCGGCTGACTCGCACCTGGCTATGGTCGTGCACCCATGTTTGCTCTCACCCTGGCGACTTTAATGCTGACAACCACCGCCGCGCCGGTCGAGGCGCAGCTCGAGCTGCGCCCTGACGATGACCGGCTGCGCTTGCGGCTGTGCTTCAGCAGCCCGGAACCCCACCCGCTCGTCTACCATCTCGAAGTGCGTACCAGCGGGCGCGCCGGCACGAGCCGCAGCCGTCAATCGGGCAAGCTGATCAGCGGTCCCGTGGCGCAATGTCCGCTAAACAACCGTATCGGCTTGTCCGACGGCAGCCAAATCGAGGCGACGCTGACCTGGTCCGTCGACGGCGAAGAACAGACACCTCTGCACCAGGCCTATCCCGCTACCCAGCCGACCAGCCCGGCATCCCCGCAACCCGCCCCGTCGCCGCTGGAACAACCGCGAGCACCCGACGAACTGTTCGTCAGCGCCGATTCACACCTGCGATAACCGCAGCGACTCGCTGCGCGCAAGACGGCGGCCGACCTCAATGCCCTTCAGCTCGACGTAGTGATACGTCAAAGTCGATACGGCCAGCACCATCGCCAACTCCAGAAGGGTGAGCAGATCGTCTATCAGCAGGCTGCCCGAACTGATGTAACGCATGATCTGTTCACTGCCGGCTTGCTGCAGGATGACGGTGTAGTCCGTTCCGGTAAGTTTGGACAGCACCACCGCGGCACTGGTAAAGGCAAAGATTACGGCCGCGTGGGTCAGATAGATGGAGAAGGACAACTCTCCCAGGCGGGCGAAGCCCCGACGCTGCAGCAATCGCGACACAGCCCCCCGCTCACAGGCAAATACCAGTACCACCAGGCAGAACAGCAGGCTGGCAATGATGCCCTGATGCGGCGTCTCGTGGGTGAGCGTGCGGTACACCAGCAACAGGCAGAGCAACTCGAGCACATTGAAAAACGCTTGGTCGTGCATGCGGCTAATCGCAGGCTCCAGACGCCGGTAGAGCTGGTAAGTCAGCGCACCGGCAAAGAAGCACGAAGCGCCGCGCCAGATGAAGGGCTTGATTACATCGAGCTCGACGTACAGTGCCGCGAAGGACACCAGCGTGGCCAGCGCCAGTATCTGCCCGCAGTAACGCGGGACGCACAACAGCACCAAGCCCAGCAGCATGTACAGGTAGTACTCGATGCTGATGCTCCAGGCCGGGGTATTGAAAGACAGGCTGTTGAAGCTGCTAATCCAGCTCTGCAACAACAAGGCGTTGGGCAGGATTTCGCTCGGGGCGGTCTTGCCGCTGAACGCCGGGTCGTTGAACGAAAACCCATGATGCTCCGCCCAGAGCTTGCCGAATTCCAAGCCGATGAATACCACTAGCATCAGCAGGTGAAGTGGATACAGGCGAAACGTCCGGCTGATGACGAAGCGTTTCAGCACCTGCGGGCCGAACTCGCGGGTGCCGTACGCATGGAACATGACGAAACCACTCAGTACGAAAAAGAATTCGACGAATAAATCAGCGTGCCGAAAGAAACTGAGCTCGGAAAAACTCAGCAGGATCTGGGTATGAAACAACACCACCGCAACCGCACAAACACCGCGAAAACTATCCAGTACGACAAAGCGTTTCATTCCTTTCACCTTGCTCGACATCCAGTCACATGCGCTGCGCGCGAGCCGCACAACGGCACTGGCCAACGGAGATAAGCGCGGGAGACGTTCCCGAGCCATATTGAGAGCAATTGGCCATCAAAAGAGTTCCGAGGTTTTCGGCAACGACCTCTGAATTCCTTTCGAAAGGCTGAGACTGGACCCCGTCGCGGTTTACCCGTACGGTCAATTACCTCCTAGCCATCCCAGACGTCGAGGTTCGCGTGCCGCGCTGGTATCACCCGTCGACTCTTTTTCGCATCCTCGTTGTCCTAGGCGTCGCTGCCCTTATCGGCTTCGGTGTGATTGCTTTCATCGAGCGCAATACCTTTACGCGTCTCACGCCCCTTCACGGCCCCGAAGCGCGCAGCCAAGTCGCCGGGGCATCCCGCACCGACTGGCGCCGCTATCAGGGCGGCGGCCGGTCGAGGCTGGCTATCTTGCTTACCGATGAAGATTCCGCCTGGCTCGGGCTTGCGCATGGACTGAAAAGCATCGGCGTGCCTTTCACCGTCACCCAGGATCCAGCCGAGGCTACTCGACACAAGGTGGTGTTCGCCTACCCGGCCCTGTCGGGACGACACCTCGACGAGAAAGCACTCCTCACGCTGCGCCGATACGTCACTCATGGCGGAACCCTGGTGGCGACCCAGGTGCTCGGTGGCGGCCTGCAAGATCTGTTCGGCTTCGATTCGGTGAGCGAGTCGCGCAGTCATTACCGTGTCGATTTCGCCGAAGATGCGTCAGCCTCCGAGCCTTCGCTGAGCTGGATAAGCCACCCTCACGAGCGGTCGGTGTTGCTCGGCAATCAGGCAAACCCCGATAGCTGGATCGGCACACAAGTCTATGAAGGCGCGAGCTCAACCCTGGCCCATTTCGAAGATGGCTCGCCGGCTCTGGTGCGGCATCTGGACGCCGGTGGCGGCGCGGCCTACGCGCTGGGCTTCGACCTTGGCTTCTTTATCATGCGTGCCCACGGAGATCGAAACGACCAGGGATATCGCAGCTACGCCAATGGTTATGAACCGTCTGTGGATGTCTGGCTGCGCTGGATCCGCGAGCTGTACCGGCAACGCGAGCCGTTGGCGATTACGCTGGATACCGCGCCACAGGGTAAGCAGCTCGCAGCAGCGGTGACCTTCGACGTCGACTATGTGGACTCGATGGAGCACTTGCTGGCTTATCGCGACCTGCTTCAACGGCAGCAAGTGCCCGGCACGTTCTTCATCCAGACCAAGTACTACCGCGATTATCAGGACGAAGGATTCTTCAACGACAGAACGCTGGAGATGATCGACGAACTGCGACGCAGCGGGATGGAAATCGCCAGCCACTCGGTGAGCCATACGGACATGTATGCCTCGGTTCCCCTGGGCGATGGCAGCGAGCGCTATCCAGACTACCAGCCACGGGTAAAGGCGCATGGCGATACCCGCAATGCGACGGTGCTTGGCGAACTGCGGGTCAGTAAATTTCTACTGGAGGATCAGAGCGACGCCGAGGTGGTTTCATTTCGGCCCGGTTATCTGGCCACGCCCCCCGGCCTGCCGCAAGCCATGGAGGCGTCGGGATACCGTTTCGGCTCCTCCGAGACGGCAGGCAACGTAACGACACATCTGCCGTATCGCAGCAACCATGACCGCCGCTACGAGCGCGAAACCTCGGTCTTCGAATTTCCTATCACGGTCGAAGACGAAATCGCGCCAGCGATGGACCTGCGCACCGATGAAGCCGTCACCCTGGCACAGCAGATCGCCACCTACGGTGGGAGCTTCGTCATCCTCGTGCATCCCAACGAGGTCGATCACAAGTATCGCTTCCTGGAAGACGTCATACCGCGCCTCAAGCCCTTCGCTTGGTTCGGCACCCTCGCACAGCTTGGGCAGTGGTGGGCCGCTCGTGATCAGCTGAGTCTCGATGTCGAACGCGACGGATCCACCCTCGTCGTCAGCCTTACGGCAATCGAGCCTATAAGCGGCATCAGCATGCAGCTGCCGGCAGAGGCGAGCGTTCGCGACATCGAACAGATCGGCAGCCTGCTCGAAGGCAATCGCCTGTTGATCAACCATCTACCAGCCGGGACCACCACGATCCGCCTCGATTGAACTGTCCCGCTCGCCCAGCCGGAAACCGATCGCGGACCGTCGTTGCGGTTGCCGTCGCCATCCATCGCCTGCCCGGAACCGCAAGCGGGCGCATAGCTTCTACCGTGCCAGTCCATCCAACTTGCCAATAGTCGAGGTGCTCCCATGCGCATTTCTCTCAAACCCCTGCACAAGCAAGTCATCGTCATCACCGGTGCCTCAAGCGGGATCGGCCTGGCGACGGCCCGCCTCGCCGTCGAGAAAGGTGCCCGTGTGGTGCTGGTGGCGCGCAATGAAGAGGCCCTGGTCGATATCGAGCGCGACCTGAACGCAGGCGATCGCGTGCTGCATGTGATGGCTGACGTGGGCCAGCGCGAGCAACTCGACCGCGTCGCCAGCGAGACGATCGCCCGCTTCGGTGGTTTCGACACATGGATCAACAATGCGGGCAGTTCGGTCTGGGGTCGCTTTGACGAGGTCAGCGATGAGGACCATTACCAGGTCATGCAGACCAATTTCTGGGGCACTCACTACGGTTCCGCGATCGCGGTGAAGCACTTGCGCGACAAGGGCGGTGCGCTGATCAATATCGGCAGCGTCGAGTCGACCAACGCCCTGCCGTTCCACAGCAGCTACAGCGCCAGCAAGCATGCGATCAAGGCCATGACCGACGTCCTGCGGGTCGAATTGCAGAAGTCGCGCACGCCGATATCCGTGACGCTGGTGCGCCCCTCATCGACCGATACCCAGTTCATGGATCACTCCAAGAACTACCTGCCCAGCGCACCGGTGTTCCCACCGCCGGTCTATGCACCGGAGGTCGTCGCCCAGGCGATTCTTCACGCCGCCGAGCACCCGCAGCGCGACGTCTATATCGGCAACGCCAAGCTGCTCTCGCGGCTGGCGCAGAACGCCCCGCGTCTGGCCGACTGGGTTAACCGAACCTTCGTTTACGACACCATCCAGAGCGGGCGCCCGGACCGTCATCCGCGTGGCGCACTTTACGACAGCGATGTCGGCAGTGCCGGTGATGGCCGCGCCAGCGGTCGCTATCCGGGCATGGTATTTCGGCACAGCCTCTACACCCGCGCCACCCAGCATCCTGTTGCGACTGCCGCAGCCGTGGCGGTTGGCGCAGCGGCGCTGGTCGCGCTGTTCGGACATCGCGGACAGTAGTTAGCCGCCAGACGACGCAGCCCATGCTGCGTCGTCAGTGTCGTTCGCTCAGGTTCGGCCTAGGGTTCAGGCGCGTTTCAGCGTCCTTCCTGCAGCAAGACGTGTCACCGAGCCACGCCGGCAAAGGCGCGACACAGCGGTACAGCGGTACAGAATGAAACAGCTGCTGGCTCGCCGACTGGTTTGTTAACTATCGATCTTATTGAAACTTATAATTGGCTGATCCAATCGATTGACAGCCGCATTGATGTATCACACCCGTCGATTTGTACTATTGATACGCTCACGTTTGTTCAACCCGTCCTCGCCCGTAGCATAGCTCCCGTACCCACTCCTACCGAGGACACCCAAATGAAAAAGCTACTTGCAAGCATGATCCTGGCCAGCATCGCTTCCACTGCCTTTGCCATTCCGCCTAGCCATCCACAACCCCTATTGGGTGAAGTGCAGGACGCTTCAACCGTGCAGAAACATGCCGTTGGTGATCGCACCGTTTCGGAAAATGGTTTCGATCGTACGCCACTGAGCAACCAACTTGCGGAAGATGGCTTTGATCATACGCCAACGGGCGAACAGGTTGCTGAAGACGGATTCAACCTGACACCACAAGCTGACCAACTTGCAGATGACGGTTTCGACCGTACTCCTATCGGCCAATTGTTGGCGGAAGACGGCAGTGATCGCACTGGGCCTGGTTCCGCTTAAACATAATGTTCATTCAAGGCGCCGTAGGCGCCTTTTTTATGCCTTATATAAAAATGTTAGCTGCTAACTATATAAGTTAAGCCTGTTACTCAAGCTTCAAAAAATCACAGGCGCACTTAGACTGATTATTTATTCCGAGCTACCGGCAGTTTCGCCAAGACCCAATCGTTCGATGACGCGGATCAATCCGTCAGGATCTGCGAGATCAAGGACGCGAGCGTGACTCCGAGATGCGCCAGACCAAAAAGCGCAGCCATTACCACTTTCCCACGCGACCCCGCATCAGCGGCCAACAAAGAGCCGGATCTTCTGCGCAGCACGAGGGCGCTGCCATCAACATCGCGGGGCACACCGGCATAGGGAACCCTGCCGAACGGCTGACGGCGCATTGGAGCACCGTCAACAAGCTCCACAGCCAACGAGACTTTGTACAAGAAACGAACAGAACTGAGACAGGGGCAGCCGGTACGCGCCAAGGCCATTTCAGGTCATCAAGCAGCGGCTCGCTTAGAAAAAAGGTTTCATCGCCGAGCCAAAATACCGCAACTGATGGCGCTGCTCGCGCCGTATAACCTGATCAATTCAAGCTGTACCAAAATTTTGGCGAAGTAGGGAAAGACGCCACTTAGACTCTGCGAGGCGATAGGCGGCGGGGGGAGCGAAGCTTTTCAGTCGACGCCATTTGAAAATCAGCTGACCTGAACCCGCCAGAGGCGCAGTCCTTTTTTGTCACGGCAGCTTAGGGGAAACCTGCAGCAGAGGCGCGAGCCTCGCCTTGCACATGCAACAACCCGAAAATACTTGTACAAAACATCATTAAAGTACAATGTTTTAAATGGCTTTATGCCATCATTCTGGCTGCACAGTCAGATCATGGATGATCCCAACCTCAGGGCTCTCCCATGAACCTAACCGTGAAACTGAAGCTCGGCCTTAGCTTCGCCGCACTTACCCTCATCGTCCTGTTCGTTTCTATATTGGCGATGGTCGAGCTGGCCAAGTTCAACGATACGTTTTCCAACTACGTCGAGGGTGTGAGCGTCCGCGAGGAGCTGGCCTCTGGGTTGCTCATCGCAACGCAACGCCGTGCCGTTGCGGCACGCAATTTGGTGTTAGTGTCCACCGACGCCGATTTGCAGCTGGAACATGCCGCCGTGCTTGAGGCACACCGCGATGTGCAAACGCACCTCAGCGGCCTGAAGGCAGCCGTTGCTCAGATACATGACGCCGAAGCGGGCAAAGAAAAGCAGCTGCTTGCCGAGCTAGAGCGTATTGAAGGCCTGTACGGTCCGGTAGCTCTAGGCATAGTGGAGCGCGCCGTAAACGGCCAGCGCGAAGAAGCCATCCTGCGGATAACCCGCGACTGCATCCCCCTGCTCCGACAGCTGCTGGCGGCGGGCGAAGCCTTCATGCAACACAGCCGTGATGTGGCAAACGCCGAAGTCGAGTCTGGACGCGCTGATTATGAGGCCCAACGCAACCTGATGATCGGTGTCTGCGTGCTCGCGGTACTGCTCGCCCTGGGACTGGGTATTGGTATCGTCCGTAGCTTGCTGCGCACCCTCGGTGCCGATCCGCTCGATCTCTCCGCCGCCGCCCATCGCGTAGCTTCTGGCGACATGCGCAACATGCCGGGTATCGAGCAGGCGCCCGCTGGCAGCGTCATGGCTTCACTTGGAGAGATGCAGCGCAGCCTCGGCGAACTGATCGGCCAGGTGCGCCGGTCTGCTGAAACGATATCGTCCGCCGCTGAAGAGCTATCGCAGTCGACCGAACAAGCGAGCGCCGGCGTGGTCTCGCAAAAGCTAGAAGTCGATCAGGTGGCCACCGCCATTCACGAAATGGCCGCCACGGTTCTCGGAGTGGCGCGCAATTCCGAAGAAGCCGCCAGCGCGGCGCTTTCAGCCGACCAGCAAGCTCAATCAGGTGAGGCGACGGCACGTCAAGCGGTCGTGCAGATCAAACAGCTGGCCGATGAAGTGGCCCAGTCGGCCGCGGCAATGGCTCGCCTGAACAGCGAAAGCGAACGAATCGGCGGTGTGTTGGACGTCATCAAGTCGGTGGCCGATCAGACCAACCTGCTAGCCCTGAATGCTGCGATCGAAGCGGCACGCGCCGGCGATGCAGGGCGAGGTTTCGCCGTGGTGGCCGACGAGGTACGTACCCTTGCACGACGTACCCAGGACGCGACGGTGGAAATCCAGTCGCTGATCGAGGGGCTGCAACGGATCGCCGGTGAGTCCGCCAAAACCATGCAAGGCTGTAGCGACCTGACGGAGCGCACCGTTGCAGGCGTCAACGATACCGGCGCTGCAGTGGTGGATATCACCCGCATGATTGCAGCTATTCAGCAGATGATGCAGCAGATTGCGACCGCGGCCGAGGAGCAAAGCGCCGTGGCTGAAGAGATCAGCCGCAGCGTGACCAGGGTGCGGGATATTGCCGATCTGTCCGCTGCCTCCGCCGAGCAGACAGCCGCATCGAGCGTGGAACTAGCGCGGCTTGGTGGTGCTCTGACTCAACAGGTCCGGCGGTTCGAGATCTGACGCGGGCCCCGCCTGGTCAATGAACGGAAACGGGAAGCCGAACGGATCGACCCTGCGTTATAGGTGCTGTGTGTTTAGGGCCGAACGTGTTCGGCCATCCCTCCTCCGCGCCGTACCCGCACGCGAGGTGCGGCCAGGGTTGAAAGCGCAACGCTTCACCACAACCAACCCAACCACAGCAAAGCGGCCAGCAACCAGGCGCTCATGGTGAGCGCGCCGGTGCTCCAGAAGCGGTTCCAGCGGCGCTCCCGTTGCCGCCAGCGCGAGGTATTCGGGTGGAGTGTTTGAATGGTCATGGGTGGGTGTAACACCAGACGTCGGAGTAGCAGCGAGAGCGTCAGCGCCGGGTTGGGTAGATTCGCCAGGCGTGCCGGAACCTTCCAGCCCCTTTTCAAGGCCACGCCACCCAAAACCGATGCCAGCAGTAGCGGCCATAGCGCGGCCCAGATGCCCCCCGGATAGAGGCCATGCAGCATCGGCGCGCGCAGGGCGGGCCACAGCCAGGGCAAGAGTAACGAGCCGCTGCTGAGCAACGCCCAGGGCAACAGCTGAGGTAGCGGTGGACGGTTCGCTGGCGCATCGCGGGCATCCCGGCGCAGCAACCACAACGCGCGAATCAAAAGCAGGGCAGTAGTCAGGCTGCTGAGGCTCAACCAGACCAACCAACCTTCGAAATCACCGGCGTGCCAGACGTCTTTCAACGCTGTCTTGACCGCCCCGCCGCTGGTCAGCGGCAACCCCATGATCGCCAGGGCCGGCAGCGCCAAGAGCAGCCAGCCGATACGCGGCAGACGACCGGCATGGATCAAGCCCGCCGCAAGAAACAGCGCACCCTTGGCGAGGCCGTGATGGACGCCGTAGAGCATCAGCACGACGGTCATCGCCTGAAGTTGCTCGGGATGTCGCCAAGCCAGCGCCAGCAGCATCACCAGATAGCCCATCTGACTGACCGATGAATAGGCCAGCACCGCCTTGGCCTTACCTACACATAGGCCCAGCAGTGCTGGGTAGATGGCGCCGAAGACGCCCATGGCGAGCAACACGTCCGCCCAATCGGACAGCAACGGATCCGCTTCCGGCAAACAGCGCCAGAGGCCGAGAAAGCCCGCCTTGAGCATCGCCCCGGAGAGCACCGCACTGGCCGGTGCCGGCGCCGCCGGGTGCGCCAGCGGCAGCCACACGTGCAGCGGCCAGAACCCGGCTTTCAGCCCGAGGCCGATCAGCAACAGCAGCAACGTCAGGCCATCAATCGGCAGTGTCCGCCAGGCCGCAAAGGCAAAGTCGCCATCGGCGGCATGGCTGCGCAACATCAGCCCACCGAGCAAGGCCATTTCGCCGCAGATCGCCAGTTGCAGGTACAGCCGCCCGGCACGGCGTGGACCCGGGCCGCGCTGATGCACGATCAATCCGTAAGCGGAAAGGCTCATGGCGCTAAAACCGAGGTAAAAGCTCAGCGCATCGGTGGCGATGATCAGCAGCAGGTTGCCGGACAGCGCCAGCAGCCAGAACGTCCAGAAGCGCAGGCGTCTCGGATCGTCCTGTTGGCTGCTGCTGGCGAACACCCCGGCGCAGCCCCAGAGCAAGGCCGTGAAGCCCAGCCAGGCGCGGCTCAGGTGATCACCCGCACCCCAGCGTACGCCTTCCCAGAGCATCGGCAGATCCAGCGCCGGCATGGGCCAGATGACCATCGCCAACGCCGGCACACAGCCGAGCCAGAGCCAGCCGACGGCATGCTCGCGCAGCGTCAACAAGCCCAAGCCGGCCAGCAATGGCGCCAGCGGGACGAGGAGCCACAGCCAGGAACTCATATGTCGAACTCCCGCCGGACGATCAGCTGCGCCCAGCCCAGCGGGCTCAGTGCGGTGCCGGCCAACAAGCCGACCGCCACCGCCAGCGCTGCGGTGAACAACGCCGGCAGCAACAGCATCCAGTGCGTTTCCCAGCGCTCCTCGCGCCAGTTGTCTTCATGCCAGTCGGCCGGGGCGGCAAACCACCCGCGCCACAGCAGCGGTAGGAAATAACCGGCATTGAGCAGCGCCGAGCCCATCAGCACCAGCAGCACCCAGTCTTGGCCGACCTCCAGCGCGCCCATCCCCAGCGCCCACTTGCTGACGAAGCCGGCAATCGGCGGAATGCCGATCATCCCCAGGGCGCCGATGCTGAAGGCGGTCATGGTCAGCGGCATGCGTCGGCCCACGCCGTCCATCTCGCGGATGCGGTGAATCCCCAAGGTTTCGGCAAAATTGCCGGCGCAGTAGAAGAGCGTCACCTTCATCAGGCCCTGATGGACCAGATGCACCAGCCCACCGACCGCCGCAATCGGCCCGAGCAGCGCTACGCCGAGCGTCACGTAAGACACCTGGCTGATGGTCGAGTACGCCAGGCGTTTCTTCAGCTCCTGCTGCTGCAATGCCCGCCACGAGCCGTAGAGGATGGTCGCCGCGGCCAGCCAGAGCAGCGGCCCGGCAATGTCCAACTGATCCATCGCCTCGGCGCCATAGACGTCATAGACCACCCGGACGATACCGAACGCGCCTGCCTTGACCACCGCCACCGCATGCAGCAACGCGCTGACCGGCGCGGGCGCCACCATCGCCTTTGGCAGCCAACCATGTAGAGGAATCAGCGCCGCCTTGACGCCGAGCCCGGCGACCAGCAGGACAAAAGCGACGCGCAGCGTTAGATCGTGCTCGCCCACCGCCTGCAGCAGATAGCCACCGGGCTGGAAATCCTGTCCACTGGCCAGCCCATGCAGCAGCGCCACACCCATCAGCACCAGCGCACCGCCGCCCACGGTGTAGGCAAGATAGACGCGCCCGGCGCGCAGCGCTTCGGGCGTACCGCGATGCACCACCAGCGGGAATGTCGCCAGCGTCAGCATCTCGTAGAACAACAGAAAGCTGACCAGATTGCCCGCCAGCGCGAGGCCTACGGTGGCGCTCACGCAAAGGCTGAAGTAGCCGAAGAAGCGCGACTGCAGCGGAGAATTTTCAAAGTAGCCAATGGCATAAACGGTAGTGGCCAACCACAGCACCGACGACAGCGCGACGAACAACAGCGACAGCGCATCGCCCTGCAGCACCAGCGGCGCGCCGGGAAGGAACGGCAGGCTGAAGCGGAACTCCAGGCCTTTGCTCACGCCATAGATCATCGCCGCCACCAGCAACAGCTTGATCACCACACCGGCGAGGTTGAGCGTGACCCGCAAGCGGCGCTGCTCTTCGCGCAGGGTAAAAATCAGCAGGCCCGGCACCAGCGAGCTGAACACGATTGCCAGCGGTAGCCAATGGGTCCAGTTCATCGCGCCACCCCACCGAGCCAGAGCAGCAAGGGCTCGCTGATCAGCGCCAGGCTGAGCACCAACAGCGCCGGCAGCATCGCCAGCCATTGCGCAACGGGATCAGGCTTGACGCTGGGTGGGTTGGGCCGCGCACGATCGAAGCCCAGCGCCACCACACGAAACACGTAAGCCGCCGACATAAGCGTGCCGAGCAGCACACCAAAAGCCCACGGCCAGTGCTGCGGTTGCTCGAACAGCGGCTGCAGCAACAGCCACTTGGCAAGAAAGCCTCCACTGGGCGGCAGGCCAATCAAGCTGCCACCGGCGACGGCGAAAGTCGCCATGGCCACCGGCATGTTCTGACTGGCGCCTTTCAGCGCCCGTACCCGACGCGTACCCAGCACCCGCTGCAGCTCGCCGGCCGCCAGGAACATCGACACCTTGGCCAGCCCATGCGCCAGAACGAACAACCACAGCGCCGCCTCCATGCGCGGCTCCTGCCAGTGGAGCAGCAGGCCGAGCGCCAGCAGCGCATAGCCCAGCTGGGCCACCGTCGAATAGGCCACCAGCACCTTCAAACGCGGCGCGCGCAACGCCGACCAGCCGCCAGATATCAACGCAAAGATGCCGGCCTCGGCGAACAGAAAACCGGCCTGACGCCCCAACTCCGGTGGCGCGATCTGGCTCCAGATCAGCCACAGGATATAAATCGGTCCCTTGACCACCAGCGCGGAGAGCAAGGCGCTTACCGCCGTCGGTGCGCCGGAATGCGCCGGCGGCAGCCACAGGTGCAGCGGCCACAATGCAGCCTTGAGCATCAGCCCGACACTCATCAGCAGCAGCGCCAGGCGGGTGGTGCTGTCGGCCTCGGTCAGCTCGGCCAGCACCAACACATCAAGCACGCCGTAGCGGCCATAAAACAACGCCACGCCAAACAGGTAGGCGAGCGACCCGGCCAGCGACAGCATCAGGTAGTTGAAGGCCGGGCGATAGGCCTTGCGCCCGGCCAGTGCCACCAGCGCCACGGCACAGAGGCTCAGCAGTTCAAGCGTGACGTACAGGTTGAACAGGTCCGCCGATAGCCACAGTGCGACCAGCGACGCATGCAACAGGCAGGACAACGGCCAGTAATCCTCGTTGCCAGTGGCGTGCGAGCTGCGCGCTGCATAGAGCGCGACCAGCAGATGCAGGCCGGCGGTAAAGACCATCAGCAGCGCGGTGAGCGGGGTCAGCTGGAACCGGATCGCCAACGGTGTCTCCCAACCGCCGATCTGTAACAGCTGCGGCCCGAGGCTGATCGCCTGCTGCAAGGCAAACGCCGCGGCGGTCAGGCTGGCTGCGCTCATCAGGATCACGCAGAGGCCACTACGAGCCGGCCGCAGCAACACCAGCAGCAGAGCTGCAATCAGGGGTAGGGACAGGCTCAGCAACGCCGCATTCATTATTGCGGCTCCTGCTGGCCCTTTGACTGCTCCGGATCTTGCGCCACGCCGGCCAGCCGCAACGCCAGGGCGGTGGCGCTGACCGCCACCACTAGCCCGGTCACCACCAGCGCTACCAGCAGCGGATCGCTCGGCTGGCTGCGCGCCGCCAGGGCGATCATCACCAGAAACACGCCACTGCCCATCAGGTTGAAGGCGATGATCCGGCGCAGTGCCTGACGCAAGGTCAGCAATCCGTGCAGTCCAAGCAACCACAGCGCAGCACCGATGATCATCCAGAACAGGCTGCTGGTCATGAGGAGACATCCTCCCCTTCGCCCACCACCAGCAGGCTGAGGCTCGCAGCGATCGACAGGGTCGCTACGCTCTCGATCAGGACAATGAGCAGCTTGGCCGCCCCGCTTGGGTAGGTCAGCCAGCCCTCGCCCAGCCAGGCGGTCATCAGCGCAACACCGATAAACACCAGCAGGCCGCCCAGCACCAGCAAGCGCAACGGCTTGAAGGACCAGCGCAACCGTGGCACCAAGCCCGACAAGCGCAGCAGCACCACACCCGAGGCCAGTAGCGCCCCAGCCTGAAAGGCGCCACCTGGCGCGCTGGCACCGCGCCACAGAATGTAGCCGGCGGCCAGTACCAGCAACGGGGCCAGCACCCGCGCCCAGGCTCGTAGAAGCGGCCAGGGCTCCGCCAGATCCAGCGGTCGCGGCCCCAGTTGCCGCGCGCCGAGCAGCGCCAGCAGCAGGACGGCCAGTTCCAGCAGCGTGTCCCAGGCGCGGTAGTTCAGCAGCACGGCGGTTACCGGGTGGCTGACACCGGTCTCATCCAGATGCAGGTTGATCAGCGCCGGCAACCGCGGCTCGACCTCACTCAGTGGCGCCAGCCCTTGCACCAGCAGGATCAGCATGGGCATGACCACCGCCGCGGCCGCCAGAAGGCACCTGGCAGATCCGCTGGCTTGTGCTGGCGCGCCAGTGCGGTGAACAGCAGAACGCCGGTCAGCCCGGCGCCAATCGCCGCTTCGGCCAACGCCAGGTCCGCTGCGCCCAGGCGCGCCCAGATCAACGCCAGCGCGAGGCCGAAGGCGATGAACAGCAGCACGCTGGTGTAGAGGTTGCGACCATGCAGCGCGCCGAAGGCGAGCCCCAACAGGAGCAGGCCAAGCACCCCGTCGAACAGCCATTCAGTCATCGCGTGGCTCCTCTCCGGCCTGTCTCGCCAGCAACTGGCAGGCGGTGGCGCTGGACGCCAGCAACAACAGCCAGATCAGCACCATCTGACCGATTTCCCAGAGGCTGTCGGCACGCAGCGAGAGCCCGGCAATCACCAGCCCGAGGCCCAGAGTGTCCGCTTTGGTTAAGGCATGCAGACGGCTTACGGTGTCGGGAAAGCGCAGCAGACCGATACTGCCCGCCACGAAAAACAGCAGGCCGCCAATCAGCAGCAGCCAGCTGAGACCATCCAGCAGCAGCTCAGTCATGTCGGCCCCTGCGCAGCAATTGCACCAGCGCGGCGCTCGCGACCGCTGCGAGTAGCCCCAGCAGCAGCGCCACGTCACGTAGCGCCGGTTGGTGTTGCCATTGAGCAAGCACCAACAGCAAGGCCGTGCCGGTGGTGCCGAACAGCTGGATCGCCAGCAGCCGATCCACCCGACCCGGCCCCAACACCACGCGGCCGAGCCCGATGATGATGGTTAGCAGCAGCAGGGACGCGTACACCGCCATCAATGCGGGCGCCCCCGCACCAGCAGCTGCTCGAGGCGCTGTTCGAGTTCGCTCACGGTGGGTTTCCACGGCTGGCGCTCATCAAGCACATGCACGCGCATCTGGTCGCCCTCCACTCGCGAGGCCAGGGTGCCGGGCAACAAGCCGACCAGCGCAGAGAGCACCAGCCGCACCTGAGGCGAAGGGCTGGCAATCGGGTAGTCGAGCCACGCCGGCTGCAGCGGTCGGCGTGGATGAACCGCACGCACGGCCACATCCCAGGCGCCAGCGGCCATCCTGCCGAGAAAGAAACCGACAAACCCAGGCAGCGCCCGCAGCGACGGCTGCCAGGGCCGCAAGCCCAACCAGACTGAAAGCCCCGCGGACAACAGGACGGTCGGTGCGCCCAGCGACCATCCGCCGCCCTCGCTGAACAGTGCCCAGATCAAGGCATAGATCACCGCCCAGCCCAGCCCATCCAGCCATCGGCGAGCGCTTCCGACCTCCATCATCACTGCGTCTCCTTGTGGCACGTTCTGTTATGGAACGGGCTCTGGACCGGACGTTCCGCTGAATCGACGCGCCGCCTTGTTTCAATCCGTTGCCGAGCGATCCTGCGGCGGCGGGCAGGCGATCTCGAGCGACTCGCCCGGCCCCAGCTGGCAACTGCCTTGAGCATAGTGCAGCGGCACCGAACCCGAATTTTCATGGGCCGCGCGAATCGACAGCGAGCCGTCAGCCAGCTGCAGATGCAGGCGTGCCTGCCGGAACACCAATGTCAGCGCTATCTGCCGCAACTGCGGCGGTGGCGAGGGAAAGACGTACAGACCATCAAGCTCCAGACGTACCCCGAGGTAATGTCGCTGCAACACGTCGAGTGAGCCACACATGGCGCCGAGGTGGATGCCTTCCTGCGTGCCACTGTTGCCCGGCGAACCCAGGTCGGTGGCCAGTGCCTGTTGGTAATAGGACCAGGACGCCTCGCTGTCTATGCCTGCCAACGCGCCGGCGCAGACGACCTTCGACAGACTCGACTCATGAGTGATGCGGGCAAGGTGATAGGCGACGGTGTGGCGTACGCTGGCACTGTCATGGGGATAACCCAGACGCTCGAGAATTTGCTGCAGCGTCTGCCAGGGCAGCAGGTGATAAGCCATCAGCACATCGGCCTGCTTGGTCAGCTGATAGCGATCGCAGCTGTCATGCCGCGCTTCGAGCATCCAGTCCAAACGCGGCCGGTCGCCGTGCAGCCACTCCTGCGATGGCGCTTCCAGCTTGTCGAAGCCTTCAAACTGGCTGAGCAATCGATCGTCGACGAAGGGCAGGTAGAGCCCTTCAGCGACCGTTTGCCAGTGTTCCGGCTCGTCCGGCTCCACCTTCAGTCGTTGCCGTAACGCGACTGCATCGGGCTCGCTGAGCAACGCCAGCACCTGCCGCGCGCGGTCGAGCGTCCAGGCCGCCATCAGATTGGTGTAAGTGTTGTTGTTCAACCCCGGCTCTGCCGCGTCCGGGTAGCTGTTGTGATATTCGTCAGGGCCGATCACACCGCAGATCAGGTAGCGCTGCCGCGACGCATCGAACTGCGCCAGGCTCGCCCAGAAACGCGCCACTTCGATAATCAACTCACCGACCTGCCCGGCCAGCAATGCCTCGTCAGCGGTGGCCAGATACAGCTGCCAGGCGTCGTACGCCACGGCCGAGCCGATATGCCGCTGCAAGCGGGTGTGGTCGGCCATCCAGCGGCCAGACATCGGGTTGCACTGCCACGGCGGCGTCTCCTCTTCGCCCGTGCGTGCGCTGCGCCAGGGGAACATGGCGCCCCGCAGCCCGACACGACGAGCCCGTTCACGCGCCTTGTCTAGCCGGGCATAACGGTAGTCGAGCAGGCTTCTGGCGAGTTCGGGCCAATGGGTCGCGAGTATCGGATAGGCGAACAGCTCGTCCCAGAATACTTGGCCGTAATAGCCTTCCATCCAACCCCGAGGCGGAAAGCCAAGGTCACGCCCAACGCTGAGCGGCGACACGGTTTGCAGCAGGTGAAACGCGTGAAAATGCAAGGTGCGCTGCAACTCGGGATCGTCCGAGGCGAGTGCGTGATCCTGCCACAAGGTTTGCCAGGCCTCGGCGCTCGCCTGTTTCAGGTGCTCATAATCGTCGCCGGGCAACTGTCGCAATGCCTCGCTACGGGCATCCTTGTCGGCAACCGGGCACTCCTCGTCGATCAGCACCACGACCCGCTTTTCAATGATCAACCGACCGTCGTCCGGCACCGCGCATCGGGCGTCCTGGATCAGTCGCTGTTCGTAGATGGTGCTGCGCCATTGCAGCTGTCGCTCAGGCGACCGGAGCTGCATCGCCATCGCCAGGCGCTGGCGATGGTCATGCAATCGGGCGCTGAGGGCGGCGGTGCCATTGTCGTCATGGTCGAACGCCAAGTGCTGCAGACGCCGTCCTTCATAGGCGCGGTTGCGCTCCACCCCGGCGTTACGTACGCCACCGTCCAGCACTGAGCGCAGGCGCACCTCCAGACCGGGCGGCAGCTGCAATTCCCAGCGCAACACGGCGAGATTGGGGGTCGCCATGCTGACCAGACGACCCTCCAGCAACCTCAACCGATGGCCAGCCAGATCGAATTCGAAATGCCGTTCGAGCACGCCAGTGTCCAGACTCAGCGTTTGCCGATAACGCTGCAGGTCGACCCTATCGAGGCTGAACCAATCGCCATCATCTAACGCAAAGCTGAGACCGAAGGGGGCCGGCAAGTTGACCAGGGCCGCCATCTGCACCGAGTCACCATTGACCTCGCGCGGCGCCTCGTCATACCAGCCGGCGCGGTAGAAACCCGCGTAGTGTTGGCTTTCATCCACATGCTGCTGAATCGAGGCTTCCGGTGCACTGGCCCGCCACGACAAGACCCCGTTGCCCAGCGCCAGCAAGGCTTCGCGCCGTCGCTCATCGCCGCGGTCGTAATGCTCGAAGACGATCTGGCACTGCGTTTTCGGCTCAGCCATCAAGCCTCCTCGCCTTCTCGAGCAGCTTCTGCGCCAGCTCGACCACCTGTTGTCGATCGGCATACGCCGGCTGCGAGCCATAACCCGTGACGGCAAGGTTCGCCGCGGCAACGCCCCAGGCGGCGGCCTCCCGTGGATCAAGGCCTTCGAGCAAAGCCACGGCGAACACGCCGGTAAAGGCATCGCCAGCGCCGGTGGTATCGACCGGTTCTACGTCGCCTGGCGGGATGTGCAGGATCTGGTCAGCCGTCGCCAGCACGCAGCCGCCATCGCCCAGTTTGATGCACACCACGGCAGGCCCGTCGCGCTGCAGTTGACGCGCGGCATCCGCGTGCTGGTCCAGGGTGTCGAGCGAATGGCCAACCAGCCCTTCGGCTTCCGAGACGTTTGGTGTGATCGCGTACAGCCTGGGCAATAGCGCCCGCTCCACCCGGTCGGGGAAGGAGGGGTCGAGCACCGCCTGAATGCCCCTTCGAGTCGCTGCTTCCAGCGCATGGCATACCACCGGCGCCGGCACTTCGTAATCGAGGACCAGACAGGCGGGGGTGGCGCAACCGTCGATGGCAGCGGCCATGGCTTCGATGGCCGCTTCGTCCCAGCTGTCGTTGGCATTGGTCGCCAGGACGATATTTTTCTTCCCATCCGGCGGCACCATGATCATCGACACGCCAGTGGACTGACCGGCGGCGCGCCCGACGTTATCCACCTCGACGCCGGCCTGACGCAGCGGGTCGAGTGCCTGTTCGGCCAGCTCGTCGTCGCCGACGCGGCCGAGCAACAGGCTGCAGTGACCGAAACGCGCGCCGAGATAGGCCGTATTGCTGGCCTTGCCGCCGGACAGGCGGCACAGGTCATGGGCCAGCTGGGTTTCGCGACTGCCTGCAGGCTCGTCGACCCGCACCTGGAAGTCAGCGTTGATGCTGCCCAGCGACAGCAAGGTGAGACGTTGCATGGACATGCTCCGACGGCTCAGGCTCGTCCTTCAACGGACCTGAACCGCCGGCGAGGGTTCGCGTTTCGCTGAGTGCAAGACTCAGCCGAGACGGAACCGCGCGGTGTTCTGCGCCAGGCTGCGCGTACCTTCACCCAGCCGGTCAGCCACACCGTGCACCGCTGGCGCAGCTTCGAGCAGACTCAGTGCGGCCTGATCGACCGGGTATTCCCACTGACGTCTTCTGCAGTCGCGGCCTGCTCCACGGCGGTGGCGATCTGCACAATCATGTCGCTGACGCGCTGCACCGCACCGGCGATCTCGCTGAGCTGATCGCCGAGTTCACCGGCATCGCTGTCAACTGCGAAGCGGCGATCGCTCTGTTCGCGGAGCGCTTGGGTAGCACGGTGCCGCCTGCCAGCAACATCAGGACGCGCTACCATTCCCGGTAATGCAAGCTGCCATCTCTTCAGATCGCATCCGAACATCAAGCCGAGAAGAAATAGCGGGTGAGATGGAAAAATACCGGCGCGGCAAAGCACACCGAGTCCATCCGATCCAGCATGCCCCCGTGACCTTTGATCATGGTGCCCCAATCCTTGGCTTGCAGGCTGCGCTTGATCGCCGAGAGCGTCAGACCACCCAAAAAGCCCATCACCACGATCACGAAGGACATGGCCACCGATTCATAGAAGCTGAACGGCGTGA